>NZ_RHGZ01000002.1:0-283942 GCF_003789045.1 Marinobacter sp. R17 | reverse complement strand
GGCCCGGACGGAAGCCGTAGCTGTGCTCGCTGAAGGTGGGATCGATCAGAGGTTGCAGCACCTGCAGTAGTGCTTGCTGGATCAGACGGTCGGTCACGGTGGGAATACCCAGTTCCCGTTCACGGCCGTCCGCTTTCGGGATACCGACCCGGCGGACCGGTTGTGGCCGGTAGGCGCCGTCCAGCAACTGCTGACGGAGTTCTGGCCAGGCCCATTGCAGGTGTTCGGCGGTCTGGGCAATGTCCAGACCGTCGATACCCGCCGCTCCCTTGTTGGCCTTCACGCGCTTCCATGCCCGTTGCATATTCTCTCGTGCGAACGCCTGCTCCAGCAGGCTTCGCCCTGCGCCCTCCGGTTCTCGTCGCGGGAGCCCGGTTTCATCGCTGGTTACGGTCGGCAAGGCTTCACCTCTTCGTTCGCAACCCGCCCCGCCGGTGCGGGCATCTGATGCATGACAGGGTTCATCGACAAGGCGTTTGACGCTCCTTCTCGTTCGGCCCTTCGTTCCATACCGGAACTACTATGGCCTCTGCTGACTTCTCGCTCCGCGTTGCCACGTCACCCTTTCAGGCACAAGGCGAGATCTCCCCGGGTAAGAACACACTCCTTCACCGCACAACCGCCGGATATACGTCACCTCGCCTTGGCCACAAGAGCTTCGCGGCTTCTTGCCCGCTCGCCCTGCTCGGCAGCGCCTCGTATCCGATTCTTGTTCATCGGCTCACGGTTTACGCTCCACGCTTCCTCCCCACGGTCGGTCGCCCTTCCGCAGTTGCGCTTCACTTCGCTCGCTGTGGCCAGCTCACGGGAGGATTTGCACCTCCAGGAGTGCGCCCGTGCCGGGCGCACAAAAAAAGGGCGCCCGAAGGCGCCCAACCCAACTACTCTTTACAACCACCCAGTCACTTCAGCAGAGCCAGACTCTCCCGGGAGATTTCGGTCACTCGTTCCCAGTCACCGGCCTCGATCGCGTCTTTCGGTGTCAGCCAGCTACCGCCAACGGCTGCGACGTTGCTCAGCGCCAGGTAGTCCTTGGCTGTATCCTTACCGATACCGCCGGTGGGACAGAACACTACGTCCGGGAACGGACCGGAGAAGGCCTTCAGGGCCGCCTTGCCACCGGACGCTTCGGCCGGGAAGAATTTGAAGTGACGGAAACCGCGCTGATAACCCATCATCATCTCAGAGAGGGTCGACACGCCCGGCAGTAACGGCGCCTTGGCGGTAATCGCGTAATCCAGCAGCGCCTCAGTCAGACCCGGCGTAATCACGAATTGCGCACCCGCTTCCTCAACCTGCTTGTATTGCTCAACCGTGGTCACGGTACCCGCACCCACCCACACATCGGGCAGCTCGGCGCGCAGCTCACGAATGGCGTCGAGACCATAGGGCGTACGCAAGGTGATTTCGAGGATGTTGATGCCGCCGGCCACCAGCGCCTTACCCAGCGGCAGCGCGTCTTCCGGCTTGTTAATAGCAATCACCGGTACCAGCGGGCAGGCTGCCAGCAGCGCCTGAACCTGTTGCCGATGAGCTTCTGTCAATAATGAAGGCATTGCAGATCGTCTCTCTGTATACGGGGAATTCAGGGGCTCCAGAACAGATTGAGCCCCAGGCTGAGGAATAACCGGATCGGCATCTCGCGCACGGCAGCCATGTCGTCCATGGCCGCGCGCAGGGTGTCCATCTTGTCCTCGCCTTTCAGGTGAAGGGCTATCCAGCCCGCGTTCTCCAGGGCCCGCCGGGTCAGCGACAGGCGCGCCTGGGACTGGGAGGCCGGATGCAACGCCATACAACGGTCTGGCTGACTGACATCCAGCGCCCGATCAATTTCAGGCGCATCCGGGAACAGGGAAGCCGTGTGGCCATCGCTCCCCATCCCCAGCACCAGCACGTCCAGTGGCCAGGCCAGTTCGGACAGGGCCTGCTCGGCCAGCGGCTGACCCGCATTGGCGCTTTCATGCGCCTGCTTCATGCCGATAAAGCGGGCCTTGGCAGCGGCGCCCTGCAGGAAATGCTCACGCAGCAGGCGCTCATTGCTGTCGCTGGATTCGAACGGCACCCACCGCTCGTCGGCCAGGGTGACGTCCACCCGCGACCAATCCAGCGGTTTGTCCCGCAGCCTTTCAAAAAACGGCTTGGGCGTACTGCCACCAGACAGGGCTATGCTGGCCCGGTCGCGACTCGCCAGCGCCTGTTCGAGCCTTTCGGCAACCGCATCTGCCAGCTTGCCCGCCACCTCTTCGGCACTCTCTCCAATGACGGGATTCACGGTGGACGGCCAATCGATATCAGGCATCTTCATACCAGCTCCTGCCGTCACGGGTGATCAGGGCAATGGAAGCGACCGGCCCCCAGGTTCCAGCCGCGTAGCGCTTGGGCGGCGACGCGTGCTCTTCCCAGTTGGAGATGACCTGGTCCACCCAGCGCCACGCGTACTCCACTTCGTCTCGACGCACGAAGAGGTACTGGTTCCCCTTCATGGTTTCCCACAGCAGTCGCTCGTAGGCGTCGGGGATGCGGGCCTGCTTGAAGGCTTCGGAGAACGTCAGCTCCAGCGGGCCCTGGCGCAGGCGCATGCCTTTGTCCAGCCCCTGATCCTTGGTCAGGATCTGCAGTGACATCCCCTCATCCGGCTGCAGACGGATAATGAGCTTGTTATTGGCCAGATGCTTCTGGTCCGGGTCAAAGATGTAATGCGGCGCCGGCTTGAAGTGGATGATGATCTGCGAAAGCTTCTCCGGCATCCGTTTGCCGGTCCGGATGTAGAACGGAACCCCGGACCAGCGCCAGTTCGAGATTTCCGCCTTCAGGGCCACAAAGGTCTCGGTGGTGCTGCCACGCACTGCATCTTCTTCTTCGAGATAACCCGGCACCGGTTTGCCCGCTGCCGTACCGGCCGTGTACTGGCCACGAACCAGGTGGGTTTCCACCAGATCCGGCGTAATCGGACGCAGCGCCTTGAGCACTTTGACCTTCTCATCCCGGATACTGTCCGCAGACAGGTCCGACGGCGGATCCATGGCGATCAGGCACAGCAGTTGAAGCAGGTGGTTCTGGATCATGTCCCGCATCTGACCGGCCTGATCGAAATAGCCCCAGCGGCCTTCGATGCCGACACTTTCCGCCACGGTGATTTCGACGTGGGAGATGTGGTCCTGGTTCCACTGCGAGGCAAACAGGTTGTTGGCGAAACGCAGGGCGATCAGGTTCTGGACGGTTTCCTTACCCAGGTAATGGTCGATCCGGAACAGCTGGTTTTCGTTGAAGACTTCGGCCAGTTGATCGTTGATCTCATAGGACGACTCCAGGTCGTGACCGATCGGCTTTTCGACGACCACGCGAGTGGCCGCGTCAATGCAGTCGGTCTCCCTCAGGTTGCGGGCAATCATCCCGTACAGGGCGGGCGGTGTGGCCATATAGACAATCAGTGCCCCGCCACCGGACTCACGCCACTGACGCAGGCCGACGTAATCATCGGCGGTGCCGAAATCCAGCTTGAGATAGTCGATGCGCGAGAGAATGCGAGTCATGACCTTCTCGTCCATCTCGGCCGGCTTCACGTGCTCCTTGAGCTTGGCACGCAGCTGCTCACGGGCGCCATCGGTGTCCAGATCCTGCCGCGCCAGGGCGAGAATGCGTGTCTTGGGCGCCAGCAGACCGGCCGCTTCCAGTTGGTAGAGCGCAGGAAACAGTTTACGCTGCGCCAAATCCCCCAGCGCGCCGAACATGATCAGGTCACACTGGTTCTCGTTTTTCCGGCTCATTCTTGTGACAGTCCTTCAACCTGGTTTCTGAGGGATTCCGCGGCTGATTAATCGCAGACGACACCGTTACTTTCAGACGGTAGCGTTGCTCGGGCGCCGCTATGTAGTAATTTTGACAAAATAATCGCATTAAAAAGGACGGATTCCAAGATTTTTTCGGATCTTTTGACTACTTTACTACACATGAGGCCGGTTAAAACCGGTATAATTCGCGCCCTTAACGGTCGCAAAGGCCCGGGACAGACTCCATCTGTCGGGGCGAGAGAGCAACGACCGGCGCAGCTCATGCTGAGCCAGCGATCAGCGGTTCGGAATGGCACGCACGATGAATGGCAACGCAGTACCGCGGAGCATCGTCGATTAATAACGCACTTTCAGTGAAGCAGAGTGATAGCGGGATAGCCAAACATGACGACAACAAACGAGACAGCCACGCCCAATCTGCTGGAACAGATCCAGGGCAAACTGGACACCCTGAACAAGTCCGAGCGCAAGGTCGCCGAAGCCATCCTGCGTGACCCCACCGCCGCCACTCGCTACAGCATTGCCGCCCTGGCCCGGGCCGCAGACGTCAGCGAACCGACCGTGAACCGGTTCTGCCGCGGCTTTTCCACGTCCGGCTTCCCGGATTTCAAGATTCAACTGGCCCAGAGCATCGCAACCGGAACCCCGTACGTCAGTCAGAACGTGAGGCCGGACGATGACGTCGCCACCTTCTCCGACAAGATCGTGCTGAGCACCATCGCCAGCCTCGACAAGGCTCGACAGGTGCTGAACCCGGTCGCCCTGGGTGCCGCCATCGATTACCTGATCCAGGCCAAGCAGATCAATTTTTTCGGCATGGGCGGCTCGGCCCCCGTTGCCCTGGATGCGCAACACAAGTTTTTCCGCTTCAATATTCCGGTCATCGCCTATGACGATGCGCTGATGCAGCGGATGGTCGCTGCCGGCAGCCATACCGGGGACGTGATCGTGGTGATTTCCTATACCGGCCGCACCCGGGAGCTGGTCGATATTGCCGAAGCGGCCCGCAGCAACGGGGCCACCGTCATCGGCATCACGGCGCCGGACTCTCCTCTGTCCCGCGCCTGCACGGTAGCACTGGAAGTCACGGCCCCGGAGGATACGGAGGTCTATATGCCCATGACCTCGCGCATCATCCACCTGATGATCATCGACATCCTGGCCACCGGCGTGACCCTCAAACGCGGTGCCGACTTCCAGAGCCACCTGAAGAAGATCAAGGACAGCCTCAAGCCGACGCGCTTCAGCGCCGAGTAAGCAGCCCGAAAGCGGCGGCCGCCCCCGGTCGTCGCTGCCCCATCCAACGCTACGCCCCTCCTCCCCCCTGACACTCCCCCCCTAATTCTCCGCCCCCGGATGATGCGGCACCGTTGTGCATTACGGAGTATGAATACGGGTTTCCCGATATATGGGCCGGAAGCCGACCAAGCGTGCCCTACCGCGCGCTTCAGGCGGGTTCCGTTGCCTGGCCTGTCGGCCGCTGACCCGGCCGTCACGACGGTGACGGGACCCTGGCGCTCAAACAAGACAAAAATGCACAGGATACAAATGATGCAAAACAACAAGAGAGCAATCTTCAGACTGACTCCGATTGCCGCAGCCATCGCATCCGCTGCGCTGGCCACACCCGCTGCCGCTGTCGACTTCACTGGGTATGCCCGCGCGGGCGCTTCCACCAATCTCCAGAGCGGCGGCGAGCAGACCTGTTTCGGTAGCGGTGCAGCCGGGCACTATGTGGGTCGTCTGGCCGATGAGTGCGACACCTACGCCGAAATCGGGCTGGGCGACGAACTCTATAACGAAGACGGAAAAACCTTCCGTTTTGATTCCATGGTGTCTTACGGCGCCGACAATCAGGGCAACGACTTCCAAAGCTATAGCTACAATGAATCCGGCGGCGGCTATGACGGCGGTAACACTTCACTCCGCCAGCTGTATATCTCCGGCAACAACGTGATCGAGTCGCTGCCCGGCGCCACTTTGTGGGCGGGTAAACGCTACTACCAGCGCCACGACGTCCATCATCTGGACTTCTATTACCTGAACGACTCCGGTTACGGCGGTGGTGTCGAGAACATCCAGGCCGGTGCCGGCAAGCTGTCCCTGGCGTTCATCAACCACGACAACCCGGACGGCGACGAATTCGTCCAGAACAACAAGCTGGATGTGCGATACGCATTCCCGGTTGGTTCCAGCACCCTCATGCTGGCAGGCATCTACGGCATGGCCGACCTGACCGACCAGCAGGAAGACGCTGGCTTCAACGACGAGAACGGTTATTTCCTGACCGCGGAACTCTCCACCGGCATCATGGGTGGGTTCAACAAGTTCGTCCTGCAGTATGGCGCCGATTCCATGGGCTTCGCGGCCTTTGAAGCCGGCGGTGGTGGCCGTGTCGACAACGAAAATGATTCGAACGGAAGCTACATGGACAGCAGTTGGCGCATCCTGGATCACGGTGTGATTACCCTGGGCGGCAACTGGGAAATGGGCTACTCCGCCCTCTATCAGCAAGGCTCCGCGTCCAACAGCAATCAGGACGATGCCGAGCGCACCAGCATTGTCATCCGTCCGACCTACAAGTGGTCACCGGTTCTGAGCACGGCGGTTGAAGTCGGTTACGACGACGCCCAGTTCATCGGTGAGGACGAGTCCTCCAACCTGCAGAAGGTCGCCATTGCCCAGCAGTGGTCCGCCGGTGGCAACTACTGGGCCCGCCCGGTGATCCGTGCCTACGCCGCCACCTTCTTCGGTGACCGCGCCGAAGCAGCCCGTGCTGGCGAGGGCGTTGACGGTGACATCCAACTGGGCGTCCAGATGGAAGCCTGGTGGTAATACCCGCCTGACACCCGGCCGGCCCTTCCTTCCCGGCCGGGAACTCGGTAGCCGAAAACCTCCGCACCTTCGGGCCCGGAGGTTTTTTCTTGCCCTCCACCCCCCCGTTACGCCCCGCCTTCTACGCCGCAATGAATCGTCCTCCAGAGGATGTGGAGAGACACTACAACCGGCGACCATTTCCTTGCGCAGTACCAAAAACAACAACCGTACAAGGAATGCTTCTCATGAATCAGCGCAAAACCCTTCCGCTGGTCCTGGCCTTCGCCCTTGCGGCGGGTCTGACCGGCTGCAAGACCGATCAGGGCAATGACGGGTCGTCCGACGGCGACACCACCGAGCCCCTGATCGACCCCGGTGCCAACGAGGCAGTGCTCTACTACAAACGACCCGACGCCACCTACGACGGCTGGGGACTGCATCTGTGGAACACCGACAGCTGCTCCGGCGTTGCAAACCCGACCGAGTGGACCAGCGCTCATGTCGCGGATGGTGTCAGCGACACTTACGGCGCCTACTACCTGATCGACCTGACCGACGAGGCCGGGTGCATCAACTTCATCATGCACAACGGAGACAGCAAGGACCTTGGTGGCAACGACATGATCTGGCATCTGGACGAGCTGGGCCGCCGGGTCTTTACCCTCAGCGGCTCCGGTGAGATCTACACCAGCCCGGTCAGCAGCGACATCACCATCGACGGCGCCAGTGCCCACTGGGTCGATCGGCAAACCCTGGTCTGGGACGATGCCGGGAACGCCGCTCGGGTCGAGTTGCGTTACGACACCGATGCCGGTATCCACGTCAGCGACGGCGCACTCGTTGGCGGGCAGTCGGTCGAACTCACCGCCGGCACGCTATCCAGCGATGCAGCGGAGGCCTTTCCCCACCTGGCCGATTGGCCGGCCTACTCGGTGCCCCTGGACGCCGGCTCTCGCAAAGCAGCGTTAAGGGGCCAACTGGTCGCGGCGGCCTACAACAGCAATGACGAGCTGATGAGCGCCACGAAGGTGCAGATTCCCGGTGTGCTGGATGACCTGTATCGCTACGACGGACCGCTCGGGGCCACCGTCACCGGCAGCGGAGTCACGTTCCGGGTCTGGGCTCCGACCGCCCAATCCGTGCGCCTGCACGTCTTCGACAACGCGAAAACCGCGCTCACCGGCTACCCCGTCGATATGACAAAGGACGACGCTCATCCCGGTGTCTGGGAATACTCCGGACCACTCTCGCTGGACCGCCAGTATTACCAGTATGAGGTCACGGCCTATCATCCGGAGACCGGCAACGTCGAAGACGCCTTTGCCACGGACCCATACGCCCTGAGTCTCTCCACCAATGGCCAGTACGCGCAGGTAGTGGACCTGGACGACGCCGACCTCAAACCCAGCGGCTGGGACAGCCTGACCCCGCCCGCCGTCGACCAACCGGAAGACGTTGTGGTGTACGAAACCCACATCCGCGATTTCAGCGCCGGCGACAGTTCGGTACCGGCGGACGATCGTGGTAAGTACGCCGCCTTCAGCGACAGCGGCGGTGCCGGCGTGCAGCACCTGCAGCAACTCGCCGCGGCTGGGGTCACCCACATTCATCTGCTGCCCACGTTCGACTTTGCCACGGTCAATGAAGATCCGTCGCAGGTGGTCGATATCGACGACGATTTCAGTCGCCTGTGTGACCTGTCCGACGCCGCGGCGACCGAGTGGGCGGACCAATGCAGTGCCGGCAGCATCCGCTCAGTGCTTGAATCCTTCGACCCGACCACCGGCAATGCCCAGGCTCTCTATGACACCCTGCGCGGGCTGGACAGCTTCAACTGGGGCTACGATCCGGCGCACTACACCGTGCCGGAAGGCAGCTACGCCTCAGACGCCGAAGGCGTTCCCCGCATCCTGGAATTCCGTCAGATGGTCAAGGCATTGACCGACATGGGATTCAACGTGGTGATGGACGTGGTCTACAACCACACCAACGCTTCGGGCATGGCCGATAAGTCGGTACTCGATAAACTGGTGCCCGGCTATTACCACCGCCTGGATCCGCAGACCGGCGCCGTGGAACAGTCCTCCTGCTGCGAGAACACCGCGTCTGAACACGCGATGATGGAAAAGCTGATGACCGACTCCCTGGTCACCTGGGCCGACGCCTATGACATCTCGGGCTTCCGCTTCGACCTGATGGGCCATCACATGCTGCGCAACATGACGCACGCGTTGGCAGCCGTTCAAGCCGTCGACCCGGACACCTATTTCTACGGAGAGGGGTGGAACTTTGGCGAAGTGGCCGACAATGCCCGCGGCGTGAACGCGATCCAGGCCAATCTCGGTGGTTCCGGCATCGGCTCCTTCAACGATCGCCTGCGGGATGCCGTGCGAGGCGGCGGTCCGTTCGACGGGGGCGATGCCCTGCGTCAGAACCAGGGGTTCGCCAACGGCCTGTACACCCTGCCCAACGAGATGAACAGCGGTTCCGACGACGAGAAGCAGACCCTGCTCTCGACCCTCGACTGGATCCGTGTGGGCATTACCGGTGGTCTCAAGGACTTCAGCTTCGAGACGGCGTCCGGCGACGTCCGCACCGGCGCGGACATCGACTATAACGGTCAGGCAGCCGGCTACACCGAGGATCCACAGGAACTGGTGAACTACGTGTCCAAGCACGACAACCAGACGCTTTGGGACAACAACCAGTACAAGATCGCCACCTCGGTCTCCAGTCACGACCGCGCCAGCATGCAGGTGATTGGCCTGGCGGTGCCGCTGCTGAGTCAGGGCATTCCCTTCATGCAGATGGGCGCGGATATCCTGCGTTCCAAATCCATGCAACGGGACAGCTACGACTCGGGCGACTGGTTCAATGCGGTGGACTTCAGCTATCAGGACACTGCCTGGAATCGCGGTCTGCCCCGGGAGGACAAAGACGGCGACAACTGGGACCTGATCGGTGACATCATCGCCAATCCCAACGCCGAACCCACGCAGGCGGACATTGCCTATGCCCGTGACGCCGTGGCCGACCTGCTGCGTATCCGGCGGGATTCACCGCTGTTCCATCTAACCACCGGCGCCGACGTCAAGCAGCGCCTGTCGTTCCACAACACCGGGCCGGACCAGATTCCCGGCCTGCTGGCCTTCAGTCTGGACGACGGCACTGGCGCGGGCGCCGATCTGGACAGCGCACGGGACGCACTGATGGTCATCATCAATGCTTCGCCCGATGCACAGACCCTGTCCACATCCCTGTCCGGCTTTTCGCTGCACACCGAACTCAACGGCGATGTCGCTGCCACCTTCTCGGGCGGTGACTTCAACGTGCCGGCGCTGTCGGTCGCCGTCTTCGAGCAGGTCCAGTCGGGCGCCCAGGGTGCTGGCGTCCCTGTGAACTGATCGCCTTCCCATCCATACTGCGCAGACACAAAAAAGGCAGGGCCTAGGCCCTGCCTTTTTCATGGTTTGAAACCCACCCGGATCAGGGGCGCTCCACCTCGGCACTGTCACGCAGTGACTGCACGTAGGCGGCGTATTCACGCTGGCCACGCTGGTTGTTCAGGTACTGGGTCAGGGCCTTGATCTGGTCCTCCTTGCCCTCGACCTTGCCGTCGGTAACCTTGTTCAACTCGATGACCACGGCACGCTGGGCACCGTTCACCCAGTCGTAGGTGCTGCTGTCATCACTGGCCGGGCGCGGCATGCTGAAGGCGGACCGGATCACGTCAAACTCAACGTCGCCGGCATTACGGCTGACCGCATCGTGGCTTTGCCATTCACCGTTCACCGCAGCGGCTACGTCACCGGGCGCATCGCCCTGCTTAAGACGCTCAACCAACGCCTTGCTCTTGTCGGCCAGTGCTTCGCTGATCCGTTTGGCGCGCAGCTGATCGTGTATACGATCCTTGACCGCATCCAGCGACAGCTGCTCTTCCGGATGGTGCTTACGCACATGTGCGACCACCGACGTACTCTTGTCCACGTCGATGACTTCGGTGTTGAACTCGCCGCTGAGTACGTCGTCGCTGAACAGCTGGCGCAGCAGGCCTTCGTGATCGAACGGTGCCTTGTTGCCCTTACGCTTCACATCGTCGCGAGTCTGGATGGTCAGGTTCAGGTCCTTGGCCGGACCTTCCAGGCTGGGATCGGAATAGGAAATGTCCGCCAGTTTGGTCCGAATTTCGGAGAAGGTCTTACCCGCTTTCTGGCGAGCCAGTTCCTGGCGCAGGTCGTCCTTCATCTCATCAAACGAGGGCGCTTCCGTCTTGCGGACGCCGGTCAGCTTGATGATGTGGTAACCGTACTGGGTCTTGACCGGATCGGAGATCTCGCCGTCTTTCAGGCTGAACAGTGCCTTCTCGAACGCGCTGTCGTAGACGCCTTTGCCGGCGTATCCCAGATCGCCGCCCTGCTGGGCGGATGCCGGATCCGCCGAGTATTCCTTGGCCAGCTTGGCGAAGTCGGCTCCGTCGGCCAGCTTCTTCTCGACTTCCTGCGCCGTTTTCTGGGCGTCATCCCCATCCTCGATCAGGATGTGGGAGGCCCGGCGCTGCTCTTCGCCACCGAGGTCCTGCTTGCGCTGCTCATAGAGATCGCGCACCGCGTCCTCGCTGATGTCTTCCTGCTTGGCCAGGTCATCAATGGACAGGGTGATGTAGGACACATCGACGCTTTCCGGCTGAACAAAATCCGCCTTGTGCTCGTCGTAATACGTGGCGATATCGTCGTCGCTGATCTTGACGTCATCCGCGACGGCCGACGCCGGAATGCGCAGGGTCTGGAAGGTCCGGGTCTGAGACTGGATACGCAGGATGTCCTTCGCGGTCTGGGCATTGACGATGGCACTCTGGGAGATGCCGGCACGGATCTGGTTGATCGCAAACTGCCGACGCAGCGCCTGACGGAATTCCGCGACGCCCATGCCCATGTTGCGCACCGCCGCCACGAAGGCGTTACGATTGAACTCGCCATCGACCTGGAACTGCGGCATGGAGGTGATCAGGCTGTCGACATCCTGCTCGGACAGGGCCAGACCCTGATCCTCCGCATCCTGGGTCAGCACGGTGCGCTGAATCAACCCTTCCAGGACCTGCTGGCGGATCTGGTCCTCGTTGATCAGTGACGGATCGGGATTGTCCATCTGGGCCAGCTGCTGCTGACGCTGCATTTGCACGGTGCGGGTAAATTCTCGTTCGGTGATGTCCTTGCCATTGACGGTGGCGACTTCGGGCTCCCCCGAAAATCCGCCAATGATGGCGCGCACGCCAAACATGGACAGACCGATTACCAGCAGCACGATGATGACCTTGGCAATCGTGCTCTGGGCATTGTTCCGGATATCTTGAAGCATGTTCCTCCCAGACGTCAGCTCGGACCGGCAGCCTCGGTGTGACTATCGATGTTACTACCGGGTGTCCGCGTCAGGCCTCGTTCTTGTGTTCGTCGGGGTACCAGCGGCTGCCATGGACTCATGAAAGAGGCTGACGTGAGCAGCACACTGAACGTAAAAAGGCGCACCCGACAAGGGATGCGCCTCGAAATCTGTGGGGCAGTTATTCAGTAGATTTCAGCATGATCAGGTATGTTGGACTTACCGGGACCGGATGCCTTGAAGAAACTACCCCGGCAATGCCACCAGGACATTGCCGCTTAAGCCACTTCTTACTTGACGGCGTCTTTCAGGGCCTTGCCAGCCTTGAAGCCAGGAACCTTGGAGGCCGGGATCTTGATCTCGGCGCCGGTCTGCGGGTTACGACCAGTGCGAGCAGCGCGCTCCTTGACAGAGAAGGTACCAAAGCCGATCAGAGTGACTTGATCGCCTTTTTTCAGAGCGTCAGTGATGGAGTTAACCATGGCATCCAGGGCACGTCCTGCACCGGCCTTGGAAATGTCAGCTGACTCTGCGATTGCATCGATAAGTTCGGACTTGTTCACACTAAACCCCTTCGATTTCAGGTTGAAGATGTTATAGGTTGGTTTGTTTTTTTCGGAGCTTCCCGACTATCGCACAAGCGGTCGGAGAATTCCATTCTTCGGTTTTCTTATTCCTTTCGTTCATCGGGTGTCGATCGGAATACTTGCAAAAACCCCGGGAGCCCTTGGTACAGGCTGCTTCAGGACGAAACAGTTATACCAACGGGCTCTCAGGGCTGTCAACAACGGCCTCGCCGTTTAATGTGTATTTATGCGTTCGCCGGATTCGCCTTCCTCATCCCGCGATTTGGCCGGTGTCGCCTTGTCGGACAGGTCGCCGGCATCCGGCGTCGGCTGATAGGCCAGCGCCACATCCAGGACCTGATCGATCCAGGTCACCGGACGGATATCCAGAGACTCCTTGATGTTCTCGGGTATCTCTTTGAGATCCCGAACATTTTCCTCAGGGATAATGACCGTCTTGATGCCGCCGCGGTGCGCCGCAAGCAGCTTTTCCTTGAGTCCGCCGATGGCCAGCACGCGACCACGCAGGGTGATCTCACCGGTCATGGCGACGTCCGCCCGCACCGGAATGCCAGTCAAGGCAGAGACCAGGCCGGTGCACATGCCGATACCGGCACTGGGGCCATCTTTCGGTGTGGCGCCCTCGGGAACGTGGATGTGCAGGTCGTGATGCTCGTAGAAATCATCCTTGATACCGAGGCCAGCTGCTCGGCTGCGGACAACGGTCAGGGCCGCCTGAATCGACTCCTGCATGACGTCGCCCAGCGACCCGGTCTTGACCACCTTGCCCTTACCTTTGGTCAGGGCACATTCGATGGTCAGCAGTTCGCCGCCCACCTGGGTCCAGGCCAGACCGGTCACCTGACCCACCTGGTTGGATTCTTCCGCCAGGCCGTACTTGAACCTGCGTACACCGGAATAGTGCTCAAGCAGTTCGGGCGTCAGCTCGACCGTTTCGGTGTTGCCGGCTTCCACGTGCTCGCGCACCACCTTGCGGCAGATCTTCGCGATCTCACGCTCCAGGCTCCGCACACCCGCCTCGCGCGTGTAATAGCGGATCAGGTCGCGCAGGGTGTCATCGGAGACGTCCAGTTCGTTCTTGCGCAGACCATTGGCCTTGAGCTGCTTGGGCAGCAGGTGCTGCCGCGCAATGTTGACCTTCTCATCTTCGGTGTAACCCGGGATGCGGATGATCTCCATCCGGTCCAGCAGGGCCGGCGGAATGTCCATGGAGTTGGACGTGCAGACGAACATGACGTCCGACAGGTCGTAATCCACTTCCAGGTAATGATCGTTGAAGGTGTGGTTCTGCTCGGGATCCAGCACTTCCAGCAGCGCCGAAGCCGGATCGCCACGATGGTCCATGCCCATCTTGTCGATCTCGTCGAACAGGAACAGCGGGTTTTTCACCCCGACCTTCGACAGCTTCTGCAACAGCTTGCCCGGCAGCGCGCCGATATAGGTTTTACGGTGACCGCGGATCTCCGCCTCGTCACGCACGCCACCCAGCGCCATCCGCGTGTATTTGCGGTTGGTCGCCCGGGCGATGGACTGGCCCAGCGACGTTTTACCCACGCCCGGAGGACCGACCAGGCACAGCACGGGCCCCTTGATTTTCTTCACCCGGTTCTGGACCGCCAGGTATTCCAGGATCCGCTTCTTGACCTCATCCAGGCCGTAGTGATCCTGGTCCAGGATGTCGCGCGCTTTTTCCAGGTCGTGACGCACGCGGCTGCGCTTCTTCCAGGGGATCGCCAGCATCCAGTCGATGTAGCCCCGCACAACGGTGGCTTCCGCCGACATGGGCGACATCATCTTGAGCTTGTTGAGTTCCGCTTCGGTTTTCTTGCGGGCTTCTTCCGGCAGGCCGGCTTCCTCAAGCTTCTGCTCCAGCTCTTCGAAGTCGCCGCCGCCCTCACCGAGCTGCCCCATCTCTTTCTGGATGGCCTTCATCTGCTCGTTGAGGTAGTACTCCCGCTGGCTGCGCTCCATCTGCTTCTTGACGCGACCGCGGATCCGCTTCTCGACCTCGATCAGATCGATTTCGCCGTCCAGGCGACCCAGCAGCAGTTCAACGCGCTGACGTACGTCCAGGGTCTCCAGCAGCTCCTGCTTCTCGTGGATCTTGAGCTCCAGGTGAGCGGCCATCGTATCCGCCAGGCGCTCCAGATCGTCGATGCCGGTCAGGGAGTTGGTGACCTCCGACGGCACTTTCTTGGACAGCTTGACGTACTTCTCAAACTCCTCGGACAGCGTCTTGACCAGAACGGACTCTTCACGCTCCGGCAGGGTGTCTTCCTCCAGTAGCGCGCCTCGCGCGGTCAGGAAATCACCTTCCTCAATGGACTCCAGCCTCGCCCGGGCATTGCCCTCGACCAGGACCTTGACGGTGCCATCCGGCAGTTTCAGCATCTGCAGAACCGTGGCCAGGGTACCCATGTTGTAGACGTCTTCCGCGCCCGGGTCGTCTGTACCCGCATCCCGCTGGGCCACCAGCAGGATTTCCTTGCTCCCCTCCATGGCAGCTTCCAGGGCCTGGATGGATTTTTCCCGGCCAACGAAGAGCGGCACGACCATGTGTGGAAAGACCACCACGTCCCGCAGCGGAAGCATTGGATAATCGTTCATGGGGGTTTCAGGTAGTGATGTCATAGAGAATCCTCTGACTGACGCGTCTTGAAACACGTGGCATACGGACAGGTGCAAGCGTCAACGCCCTGCCCGACTTGGAATCGGATTGCCGGCCGACCCGCCTTGTTTCCATGATGCCATAGAAAGAAGGCCGTCAGCTTCCATTGAATTAATGATTGGGGGCTTTTTCCGCGATTACAATGGCCGACTGCGCCGGTTTTGGCCCGGAGTGGTTTTTCTGTCGCGGAAACAGAAAAAGGGGCGCAAGCGCCCCTTTTTCTGGATCACGTTTAAGGCGAACCGTCAGTCTTCCGGCACCGCTTTCGCATGATCGTTATTGGCGTAGATCTTGAACGGCTCGGAGTCACCGCTGATCACGCTCTCGTCGATCACCACCTTGCAGACATCGTGCTCAGACGGGATCTGGTACATGGTGTCCAGCAATGTCGCCTCGAGGATCGAACGCAGACCACGTGCACCCGTCTTGCGCTCCATGGCCTTGCGGGCTACGGCGCGCAGCGCGTCTTCGCGGAAGTCGAGCTCGACGTCTTCCATATCGAAGAGCTTCTGGTACTGCTTGGTCAACGCGTTCTTCGGCTCGGTGAGGATCTGGACCAAGGCGTCTTCGTCCAGCTCCGTGAGCGTGGCTACCACCGGCAGACGACCGACGAACTCGGGAATCAGGCCGTATTTGACCAGATCTTCGGTTTCCACATCCTTGATGATGTCGCCGGTGCTCTTGCGGTCGTCCTCGCTGACCACCGACGCGGAGAAACCGATGCTGCTGCGTTCGGAGCGTTCACGAATCACTTTGTCCAAACCGGCAAACGCACCGCCACAGATGAACAGGATGTTACCGGTATCCACTTGCAGGAACTCCTGCTGCGGATGCTTGCGACCGCCCTGGGGTGGCACGGAAGCCACCGTACCTTCAATCAGTTTCAGCAGCGCCTGCTGGACACCCTCACCGGAGACGTCACGGGTGATGGACGGATTGTCCGATTTGCGCGAAATCTTGTCGATTTCATCGATGTAGACGATGCCACGCTGGGCCTTGTCTACATCGTAATCGCACTTCTGGAGCAGCTTCTGGATGATGTTCTCGACATCCTCACCGACATAGCCCGCTTCGGTCAGCGTGGTGGCATCGGCGATGGTAAACGGAACATTCAGCATGCGCGCCAGGGTTTCCGCCAACAGGGTCTTACCACTGCCGGTCGGGCCGATCAGCAGGATGTTACTCTTGCCGAGCTCGACTTCCGACGCCTTGCCCTCGCCGTAGCGAAGACGCTTGTAGTGGTTGTAAACCGCTACAGACAACACGATCTTGGCACGGTCCTGGCCAATGACATACTGATCCAGTGTGTCGCGGATTTCGGCGGGACTGGGCAGGCGGTCGCTCTGTTCTTCCTGTGCGTTCTCCTGGATTTCTTCCCGGATGATGTCATTGCACAGGTCGACACACTCGTCGCAGATGAAAACCGAGGGCCCTGCAATGAGCTTGCGGACTTCATGCTGGCTCTTTCCGCAAAACGAGCAGTAGAGCAACTTGCCGTTATCGTCGCCCCTGCCGTTTCTGTCATCTGCCATTGAAATACCTCTGTCTTGGCTTTCGTGTTCACTGTCGGCTCGGAATTCTGCATTCCGCTACCAACTTACGCCCGCGAGACGTCATGCGATCACGGTAGTACGTTTCTGATTGCTACTGGATTCGGCGCCTGCTGGCCAGTCCGGACAGCGCTGCCAGCCGGACCTGCCGCGGTTTCAAACCACCGAATCAGTATTATTTATTCGACACGCGTTTATCAAGTACGGCGTCGATCAGACCATAGTCTTTCGCCTGCTGCGGATCCATGAAGTTATCACGGTCCGTGTCGCGGGCGATGGTTTCCAGATCCTGCCCCGTGTGATGAGCCAACAGCCGGTTCAGGGTCTCGCGAATCTTGAGAATCTCACGGGTGTGGATCTCGATATCCGTCGCCTGGCCCTGATAGCCCCCCAGCGGCTGGTGAATCATGACCCGGGAGTTGGGCAGACAGGCTCGCTTGCCTTCAGCGCCGCCCGCCAGCAGGAAGGCACCCATGCTGGCCGCCTGGCCGACACAGAGTGTCGCCACATCCGGCTTGATAAACTGCATGGTGTCATAGATGGACATGCCAGCGGTGACGGAACCGCCCGGGCTGTTGATGTACAGGTGCACATCCTTGTCGGGGTTTTCGGATTCCAGGAACAGCAATTGCGCGACAATCAGGTTCGCCATGTGGTCCTCGACCGGACCCACCATGAAGATGACACGCTCCTTGAGCAGCCGGGAATAAATGTCGAAAGAGCGCTCACCACGGGCAGTCTGCTCAATGACAATCGGGACAAGACCGGAATTGGTCACCATGGTCGGGCCGTTATACGGTTGTTGCGTCATGATGTGCCTGAACTCCTTAGCTAAATGAACGATCCAGCGGATGATATGGGGATCACCCTACCGGAAGTCAACTGAGCGCGCCTTGATTTGGCCTCAGCATGCCTTTTGAAGATCCGGGACGGTGCTGTCCTGTCGCCCCGACAATTGACCGCCCCAGATAAAAACAGCCGGAAATTCCGGCTGTTCCGTAATGCAGCGTAGCGGTTCCGGGGCGCGATGTCCGCCCCGAAACGGTCGCTTTTCGAAACGAAGCGTTAACCCTGCTGCGGTTGGCCAGCAGCAACGGCTTCTTCGTACTTCATCTTCTTCTCTTTCACCTTGGCCTGGGCCAGCACATGGCCAACAACCGCGTCTTCCAGTACCACAGACTCGATCTGTGCTTTCTGCTGCGGGTTGCTGTTGTAGTGCGCGATCACCTCATCCGGTGATTCGTAAGTGGATGCGATCTCCTGGATCTTCTCGTCGATTTTGTCGGCATCGGCTTTGATGTCGTTCTGACGAATCAGTTCCTGGAACAGCAGGCCGGTCTTGACGCGGCGCTTGGCCTGATCCGTAAACAGTTCAGCCGGCAGCTGCTGCGGATCCATCTGCATCTGGCCGCCAAAGCGCTGGACGGCGTCCTGACGCAGACGGTCGATTTCCTGGTCGATCAACGCCTGGGGAATTTCGAAGTCATTGCCTTCGACCAGACCTTCAACGACGTCGTTCTTGACCTTGTTGGAGACGGCCTGCTTCAGCTCACGCTCCATGTTCTTCTTCACGTCCGCGCGGAAGCCTTCTTCGTCTTCGGCGTTCACACCGAACTTCTCGAAGAATTCCTGGTTCAGTTCCGGCAGGATCGGCTCTTCTACGGTGTGGATCGTGATCTCGAACTTGGCCGCTTTGCCGGCCAGCTCTTCGTTCTGGTAATCCTCAGGGAAGGTCACTTCGATTTCCAGCTCTTCACCGGCCTTGCCGCCGATGATGCCTTCTTCAAAGCCCGGGATCATCTGACCGGAACCCAGAGTCAGCTTGTGGCCTTCAGCGGAACCGCCTTCGAAAGCTTCACCGTCGATGTAACCTTTAAAGTCGATGGTCACAACGTCCTTCTTCTTGGACTTGCGCTTGACGGACTTCATATCGGCCTGCTGGCGACGCAGGGTATCGATCATCTTGTCGACGTCTTTGTCAGCCACTTCGGCTTTCGGCTTTTCAACTTCGATCGTGCCCAGATCCGCCAGTTCGATTTCCGGCAGCACTTCGAAAATAGCCACGAATTCGAGGTCTTTGCCCTCTTCCATGACTTTCGGTTCGAAACGCGGCCAGCCAGCCGGGTTCACTTCCTTCTCTTCCAGCGCCTTGACGTAGCTGTCGCGCATGACTTCGCTGACCACTTCCTGGCGAACACCCGCTCCAAAACGACGTTTGACGACGCTCAAAGGCACCTTACCCGGACGGAAGCCGTTCAGGCGAACGGTGCGCGCGGTTTCCTGCAGACGCTTCTGAACAGCCTGATCAATTTCCTGAGCGGGCACACCAATCGTCATTCGACGCTCGATGTTGGACGTCGTTTCTACAGACACTTGCATGGAAGTTCCTCGAATTACCGGTTCAATAAGTTAATGGACACAGGTTGAGTCGAACGCGAAATCCAGAACGGACGCAGATAATTCCACTCAGGCCTGCGAAAACTAAACAGCCATTTTATCATGCTTTTGGTCGCCGAGAGAACGTCTGGCGCACGGACTTTGCACATTCGTGAATGGACTGACCGCAAGCGGGTCACAGGATCATCTTATTAAGGAAGGAAGAGGATGGTGCGAGAGGAGAGACTCGAACTCTCACGGGTTGCCCCACTGGAACCTAAATCCAGCGCGTCTACCAGTTCCGCCACTCTCGCCAGTCGATCACCGATCTTTTGATGGCAGTGTGTTGCCAACGTCGGATCCAGTCAACGGGGAATCAAACAGCCGGGAAAAGTGGGGTGGACGAAGGGGTTCGAACCCTCGACCGCAGGAGTCACAATCCTGAGCTCTACCAACTGAGCTACGTCCACCACATTGTCACTCGAGCCTTCAGACGACATCGAGCGCCTTCAACAGGATAAGCTGGCGCTTATTCCCAACTTTGCTGGGGGCCTGGCTCGCGCTCCCGAGGAGCCCTCACCCGCCGGGGTTATGGCGCGCCCGGTAGGACTTGAACCTACGACCCACGGCTTAGAAGGCCGTTGCTCTATCCAGCTGAGCTACGGGCGCTTGACCTTTCGCCCACCTGAATGACCAGGTTCCAAGGGATGGTCGGGGTAGAGAGATTCGAACTCCCGACATCCTGCTCCCAAAGCAGGCGCGCTACCAGACTGCGCTATACCCCGTTCCTGACGACCTGAACAACAGATGCCTCAGCAAAGTTGGCGCGAATGATACCGGCGGTTCCGGGGTCCGTCAACACGGATTTCAGATTAGTTGCCAATCGACCGGGCCGCGTTGGCCGAAAGCCCGAACCATGAGACAATACCGCGCTCTTTTCCCGGACAGCGCCCCTCGGTCGAAACGACCGACCGTCGGAAAGCGTCGGCCTGCTCCCGCAGACTGACCCGACTGCCGTGCCTGTCCCGTGATCACTCGCTCAGGCAGGGCTGCTGCCCCGCCTACAAACCAGATTATACATGTAATGACAGCAGAACTGATTGATGGAAAGAAAATCGCCGCCCAGGTTCGAGAGGACGTTGCGCTGGGTGTGCAGACCCGGATCGACCAGGGCCTGAGAGCCCCGGGGCTGGCCGTGGTCCTGGTCGGCGAGGATCCCGCCTCGCAGGTGTACGTGGGCAACAAGCGCAAGGCCTGCGACAAAGCCGGCATCCTCTCCCTGTCCTATGACCTGCCGGCTGACACCAGCCAGGAAGCCCTGGAAGCGCTCATTGACGAGCTCAACGAAAACCCTGCCATCGACGGCATCCTGGTACAGCTTCCGCTCCCCGAGCCGCTGGACGCCGACCCCATCCTGCTGAAGATTCGCCCGGACAAGGATGTGGACGGATTTCACCCCTATAACGTGGGCCGCCTCGTCCAGCGCCTGCCGGAACTGCGTCCCTGTACGCCGGCCGGCATCATCACCCTGCTGGATTCCATCAAGACACCTTACAAAGGCCAGCACGCCGTCATCGTAGGCGCGTCCAATATCGTCGGCCGTCCCATGGCGATGGAGTTGCTGCTGCGCGGGGCGACCGTGACGGTCGCCCACCGCTTTACGGACGACCTGGCCCGCTTCGTCGGCGAGGCGGATATTCTGATCGCCGCGGCAGGCAAGCCCGGCCTGATCAAGGGCGACTGGATCAAGCCAGGCGCCACGGTGATCGACGTGGGCATCAACCGCACCGAGGACGGCAAGCTGATTGGCGACGTGGAATTTGCGAAAGCCGCCGAACGTGCCGCCTACATTACGCCGGTACCCGGCGGTGTTGGCCCGATGACGATTGCCACCCTGCTTCAGAACACCTTGTATGCCGCCAACGAGCTGCACAAGGATCAGTAACATCGGGTTGACGTAGCGGCTTATCCGACGCTACCGAGCAGATACAAAAAACCCCGCACAAGGCGGGGTTTTTTATGGGCCGTTCGCTTACTGACCGTACTTGGCTTTCGCCTTCAGACGGTAGGCATGCAGAAGTGGCTCAGTGTAGCCATTCGGCTGCTCACGACCTTTCAGGACCAGATCGACGGCCGCCTGGAAGGCCACGCTGTCATCGAAGTCCGGCGCCATGTTGCGGTAGGACGGATCACCGGCGTTCTGGCGATCGACCACAGCGGCCATGCGCTTCATGGTTTCCATCACCTGCTCTTCGGTGCAGATACCGTGGTACAGCCAGTTGCAGATGTGCTGCGAGGAAATCCGCAGTGTCGCACGGTCTTCCATCAGACCCACGTCATTGATGTCCGGCACCTTGGAGCAACCGACACCCTGGTCGATCCAGCGAACCACGTAACCCAGGATGCCCTGGGCGTTGTTGTCCAGTTCCTGCTGGATGTCGTCTGCTGACAGGGACTTCGGATCCTTCAGCAGCGGAACGGTCAGGATATCTTCCAGCTTCGCGCGCTCGCGCTTGGCCAGCTGATCCTGAACGTCGGCCACGTTGACCTGATGGTAATGGAGCGCGTGCAGGGTCGCGGCCGTCGGTGACGGAACCCACGCGGTGTTGGCACCCGCCTTCGGATGGCCGATCTTGGCCTCCATCATGGCCGCCATCATGTCCGGCATGGCCCACATGCCCTTACCGATCTGGGCAACGCCTTTCAGGCCCGCTTCCAGACCCACATCGACGTTCCACTGCTCGTAAGCCTGGATCCAGGCGGCGCCCTTGATGTCGCCCTTGCGGATCACCGGGCCGGCTTCCATGGAGGTATGGATTTCGTCACCGGTACGGTCTAGGAAGCCGGTGTTGATAAACACACAGCGCTCTTTGGCGGCTTCAATACAGGACTTCAGATTGACCGTCGTGCGGCGCTCCTCGTCCATGATGCCGACTTTCAGGGTGAAGCGCGGCAGACCCAGCGCATCTTCAACACGACCGAAGAATTCGTTGGTAAAGGCCACTTCTTCCGGACCGTGCATCTTCGGTTTAACAATGTAGACGCTGCCCGTGGTGGAGTTCTGGAGCGGTCCATTACCTTTCAGGTCGTGGATCGCGATCAGGGAGGTGACCAGGCCGTCCATCAGGCCTTCCGGAATCTCGTTGCCGTCCTTGTCCAGGATGGCGTTAATGGTCATCAGGTGGCCGACGTTACGGATGAACATCAGGCTGCGACCTTTGAGACTCAGATCCGAGCCATCGGCGGCGGTGTAGTCACGATCACCGTGCATCTTACGGGTAACCTGCTGGCCGCCCTTCTCGAAGGTTTCCTGCAGGTCGCCCTTCATCAGGCCCAGCCAGTTGCGATAGACAACCGTCTTGTCGTCGGCATCCACGGCGGCAATGGAGTCTTCACAGTCCATGATGGTGGTGAGGGCCGACTCGACCAACACGTCTTTCACGTGCGCGCCGTCGTCCTTGCCGATCGGATGGGAGGCATCGATCTGGATTTCAAAGTGCATGCCATTCTTGACCAGCAGGATGCCAGTCGGCTCGCCGGCAGCGCCGGTGTAACCAACAAAGCCGGACTCGTCTTTCAGGCCGGTGGTGTCGCCGTTCTGCAGCTTGACCACCAGCTTGCCGCCTTCGACGGTGTACTTGGCCGCATCTTTATGGCTGCCGCTGGCCAGCGGTGCAGAGCTGTCCAGCACGTTGCGGGCGTACTCGATGACTTTCGCGCCGCGCACCGGGTTGTAGCCACGACCTTTTTCAGCGCCGTCGTCTTCCGACAGCACGTCGGTGCCGTAGAGCGCGTCGTACAGGCTACCCCAACGGGCGTTGGCGGCATTCAGTGCGAAACGCGCATTCATCACCGGAACCACCAGCTGCGGGCCGGCCATGGTGGCAATTTCCGGATCGACGTTCGACGTCGTGATCTTGAAGTCCGCCGGCTCGTCAGCCAGGTAACCGATCTCTTTCAGGAACGATTGGTACTCGTCCATGTTGATCGGCTGCCCCTTGCGCTCGGTGTACCAGGCATCCATCTTCGCCTGGATATCGTCACGCTTGGCCAGCAGCGCCTTGTTACGCGGCGCCAGCTCGTGAATGATGGTGTCAAATTCTGCCCAGAATTTGTCAGCATCAACACCGGTGCCGGGAATCGCTTCGTTGTTCACAAAGTCGTACAAGACTTTCGCGACCTTCAGGCCGCCGACTTGAACGCGTTCTGTCATCGTTATCGCCTCAGTGGTTTCTGTGTGCCGGGGTATGGGCGCGACTTCTTTGAGGCCGCTTCGCCCAACCTACTTTCTTGACGGCGGCCGACGCCCTGTCCGGCCAC
Source organism: Marinobacter sp. R17 (assembly GCF_003789045.1). Taxonomy (NCBI): domain Bacteria; kingdom Pseudomonadati; phylum Pseudomonadota; class Gammaproteobacteria; order Pseudomonadales; family Marinobacteraceae; genus Marinobacter; species Marinobacter sp. R17. Next base: position 260,457 of record NZ_RHGZ01000002.1, on the reverse strand, counting down.
CCGTTATCTTTGAGCGCGCTAGTGTAAGGGATAATACGGACAAATTCATGCCCGACGCCAACTCGTCCCTTCGCGCGAATCATCGAGAATCACGCCCTGCTCCGCCAGGGTATCCCGAATCCGGTCCGCCTCGGCGAAATCCCGGTTGCGGCGGGCTTCGGCGCGGGCCTCGATCTGCTGCTCGATCTCTTCAGCGCTCGGGCCTTTGCCCGATCCTGACTGGAAATAGGCCTCCGGATCCTGCTGGAGCAGCCCGAGCACGCCGCCGAGCCGGACCAGGACCGCCGCCAGGCGCAAGGCCTCAGCCTCTTCGCCATCACGCCTCAGCCGGTTGATCTCGGAAGCCAGCGCGTGCAATACGGTATTCGCGCCGGCGGTATTGAAGTCATCATCCATGGCCGCCTGGAATCGCGCGTCGTAATCCGTTTCCGGAACATCGGCCGCAGGATTTAGACCGCGCAGGGCCTGATAAAGCCGCGTCAACGTGCTTGATGCCTCTGCCAGATTTTCCTCGGAATAGTCGACCTGACTGCGGTAATGGCTCGATACCAGGAAGTAGCGCACCACCTCCGCCGGGTATTTCTCAAGGATCTCACGGATCGTGAAGAAGTTACCCAGGGATTTGGACATCTTCTCTTTATTGACCCGCACCGCACCGGCATGCATCCAGTAATTCACGAACGGCTGTCCCGTGGCCGCCTCGGACTGGGCGATCTCATTTTCATGGTGCGGGAACAGCAGATCCGGGCCGCCGCCATGAATATCGAACGTGTTGCCCAGGCAGCAGGTGGACATGGCCGAACACTCGATGTGCCAGCCGGGACGGCCATCGCCCCAGGGTGACGGCCAGCTCACTTCGCCGGACTTGGCCGCTTTCCAAAGGGCGAAGTCCGCCGGACTGCGCTTGACTTCAGACACGTCTACGCGCGCGCCGGCAATCAGATCGTCCAGCTTTTTCTTGGACAGCTTGCCATAGCCATTGAACTGCTCCACCGCAAAATACACGTCGCCATTGTCGGCGGCGTAGGCAAAGCCTTTTTCGATCAGGGTCTGGATCATGCGCAGCATGTCGTCCATGTGACCGGTCGCCCGCGGCTCCTGATCCGGCGCAATCACGCCCAGCGCCCGCTCATCTTCATGCATGGCTTCGATCATGCGTTCGGTCAGTGCGGTGAAGGCCTCACCGTTTTCGTCCGCCCGGCGCAGAATCTTGTCATCCACATCGGTGATGTTGCGCACGTAGGTGACGTCGTAACCACTGTGGCGCAGATACCGGGTGATCACATCGAACGCCACCAGCACCCGGGCGTGCCCCAGATGGCAGAAGTCGTAAACCGTCATGCCACAGACGTACATGCGAACCTTGCCCGGTTCCAGCGTCTTCAGGGGTTCCTTTCTCTGTGTCAGGGTGTTGTAGAGTTGAATCACGGTATTCGGGTCCAAAAATGTGGGTTCAGTACGATCACGGTTTACTTGTTGGCTTTCGCCCAGGAATCACGCAGGGTCACGGTCCGGTTGAATGCCGGACGCCCGTCACGGGAACGCTGCCCGTCCAGGAAGAAATACCCTTCACGCTCGAACTGGTAGGGAATATCGCTACGCGGTTCCGCCAGGCTCTTTTCAACGCGCACGTTTTCCTTGACGACCAGGTTCTCGTTATTGATGTGCGTCACGAAATCCACGTCTTTGTCACTGTCCGGCGCCTCGTGGTTGAACAGACGATCGTACAGATAGACATCCGCCTCGATGCTGTCTTCGGCGGAGACCCAGTGGATCACACCGTTGGGCTTATAGCCGTCCGGGTTCACGCCCAATGTGGCCGGGTCGTATTCGCAGCGCAGCTCAACGATCTCGCCACTGTCGTCGCGGACGATCTCGCGACAGGTCATCACATAACCGCCGCGTAGGCGGACCGCCTGATCCGGCGCCAACCGCTTCCACTTGCGCGGCGGCTCCTCGGAGAAATCCTCGCGGTCGATGTAAAGGGTGCGCGTCCACGGTGCCTCACGGGTGCCCATGTCCGGATCCTGCGGATGCACCGGCAGGGTCAGGGTTTCGGACTGGCCTTCCGGGTAGTTGGTCAGTGTCACCTTGAGCGGGCGCATCACGCACATGGCTCGCGGGGCGCGGGCGTTCAGGTCTTCGCGGATGGCGTGCTCCAGCATGCCCATGTCCACGATGCCGCCGGCTTTGTTCACACCGATCATGTCGCAGAAATTGCGCAGGGACCGGGGGGTGTAACCGCGACGACGCATACCGGAAATGGTCGGCATGCGCGGGTCGTCCCAGGATTCCACAAAGCCTTCGTCCACCAGGCGCTTGAGTTTGCGCTTGCTGGTGATCGTGTAGTTGAGGTTCAGTCGGGCAAACTCGATCTGACGCGGCTTGCACGGCGCAGAAATATTATCGATCACCCAGTCGTACAGCGGGCGATGGTCCTCAAATTCCAGCGTACACAGTGAGTGGGTCACCCCTTCCATCGCGTCGGAAATCGGATGGGTGAAGTCGTACATCGGATAGATGCACCACTTGTCACCGGTCTGGTGGTGCGACGCAAAGCGAATGCGGTAGAGGATCGGATCACGCAGGTTGATGTTCGGCGACGCCATATCGATCTTGGCGCGCAGTACCAGCGAGCCGCCGTCGTGCTTGCCTTCACGCATCTCGCGGAACAGACGCAGGTTCTCCTCCACCGGACGGTCGCGATACGGGCTGTTGCGCCCCGGTTCGGTCAGCGTACCGCGATACTCGGCCATCTCATCCGCGCTCAGGGCGCAGACGTAGGCCAGCCCCTTCTCGATCAGTTCCACCGCAAAGTCGTAGATGGCATCGAAGTAATCGGACGCGTAACGGACCTCCCCGGCCCACTCGCAACCCAGCCAGCTCACGTCCCGGGTAATCGCGTCGATGTATTCCTGGGATTCCTTTTCCGGGTTGGTATCGTCGAAGCGCAGGGTACAGTCGCCGTCGAACGTTTCGGCAATGCCGAAATTGAGGCAAATGGACTTGGCGTGGCCGATGTGCAGATATCCATTGGGCTCCGGCGGGAACCGGGTTACCACCTTGCCCTGATGCTGACCGCTGGCAATGCTTTCCTCGATCAGGTTCTGGATAAAGTTATTGGCTTTTCGGGATTCTGCGCTCATAGATACTCTGAATTGGTGGTCGATGGAAAACCGCTATTATACGCATAGATGAGGCCGTATCTCATGCATCCGGCGGCGCGAGCGCGTACAATTTACCTTAACTTTTTTTGACGATCCGGTTTCCGGGGAGCAGCGTGCCCGGAAATGAACGTTTTAACGCGAGACCAACACAGGAACCCCCGATGATTCTGCTGAAAACCAACCACGGTGACATCAAGATCGAGCTGGACCACGACAAAGCCCCGAAAACCGCCGCCAACTTTGAACAGTATGTGCGCGACGGCTTTTACGACGGCCTGATCTTCCACCGTGTCATCGGCAACTTCATGGTTCAGGGCGGCGGCTTTGAACCCGGCATGGTGCCCCGCAAGACCCGCGAGCCGATCAAGAATGAAGCCAACAACGGCCTGAGCAACATGATCGGCGCCGTCGCCATGGCACGGACCATGGATCCACATTCCGCCACCGCCCAGTTCTTTATTAATGTCGAAAACAACGGCTTCCTGGATCACACCGCGGAAACCGCCGAGGGTTGGGGTTACTGCGTGTTCGGCAAAGTGGTTGAAGGCATGGATACCGTCAACAACATTCGCGGCGTCCGCACCACCATGCGCCAGGGCCATCAGGACGTGCCGGCTGAAGACGTGGTGATCGAGTCTGCCGAAGTTCTGGAGGACGGAGGCGCGGCGTGACCACGCTCTTTATATCGGACCTTCACCTGGAAGAAGAGCGTCGGGACATCACCGACGCCTTTCTTGGCTTCCTGAAAGACAAAGCGGTCCACGCCGAGACGCTGTACATCCTGGGCGACTTCTTCGAGGCCTGGATCGGCGACGACGAGCACACGCCGCTGCAGGACGAAGTGGCGGCCGCCCTCAAGTCATTGACCGACCAGGGCGTCGATTTATTCCTGATGCATGGCAACCGGGATTTCCTGATCGGCGAGGACTACTGCAACCGGGTCGGCGGCACCCTGCTTGACGACCCGACGGTGGTCGACCTCTACGGCACGCCCACCCTGCTCATGCACGGCGACAGCCTGTGCACCGCCGACGTCGAGTACCAGAAGTTCCGCGCCAACATGCGCAACCCTCAGTGGCAGGCGATGTTCCTGAAGCGCCCCCTGGCGGACCGTCAGGTGGTCGCCCGGCAATTGCGGGAAATGAGCATGGCGAAGAATCAGGGCAAGAAAGAAGACATCATGGATGTCACGAAAGATGAAGTGGTCCGGGTAATGGAGGAGCATGGCGTGCAACGCCTGATCCACGGCCATACCCACCGCCCTGCCATCCACGATCTGGAAGCCAACGGCAAACCGGCCCAGCGTTTTGTACTGGGCGACTGGGATTCCCATGTGTGGTGGATCGAAGTTGGCCCGGATCAGGCGCCGGAACTCAAGAAGGAAGCCTTCCGCTGATTCCGCCTCTCATGCAGGCACAAAAAAGGGACCGCCAAGGTCCCTTTTTTGTTGAGCCAGGCCAGAGTCATTCGCGCATTAGCGCTCCACGAAGGCCCGCTCGATCACATAGTGACCTAGGTCACCGTGACGTGCCTCCTCAAAGCCCTGGGCGTCGAGAATCGCGCAGGTGTCCTTGAGCATGCTCGGACTGCCGCAGATCATGAAGCGGTCGTCTTCCTTATTGAAGGCCGGCAGCCCCAGATCGGACATCAGCTTGCCGCTTTCCATCAGGTCCGTCAGACGACCCTGGTTGCGGAATTCCTCGCGGGTCACGGTTGGGTAGTAAAGCAGCTTGCCCTGGACCATTTCGCCGAAGTATTCGTTCTCCGGCAGACCGCTGATTTCGTCCTGGTAGGCCAGCTCGGACACGTGGCGCACACCGTGGGTCAGGATCACCTTGTCAAAGCGTTCGTACACTTCCGGATCCTTGATAATGCTCAGGAACGGCGCCAGACCGGTACCGGTGCTGATCAGGTACAGGTTGCGGCCCGGCAGCAGGTGATCGACCACCAGCGTCCCCGTCGGCTTTCGGCTCACCAGGATTTCGTCACCCACCTGAATTTTCTGCAGCTTCGAAGTCAGCGGGCCGTCCTGCACCTTGATGGAGAAAAACTCCAGCTCTTCCTCGTAGTTGGCGCTGGCGATGCTATAGGCACGCATCAGGGGTTTCCCCTCCTGCTCCAGACCAATCATGATGAAATGACCGTTCTTGAAGCGGAAACCGGGATCCCGGCTGGTCGTAAAGCTGAACAGCGTGTCGTTCCAGTGGCGAACGCTGGTGACAGTTTCGCGATTCATATTGCTCATAACGATCTATTCCTGAAGCAGCTGTATCTGTGTTGGGCGTTTGTACGCCTGAAAGTTGAGCACAGCTTACCGCAGGAGTAACCTATCGACAAAATGGGATATTTTCATAACCTTATTCGGAAATACCGATAATGAGATACACCTTCCGCCAACTGGAAGTTTTTCTGGCGGCTGCCAACACCCAGAACATCACGCGAGCCGCGGAATCACTGGCCATGTCACAGTCCGCAGCCAGCAGTGCGCTCAAGGAACTGGAGTCCCAGTTCGACATCCAGCTGTTCGACCGTATCGGAAAACGCTTACAGCTGAATGAGTTGGGCCGACTGTTCCGACCTCAGGTAGAGGCGTTGCTGGCCCGAGGCCGGGAGCTGGAACTGGCGCTGGACCAGCACACCGAAGTCGGCGCCCTGAAAGTCGGCGCCACGCTCACCATCGGCAACTACCTGGCCGTCGGCGTCATGGCCCGCTACATGCGCGCCCAGCCGCACGCCAAGGTATCGCTGGAAGTGGCCAACACCAGCACGGTCGCGCGTCGGGTGAAAGATTTCGAGCTGGACATCGGGCTGATCGAGGGCGAGCTGCAATCGGACGATCTGGAGGTCATTCCCTGGCGCTCTGATGAACTGGTGGTGTTCTGCTCGCCGGAACACCCGCTCGCTGATCGGGCAACACTGACGGACGAGGATCTGGTCCAGGCGACCTGGGTCATGCGGGAACTCGGCTCCGGTACGCGTCAGACCTTCGAGCGCGGCATGCACGGCATCCTGCCGGATCTCAATATCCTGCTGGAGCTGGAACATACCGAAGCGATCAAACGGGCGGTGGAAGCCAACCTGGGCATCGGCTGCCTGTCACGGGTCTGCCTGGCGGACGCCTTCCGGCGCGGCAGTCTGGTGCCGCTGAGCGTGCCGGACTATCGCAAATTCGACCGCCAGTTCTACTTCATCCTGCACCGGCAGAAATACCGCAGTGCGGGGATCGGCCGCTGGATGAAGCTGTGCCGGGAGCTTTAACAATCGCCGAATGAAGTGCGCCGGTACGATTCCCTTCAGTCTATAGAGGAGACGTTACCGGCCCGCTGTGGAAGCGGAATACGCTGTCCGGTCGTTCGATCAGGTCCTTCTCTATATTGAGGAAGGTTTCCACACGATCGCTGATGGATGTCCCGGCCGCCTTCTCCGCCAGCGTCAGATAATCCCGGTAATGCCGCGCTTCGGACTTGAGCAGACTGGTGTAGAAGTCTGCCAGCGTCTCATCCAGGTGCGGCGCCAGCGCAGCAAACCGTTCGCAGGACCGGGCCTCAATAATGGCGCCAACAATCAGGACATCGACCAGCCGTCCCGGATCATCGCTGCGGACTTCCTTGCGCAGTTCGGCCGCGTAACGAGCGGGCGTCAGGTGATCGTAGGTCACGCCCCGTTTTTTCATGATCGAGAGCACCTGCTCGAAGTGGCGCAGCTCTTCACGGGCCAAACGCGACATCTTGTGCAGCAGGTCGGGGTTGTCCACATAGCGATACATCAGGCTGAGCGCCGTCGACGCCGCCTTTTTCTCGCAGTGGGCGTGGTCGATCAGCAAAAGTTCCTGATTTTCCAGCGCATCCCCGATCCAGGTGTCCGGGGTGCGACAGGGAAGGAAGGCGTGAATGTCGTCGAGAGCGGATTGCATAATTCCATTATCTGGCTGTGTTCGCGGCGCATTATACACAAGCCCATGGAGTCGCATGACAAACTCATCCACATGAGTCCATCTTAACTTTGTCAGTGATTTCCGATAGAATTCCGTGCCTGTAACCGGAGTCCTGTGGGGCTAGCTCACTCATCCGTTGCCTCTCGCGGGTCGCCCTGACCCAATGATCGGCGCGCCCTGAAACGAGTGAATTAGCCGGACGGGACACTGCCTGGACATCAGAGTCGATGCCCGGGCCACCAATAACCCCCTGCGATTCAACAGGAGCCACTGAATAAGTAACTTGCCCTTCCCCGCATTCATCGTGCGCCGCCCGGAAGGAACCGTAATCTATTTATTCAGTGCCTCCTTTGTACACAGCAGGGTCTCCAAACTGATGAGGGTCTTACCGTGTTAGAAGAGTATCGTAAACACGTTGAAGAGCGCGCGGCACTGGGCATTCCTCCCAAGCCCCTGAACGCCGAGCAAACGGCTGCACTGGTTGAGCTGCTGAAAAACCCGCCGGCCGGTGAAGAAGAGGAACTGGTTTACCTGCTGGAAAACCGCATTCCGCCGGGCGTTGACGAAGCCGCCTACGTTAAGGCCGCTTTCCTGACCGCCATCGTCAAGGACGAAGCGTCCTCTCCCCTGATCGACAAGAACAAGGCCGTCGAGCTGCTGGGCATGATGCAGGGTGGCTACAACATCGCCACGCTGGTCGAGCTGCTGGACAACGCGGAACTGGCCGAGCTGGCCGGTAAGCAGCTGAAGAAAACCCTGCTGATGTTCGACGCCTTCAACGACGTCAAGGAAAAGATGGACGCCGGCAACGCCGTCGCCAAGTCCGTCATCGAATCCTGGGCCAATGCCGAGTGGTTCACCAACAAGAAGAAGGTTCCCGAGAGCACCAAGATGGTGGTCTTCAAGGTGACCGGTGAAACCAACACCGACGACCTGTCCCCGGCTCCGGATGCCTGGTCCCGCCCGGATATCCCGCTGCACGCCCGCGCCATGTACAAGATGGAGCGCGATGGCCTGAAGCCGGAAGAGCCCGGCGTGACCGGTCCGATCAAGCAGATCGAAGAGATCCAGTCCAAGGGTCTGCCGGTTGCCTTCGTGGGTGACGTGGTAGGTACCGGTTCCTCCCGTAAGTCCGGCACCAACTCCGTGCTGTGGTACTTCGGCGAAGATATGCCTGGCGTACCGAACAAGCGCGCCGGTGGTGTGTGTATCGGTAACAAGGTGGCTCCGATCTTCTTTAACACCATGGAAGACGCGGGTGCCCTGGTATTCGAGGCTCCGGTCGACAACATGAATATGGGCGACGTCATCGACATTCGCCCGTACGAAGGCAAGATCCTGAACGAAGCCGGTGAGACCATCTCCGAGTTCGATTTCAAGTCCGAAGTGATCCTGGACGAAGTTCAGGCCGGCGGTCGTATCCCGCTGATCATCGGTCGTGGCCTGACCAACAAGGCCCGCGAAGCACTGGGTCTGGGCGCCACCGACGTGTTCCGTCTGCCGAAAGATCCGGAAGCCGGCACCAAGGGCTTCACCCTGGCCCAGAAGATGGTCGGCAAGGCCTGCGGCCTGGAAGAAGGCAAAGGCGTTCGCCCGGGCACTTACTGCGAGCCGGAAATGACCACCGTCGGTTCCCAGGACACCACCGGCCCGATGACCCGGGACGAGCTGAAAGACCTGGCCTGCCTGGGCTTCCAGTCTGACCTGGTCATGCAGTCCTTCTGCCACACAGCGGCCTATCCGAAGCCGGTCGACGTGGAAATGCAGCACACCATGCCGGACTTCATCCAGACCCGTGGCGGCGTCGCCCTGCGTCCGGGTGACGGCATCATCCACTCCTGGCTGAACCGCATGCTGCTGCCGGACACCGTCGGTACCGGTGGTGACTCCCACACCCGTTTCCCGATGGGCATCTCCTTCCCGGCCGGTTCCGGTCTGGTGGCGTTTGCCGCGGCGACCGGTGTGATGCCGCTGGATATGCCGGAATCCGTTCTGGTGCGCTTCAAGGGCGACATGCAGCCGGGTATCACCCTGCGTGACCTGGTCCACGCCATTCCGCTGTACGGCATCAAGCAAGGCATGCTGACCGTTGAGAAGAAGGGCAAGATCAACGAATTCTCCGGTCGCATCCTGGAAATCGAAGGCCTGGAGCACCTGACCGTCGAGCAGGCGTTCGAGCTGTCTGACGCCTCTGCCGAGCGTTCTGCGGCCGGTTGTACCATCAACCTGTCCGAAGATTCCGTGGCTGAGTACCTGCGCTCCAACATCGTGATGCTGCGCTGGATGATTGCCGAAGGTTATGGCGATCCGCGCACCCTGGAGCGTCGTGCCCAGAAGATGGAAGAGTGGCTGGCCAACCCGAGCCTGATGCGTGCCGACAAGGACGCCGAGTACTCTCACGTCATCGAGATCGACCTGGCCGACATCAAGGAGCCGATCGTCTGCTGCCCGAACGACCCGGACGATGCCAAGTTCCTGTCCGAAGTCGCCGGCGACAAGGTGGACGAAGTGTTCATCGGTTCCTGCATGACCAACATCGGTCACTTCCGCGCTGCGGGTAAGCTGCTGGAGCAACACAAGGGCGCGTTGAGCACCCGCCTGTGGATGTCTCCGCCGACCAAGATGGACCAGGAGCAGCTGATGGAAGAAGGCTACTTCAACACCTACGGCACCGCCGGTGTCCGCACCGAGATGCCGGGCTGCTCCCTGTGCATGGGTAACCAGGCACGGGTCGCACCGAAGTCCACGGTCCTGTCCACCTCCACCCGTAACTTCCCGAACCGTCTCGGTGATGGTGCCAACGTGTACCTGACCTCTGCCGAGCTGGCCGCGGTTGGTGCGGTACTGGGCAAACTCCCGTCTCCGGCGGAGTACATGGAGTACGCCAAGGACCTGAACAGCATGTCGAAAGAGATCTATCGCTATCTCAACTTCGACCAGATGGAGAACTACACCAAGAAGGCCTCAGAAGCCACTGTGGCCTGAGCCTTCGGGTAGACTCCATTGGGCCTAGCCCAGAGAAAACGCCAGCTCCCTGAGCTGGCGTTTTTTTTCGTTTCCAGTTTCATCGGGAGAATTCGATATGGATCAGGACCAAACCTGCCCTTGCGGAAGCGGTATCGCCTATGGCGATTGTTGCGGACCACTGCATACCGGTGCACCGGTTTCTTCCCCGGAAGCGCTCATGCGGTCCCGGTTCAGTGCTTTTGTCCTTAAGGACGTGCCTTACCTTCTCACGTCCTGGCATCCGGAAACGCGGCCAAATGACCTGGATTTGTCGGACGCACCCGACTGGACCAGCCTGCAGATTTTCAGCAGCGACCAGTCGGGTCACGAGGGCTCCGTGCACTTCCGCGCAGTCTTCCGGGAACAGGGCCAGTGGGGCTACCTGGAAGAAACGTCCAGGTTCTACCAGCAGGACGGTCACTGGTTCTATCACAGCGGCAAACCGGAACAGGGACTCCTCAAACCGGGTCGCAACGACCGCTGCCCCTGTGGGAGCGGCCGTAAATTCAAAGCCTGCTGCCTGAACCGAACGGGCTAGTGAAGCGGGCTGACGCCCTGGTTGGCGAGCTCTGGAAAATCGTCGTGCATGGTCAGGCTCTCACACTGCTCCCGGGATGCCAGGAATTCCGGGCGCGCCTGGGGCGCGGCATAGGGCTCACCCAGCGTGTTCTCGATGCTGTTATAGACAAAGAACAGGTTCGAACGAGGCCAGGGAGACATGTTCTGTTGGACGCGTGCAACGTGTTGCACTCGAACAGCAACAGGGATCCAGCCGGCCCCTTCGGCGCCTGGATGCCGCCCTGATCGGCAAGCTTGGCCAGCGAGTCCCGATCCGGCACGCCAAGACGTTGCGCTTTCAGCGAATCCTTCCAGTTCGTGTCGGGCGTTTCGCCGACGCAGGGCACGAACCAGCGGTGCGAGCCGGGAATCAACATCAGCGGACCATTGAATTCATTATTGTCCGTCAGCATCAGGGACGCACTGACGGCCCGCATTCTCGGCATTCCGTCCTCGGCATGCCAGGTCTCGAAGTCCGAGTGCCAGTCGAACCCACTGCCCTAGAACCCGAACTTGTCGTTGATCCGGGACTGGTGGATATAAACCTCGCTGCCCAGCAATTGGCGCACCATGCCCAAGATGCGCGGATCCCGGGTCAGACGGTCAAAATGATCGGAGAGCTGATGCATCCCGAACACGGAGCGGATGTCGCCTGAGTTGGGATCGGTGATGACCTGTTCCGACTCCATCAGCTTCTTGTCCTTGGCCATGGCCTTCAGCTCATCGAAAAACGGGTTCATCTGTTCCTGAGAGAAGAAACCACTGAACCAGATGAAACCATCGCGCTCATAGCGCGATAGTGCCACCTCATCCAGCGGACCTTCCCAGCGCCATTGGTTGCGCGAATGCACAATGGGATCGGTGCGAACGAACGGCGCCTTCTTTTCTTTCAAGCGTGAAGGAAATGGATCTTTTGAGTTTGTCATAGCGGATTAACCTCGATTTTCCTGCATAGCAAGGAAATGTCAGCCGATCCGGAGCGACATCAGGTAAACCACAACCCGTAACGCAAAATCAGGCAGACACCCGACGGTATCCGGAGCTGTGTCGGCTCTGCGTGTTGGGGCCTTTCGACCCAATACCACCAGACGTGAGGACGCGGGCAGAGGACATCAAGGATCGCCAATGTAGACACACCGTCGCCATCAGGCCAGGGACAGCAAAGACATCCAGTGAACCACGGGGGCCGGATAGACCCCCATCAGGATCATCAGCACCGCCAGCAGCAATACGACCAGCCCCCCGGCCCGGAGCCCCCAGTCATTAGGGGCATCCCGCCGCTGCATACCGGGTTCCATCAGGTAGAGGGTGATGGTGACCCGCAGGTAGTAATACAGACCGATGGCGCTGCCCAGCACGATACCGGCCACCAGCCACCAGCGTTGCGCTTCCACGCCCAGGGCGATGATGTAGAACTTGCCGATAAAGCCGGCGGTAAACGGGATGCCAGCCAGGGAGAGCATGGCGACCGTGAGCACCGCCGCCAGATAGGGCCGGCGCCAGAACAGACCGCGATAGTGGTGCAACGCCGAGGCATCGTCGCCACCGTAAGGGCTCGACAGCAGAGTCACGACCCCGAAGGCGCCCAACGTGGTGACCAGGTAAGTGACCAGGTAAATGCCACCGGTTTCCACCGCCAGCTTGTCCGCCACCACGATCGCTACCAACAGATAGCCAAAATGGGCGATGGAGGAATACCCCAGCAGGCGTTTGATGTTGGCCTGGAGCAGTGCCAGCACATTACCGGCCAGCATGGTCAGTAACGCCAGGCCCGCCAACAGCGTCTGGGCCTGGGCACCGTGAAACGCCGGGATCGCTTCGACGATCCGCAACAGTACGATAAACGCCGCCACTTTACTCGCCGTGGCCAGGAACGTCACCGCCGGTCCCGGGCCGCCCTGATAGACGTCCGGCGTCCAGAGATGGAACGGAATAATCGACAACTTAAAACACAGGCCCACCAGCACCAGCCCCACGCCCGCAAGTGCCCAAGGCCCGACACCGCCGCTCATCCCTTCGACCAGGCCCGGAATATCCAGGTGCCCCGTCTGCGCATACAGCAGTGCCATCCCGAACAACAGGAAGGCGGTGGCAGTGGCCGACAACACCAGGTACTTGATCCCGGCTTCCAGAGAATTGCGGTCGCGGAAAGTGTACGCCAGCATCCCATAGAGCGGCATGGACAGCAGTTCCAGACCGAAGAACAGCGTGGCGAGATGGTCCGCGGCGGTCAGCACCATGCCGCCGGCAGCCGCACACAGCAGCAACAGGTAGAACTCTTCCCGGGCACCCGGATAGCCGTCCAGATAGGCGTGACTGAAGGTGGCACAGGCCAGTGACGACACCAGCACCATGCCCATCCCCAGTATCGTCACGCCATCAAAAACCAGCATGGGCGTGCGCACCGTCCCGAGTTCGCCAAACAGGAATAGCGACAGCAACGCGATATTCAACCCGACGGCCGAGACCAGGACCGTCACCGCGTGCTGGCGGCGCCAGGCAATGCCGAGCATCACAGTGATCGCCGTGGCGCACACCAGGATGACGGGGGTCAATGCCATCATGTCGGTCTTTGTCAGCATCAGCGAGCCTCCGCCAGAGATTGAATGGCTGCGCCCACGGCGCCGGAGGTAAACAGCTGGTGAACTTCATTGGTCACGGCCAGGGTCGTATCCACCAGCAGCTGCGGATAAAACCCGAAGAAAAGAACCAGGGCCACCAGAGTCAGCATCATGGAGTATTCCCGCCAGTCGAGCCCGGAGAAATGCACCTCACCTTGTGGCGGCCCGAAGTGGACGCGCTGCATGATCAGTAACGAGTAGAGCACCGCCAGCACCATGCTGACACTGGCCAGCACGGTCACGATCGGCGCTACCGGGAACGTGCCGAAAAGCACCAGGAATTCACCGATGAAATTGGCCGTGCCCGGCATGCCCAGCGAGGCGGCCACAAAGCAGAGCGTAAACACCGGCAGTTTGTCGATGCGCCCCCAGAGGCCGCCCATCAAGCGTAAATCGCGGGTATGCACCCGTTCATAGAGCTGACCACTGAGTATGAACAGGCCGGCGGCCGAGAACGCGTGGGCGACCATCAACACGATGACCCCCTGCAAGGCGATGGATGTGCCGGCGTAGATGCCGATCAGAACAAAGCCCATGTGGGAGATGCTGGTATAGGCGATCAACCGTTTGACGTCCTGCTGACCGGCCGCCAGCAGCGCCCCGTAGAAGATACCGATCACCCCGAGCGCCATCGCCACCGGGGCGAACGCCTGTGAGGCCTCCGGGAACAGCGGCAGGCAGAAGCGCAGCATCCCGTAGGCCGCCGTCTTCAGCAGAATCCCCGCCAGATCCACGCTGCCTGCCGTTGGCGCCTGGGCGTGAGCGTCCGGCAACCAGCCGTGCAGCGGCACCACCGGCAGCTTCACCGCGAACGCGATAAAGAAACCCAGCATCAGCCAGTAGGCGAACGTCTCGGACATGGGCGTGCCCAGCAACTCCAGGTAGCTGAAGGTGTAGACGCCGCTGCTGGCGTGATGGGCAAAGACCAGCGCCAGGATAGCCACCAGCATCAATAACCCGCTGGCCTGGGTGTAGATGAAGAACTTGGTCGCCGTCCGGATCCGGGTCTTGCCGGCGGAGCCGCTGTGTCCCCACAGGGCGATCAGGAAGTACATGGGGACCAGCATCATTTCCCAGAAACAGAAGAACAGGAACAGGTCGATGGACAGGAACACACCCACCACCCCGCCGAGGATAAAGAGCAGGTTCAGGTGAAAGAAACCGACCCGGTTGGAGATCTCCTTCCAGGAGCAGATCACCGCCAGCGCCCCCAGCAAGCCGGTCAGCGCAATCAGGATCAGCGACAGGCCGTCCATCGCCAGGTGAATATCGATGCCGAAGCGCGGTATCCACGGCACATGCCATTCAATCGCCCAGCGCACGGCCTCGGGGCTGCCAGTCTTGGGCAACTGGTAATCGCCCTGCCACCAGAGCACCAGCGTGGTGATCAGCACCAACAGCATGGTGGCCAGCGCAATCCAACGCGGCACCTTGTCGCCCCAGCGCTCGGCACGCCAGCAGAACAGCCCCCCGATAAACGGGATCAGGATCAGCCAGACGAGAATCATAGTGCCTTGTGCTCCTGCATCAGTGTCATCCCTTCAGCCATTCAGTACCCCATCGCCAGCGCAAGCAGCACCAGAGCGGCCCCGAGCACCATGGAGGTGGCGTAGGTCCGCAGCCGGCCGGTCTGGGTTCTGACCAACACCGCATTACAAACCCGCACCAGCGCGGCGAGGATCATGAAAAGCGCGTCGATCAAGTCGCCTCGCAGCCATCGCACCAGGACCTTATAAGGGCGGACCAACAACCGGTCGAACAGCGCATCGAATCCCCAGGCGTTGTGCCAGAGGTGCCACAACCAGGCCCCCGGGCCGCGGGCGACGACCCGGCCCAGCCATGCCCGCCGGAACAGGAACAGCCAGCCGGCAATCAATACCCCACCCATCGCCGTGGCGGACGCCATCAGCTCCAGCGCCGTATGCCCCGACTCGGTGGCTTCGCCCGGTCCCGCCGGCAAGACGTCCGAAAGCGGCGGCGTGATCCCCGCCCCGATAAAGGTCGACAGCACCATCAAGACGAGCAGCGGCAGGCCGTGCTGGATGCCCTTGCCCGGATCCGCGTGCCGGGCCTTGTCGCTGCCCGGTTCGCCGTGGAAGGTCCCAACGATCAGGCGCAGGGTGTAGAACGAGGTCAGCAACGCGCCCACGAGCCCGGCTGCCAACAAACCGCTTTGCTTCGCCGCTAAGGCCTCCCAGAGGATCTCGTCCTTGCTGTAGAAACCGGCGGTCACCAGGGGCAGCGCGGCCAGGGCCGCCCCGCCGATCACGAACCCGGCATAGGCCAATGGCAGCTTGCGCCACAACCCACCCAGTCGGGCCATCTCCTGCTCGTGGTGGCAGCTGATGATGACTGCGCCGGCCGACAGGAACAGCAGCGCCTTGAAGAAGGCGTGGATCATCAGGTGGAAAATGGCGGCACTGTAGGCGCCCACGCCCAACGCCAGGAACATGTAGCCGATTTGGCTCATGGTGGAATAGGCCAGGATGCGCTTGATGTCGGTTTGGGCCAGCGCCGCAAAACCCGCGATCAGCAACGTCAGCGCGCCGATCAGCCCGACGATGTACTGCGCCGTGGGGGCCAGGTCGTAGAGCCCGTGCATGCGGGCGATCAGGTACACCCCGGCGGTGACCATGGTGGCAGCATGGATCAGCGCCGAGACCGGTGTGGGACCGGCCATGGCGTCGGCCAGCCAGGTGTGGAGCGGCAGCTGGGCGGATTTGCCGAGCGCCCCACCCAGCAGCAGCAAGGCGGCGGCTTCGACGACCGGATTGCCCTTCTGCCAGAGTGCCGGCGCTTTATCGAGAATCGTGGCGATGTCCAGCGTGCCCAGCTCGGTGAACAGCAGGAACAAGCCGATGGCGAGGAAGATGTCCCCGATCCGGGTCACAACGAAAGCCTTGAACGCCGCCATGCCGTTCTCTGTGTGCTCGTAGTAGTAACCAATCAGCAGGTAGCTGCACAGGCCCACGCCTTCCCAGCCCAGGAACAGCAGCAACAGGTTGTCCCCCAGCACCAGCAGCACCATGCTGAAGACAAACAGGTTCATGTAGGCGAAGAAGCGGGTGATGCCCTCCTCGCCACGCATATACCAGGCTGCGAACAGATGGATCAGGAAGCCGACGCCGGTGATCACACCCAGCATGGTGATCGAGAGGCCGTCCAGCATCAGGCCGATGGTGGGTCGGAAATGGTCCACCGCGACCCAGGTCCACAGTGTCAGCCGCTGGGGCGTCTGGTCACCGGACATGAAATCGATGACGATGAACACGGTCACCAGGGCCGCGAGGCCAACACTGGTGTAACCCACCGCCGCGCTGGCCCGCTCGCCCAGATGGCGATAGCCCAGCGCCAGGATCAGGCAGCCGGCCAGGGGAAACAGGAATGTCAGGGGCAACAGGGTCAGGGCCATTGTCATCCTCGCATCCCGCTGGCTTTATCGGTGTCGAGCGTCTTGAAGCGATGGTAGAGCTGGATCAATAACGCCAGCGCCACACTGGCTTCCGCCGCTGCCAGGGTGATCACCAGCAGGAACATGGCCTGCCCTTCCGGCTGCCCCCAGGCGGTGCCCGCCACGATGAACGCCAAACCGGCGGCGTTGAGCATTACCTCCAGACTCATCAACACGAAGACCATATTGCGGCGGAACATCAACCCCGCGAGGCCCAGCGCAAACAGCACCGCCGCCAGGGCCAGCCCGTGTTCCATGGGAATGCCGTTCATCAATTCCCTCCCTTTTTGTCGTCCCGGCGGTCGCGCGGCAGTCGGCCCACGTGCGATGCGGTCACCAGACCGGCCAACAGCAACATCGCTGCCAGCTCCACCACCAGCAGCCACGGCCCGAACAGGGTGCGGCCCACGGCTTTGGCGGTCAGCATGTCACCGCTGATCATCCGCCCGCCATCGCCGGCCGACAGGGCGACCAGCAACGTGCCCAGCAAGACCAGCGACAGGATCGCCGGCAGGATCCAGGTCCGTGCCTGCAGCCACAGCCGTTCCTGTTCCGCCGCGCCCTGCCCCAGGTTCAGGATCATCACCACGAACACGAACAGCACCATGATCGCCCCGGCATAGACGATGATTTCCAAAGCCCCGGCAAAAGGCGCGCCCAGCGCGAAGAACACGATGGCCACGGCAATCAGCGAGACAATCAGGTTCAGCAGCGAATGCACGGCATTGGTGCCGGTAATCACCCCCAGCGTGGCAATCACCGCCACCAGTCCGCTGAGGTAAAAGGCCAACTCCATAGGTCCGTCCTCTGGCTGGCGCGCTGCCCGGAATTTCAGGGCAGCAGCGTCTTCACGTCGATCGGTTCGTCTTCGTTCTGGGCCTTGCCCTTGTCCTTGCCGGCAATCGACAGACCCGCCACCTTGTAGAAGTGGTAGTCGTGGTCCTTGCCGGGCCCGCTGATCAGCAGGTCTTCCTTCTCGTAGACCAGCTCCTGTCGCTCGTACTCGGCCATCTCGAAATCCGGTGTGAGCTGGATCGCCGACGTCGGACAGGCCTCCTCACACATGCCGCAGAAAATGCAGCGGGAAAAGTTGATGCGGAAAAATTCCGGGTACCAGCGACCGTCATCTTTCTCGCCTTTCTGCAGCGAGATGCAGTCTACCGGGCAGGCCACAGCGCACAGGTTGCAGGCCACGCAACGTTCCTCGCCGTCCGGGTCCCGGGTCAGTACGATACGCCCCCGGTACCGCGGCGGCAGCGGCACCGGCTCCTCCGGATAGTTCAGGGTTTCGCGCTTACGAAACGAATGCATAAAGACAATGCCGATGGTCCGCAGTTGGGACCAGGTACCGGTGAACAGCCATTTCAGCATGTCGAACCTCCTTCTCAGCCCGGTGCGTCCAACAGGATCACCGCACCGGTGACCAAGAGATTGATCAGTGTCAGCGGCAGGCAGACTTTCCAGCCGAAGCTCATGACCCGGTCATACCGGGGCCGTGGCAGAGAGGCCCGCAAAAGCACGAACAGCATCAGGAAAAACGCGGTCTTGAGCGCAAACCAGACGATCGGCGGCAACCACGGGCCCTGCCAGCCGCCAAAGAACAGCGTCACGATCAACGCCGATACCAGCACCATGCCGACGTATTCGCCGATGAAGAACATACCGAACTTCATGCTGGAGAACTCGATGTGGTAGCCATCCGCCAGCTCCTGCTCGGCTTCCGGCTGGTCGAAGGGATGACGGTGCGTCACCGCAATACCGGCGACCAGGAACGTACAGAAGCCGAAGAACTGCGGCACGATAAACCACAGCCCTTCCTGGGCCTGGACGATCTCCCGCATGTTGAACGACCCGGTGATGCCCACCACGCCCATCAGCGCCAGCCCCATGAACACTTCATAGGACAGGGTCTGGGCCGACGCCCGCATGGCGCCCAGCAAGGCGTACTTGTTGCCGCTCGCCCAGCCGCCGAACAGCACCGCGTAGACGTTGATACCGGCCATGGCGAAGAAGAACAGCAACCCGATGTTCAAATCGGCAATGCCCCAGCCCGGCGTGATCGGGATGATCATGAATGACAGCAGCAGTGACGCCATGGCAATCGCCGGAGCGAGCATGAACAGCTTGCGGTCGGCAAACGGCGGGATCCAGTCCTCCTTGAAAAAGATCTTGATCATGTCCGCGATCAGCTGCAGCGAGCCGAAGGGGCCGACCCGATTGGGCCCGTAGCGATCCTGCCAGAGCCCCAGCAAGCGGCGCTCCACCACCGTCATCACCGCACCGAGAAGGACGGCGGCCAGCAGGATGACGATCGCCTGGAACATGGCATAGAGAATGTCGATGACCTGGGGTGTCAGCCAGCTCATGGGCGCACCTCCCCGGTCAGACCCTTATCATCCCGGGGCGTATCACCGCTGGCCGCGAGACTCACTGGCATACCGCTTCGCAGGGCCGCGTCCGCACCGGCCGGGATGAACAGCAAGCCGGACGGACAGCCCGCCTCCGTGCGCACCGGAAACACCCACTGCCCGTCATCGGTGATCACCCGGACACCGCCGCCATCGGCAATATTCAGTGCACCGGCATCCTCTGGCGACAGCACCGCCACGGCCTGACCGGCGCGCGCCTGGATGGGTTCGGCGCGCGCCGAGGTTTCCTCGCCACCAAACAACCGCGGCAGGATCACCAATCGCCATTCATCGTCCGAACGCCGATAGGCCTGCGGGATATTGCTGGAATAGACGTAGCGGCCGGGTACCGGTTCCAGCAGGCGTATGCCGGGATCCCCGGCCCGCAGGTGACCGCCCACTTCATCGGTGAACTTGTTCCAGGCCTGGGGCGAATTCCAGCCGGGCGCCCAGGCGAAGGCGACGGACTGGCGCGGACGGTCAAAGCCGTTATAGCCCTCCATGGAAAAGGCAAACGGTGTATCCGGGTCCTGCGGCGTGCGCGGCTCGGACACGTTAATGTTGGCGCGCATCGCCGTGCGGCCGCTGTAACGATGAGGCTCGCGGGCCAGCTTCACACCCTGCACCCGGTAATCGGCACCCGGTGCAGCTCCCACCATGCCGGCCAGGGCCGGATGTCGCCACGCGCAGTCCCGGGTCACTTGATCCAGGGTGATGTCCGAAATCGACTCACGACGCCGACCGGCAGCCAGTGCGTGCAACCAGCGCCAGCTCTCGCGGATGCGGGTCTCCGGGCGGATATAGCCCGGGTCGTAGACCTGGAAGAAGCGCTGCGCCCGACCTTCCAGACTGACCAAGGTCCCGTCGGCTTCGGCAAAACTGGCCGCCGGCAACGCCAACGTAGCGCGCTCCAACGTCGGGGTTCGCTGATGGTCCAGTACCACCACGGTTCTGGCCCGGGACAGCGCGTGCTGGACCCGCCTGGCCGGCAGCCGTTCGTACAGGTCATTCTCAAGGATCACCAATGCGTCGGCCTGCTCCGCCTCCAACTGCTCAAGCGCCCATTCCAGGGTCTGCCCGCCCATCATCTGAAGGCCGGTGCTGTTGGCCTCACGCCGGACCAGTGCCAAGCCGCCCATACGAGCTCGACGCGACAGCGCCCGGGCGATATTGCCAGCGGCGTCCAGAATGGCGGTGGAATTCAGGGACCCGCCGCTGACCACCAGCGGCCGGGTTGCCGCCAGCAGGGCTTCGGCCATGCGATTCGCCGCTTCAGCGAGCGGTGCCTCCAGCCCGGGAACCTCCGGTGCCGAGGCGTCGATCCGGTGCGCGACCGCGTGACCCAAACGCGCAATGTCGTCTGGAGCCAGTCGCAGACGGTTCTCCGCAATGCCATCCAGCCCGGTGGCCACGGGATAAGCGACGAAAAGCGGATAGCGGCTGTCCTGCCCCAGCGTTTTCACCGCTTCGGCGTTCCAGGTGGGGATGCCACGATCTTCCGCCAGCGCCTCGCGACGCCCCAGGACGGCCTGGCGCACCGATAACCCCAGGCGCGCAGCACTCTGGATCAGGTCTTCCCCCAGCACCAGGACGGCATCGTGTTCTTCGATGTCCCGCAGATTTGGTGTCGGCAGGCCGCAGGTGCGGTTCAGGTCCGCCATCAGCTCGAGGCAGGCCAGTTCATCGGCGGCAATCCCGGTGGAGAAATTACCCTCGCCCACCAGATCCCGCAGTTGGTGGTTGCTCTCCAGGCTGGCGCGGGGTGAGCCGATGCCAATAACCCGATACGCGTCCCTGAGCGCATCGCTGCCCCGGTCGAGCGCTGCGTTCACATCCAGGGTGACCGGTTCAGCTTCCGGCTCTGCCCGCCACTCGGGCTGGGTCGGGCGGTCCTTGCGATTGACATAGCCGTAGCCAAAGCGACCGCGATCACACAGGAAGAAGCGGTTCACCTCGCCGTGGTAGCGATTTTCGATCCGGCGGATCTCGCCGTAGCGCTCGCCCGGACTGATGTTGCAGCCCACCGCGCACTGGTGGCAGATACCCGGCGCAAACTGCAGATCCCACTTGCGAGTGTAACGGTCGCTGTGGGTCTGGTCGGTAAACACGCCGGTGGGACACACTTCGGTGAGGTTGCCGGAGAACTCACTCTCCAGCGTGCCTTCCTGGTAGCGGCCAAAGTAGACGTTGTTGTTGGCGCCAAACGCGCCCAGGTCGGTCCCGCCGGCGTAGTCGTTGTAGAAACGCACACAGCGGTAACAGGTGATACAGCGATTCATCTCGTGGGCGATGAACGGACCCAGGTACTGGTTGCGATGGGTCCGCTTGCGGAAGCGATAGCGGCGCCGGTCGTGGCCGGTCATCACCGTCATGTCCTGCAGGTGGCAATGGCCGCCCTCTTCGCAGACCGGGCAATCGTGGGGGTGATTGATCATCAGCCACTCGACGACACTGGCCCGGAACTCCCGGGCTTCTTCGTCATCGATCGAGATACGCGCGTCGTCCTGCACCGGCGCCATGCAGGACATCACCAGCATGCCCTTATCGTCATCGGCGTCCTTGAACTGCTTGACCGCACACTGGCGGCAGGCCCCGACACTGCCCATGGCCGGGTGCCAGCAGAAATACGGAATATCGAGGCCCAGCGACAGGCAGGCGTGCAGCAGATTGTCGGCCCCATCGACACTGTAGGAACGGCCATCCACGTGGATCGTTGCCATGGCGCTACACCTCCCCGACCGGAATCGGATCGGCATGGGCCGGCCCGGTCTCGTGACGCACGCCGCGCTCGAACTCGTCGCGGAAATACTGTAACGCACTGGACAGCGGCATGGCGGCGCCCGGTGCGTGGGCGCAGAAGGTTCGACCGGGGCCCAGGTCGGTGGCGAGCTTGTCCAGCATCTCGATATCCCCCTGCTCGCCTTCGCCCCGCTCCAGTGCCTGCAGTATCTTCACCGTCCACGGCAGGCCATCCCGGCATGGCGTACACCAGCCGCAGGATTCCCGCGCGAAAAACGCCTCCAGGTTGCGCATCAGGGAGACGATGCTTTGCTGGTCGGTGACCACCGTCAGCAGGCCCGTACCCATGCGACTGCCCGCCTTGCCGATGGAATCGAAATCCAGCGGCAGATCCAGGTGTTCCGGCAGCAGGAAGCCGGTACTGCCCCCTCCGGGCAGCCAGGCCTTGAGCTGCTCACCGCCCCGGATTCCGCCGGCCCGGTCGAGTAACTCGGTGCCGGATGTCCCGATGGGCAGTTCCCAGAGACCGGTTCGTTTGGCTCGACCTGAGACACCGTAGAGCTTGGTGCCCCCGTCATTGCTGAGCTGGCCGGACAGCCCCTGGTACCACTCCGCACCGTGGCGCAACACGGCAGGCACGTTGCACAGCGTCTCGACGTTGTTCACCACCGTGGGCTTGCCCCAGGCGCCGGACTGACCCGGGAACGGAGGCTTGGCACGAGGATTGGCGCGTTGGCCCTCCAGCGAGTTGATCAGCGCGGTTTCCTCGCCGCAGATGTAGCGCCCGGCGCCGGTGTGCAGCGCAATGTCGAAATCAAAGCCGCTGCCGGCAATATCGGCACCCAGCCAACCGGCGTCGCGAGCCTCTTTTAGCGCACGGGTGATGTGATTCGCCGCCTCGATGTATTCCCCGCGCAGGAAGATGTAGCCGTAACGGGCATTGTTGGCGTAGGCGGCGAGGATCATGCCCTCGATCAGCAGGTGCGGCGTCTGCTCCATCAGCAGGCGATCCTTGAAGGTGCCCGGTTCCATCTCGTCGGCGTTGCAGACGATATAACCCCGTGGCATCCCGTCGCCCTGCAGGGTCAGGCTCCATTTCACGCCGGCGGAGAACCCCGCGCCGCCCCGACCGCGCACGTTGGCCGTCTTCATGGCATCGATGACCTGCGCGCCCGTCTGCTCATTGAGCGTGTGACGCACGGCGGCGTAACCATCCTTGTCTTCGTATTCCTTCAGGAAAACGGGCGTTCCATCGTCGTGCAGTCGCCAGGTCAGCGGATGGGTCTCTTCGCGACGCTCGTCGGCGTCCTGGCGAAGCTGGCAGCGGTAGCGCAGGCGTGACAAGGCATCCGTCATGCGTAGCCCTCCAACAAGGTGTCCAGATCGTCCGGATGAACCGGCCCGAAGGTGTCGTCGTCGATCATCACCGCCGGCCCCCGATCACAGGCGCCCAGACAGCACACGGGCAGCAGCGTGAACCGGCCGTCCGAGGTGGTCTGGCCAAAATCAATGCCGAGCTTGTCGGTAAAGGCATCGCGCAGCGCCTCGTAGTCCGTGAGAAAGCAGGAGCTGCTGTCGCACACCAGGATCACATGGCGCCCCACCGGTTGCCGGAAGATCAGACTGTAGAAGGTGGCCACCCCTTCGACACTGGCGGGACTGATGCCCAGCAGATCGGCGATCACGGCAATGGCGCCGTCCGGCACCCAGCCATGGCGACGCTGCACGATCTTCAGGGCCTCGATGCAGGCCGCCTGGGGCTGCTCGTAGTGATCCCACTCATGCAGGATGGCCTCGCGATCTGCCGCTTCGATGACAAAGCCGTCGCTGGCAATGGTTTGTGCTGTCTCCATGGGCCGGTTCTCCGCTTCTCTCATCGATCCACGTCCGCCATGACAAAGTCGATGCTGCCCAGGTGGGCAATCAGGTCCGGCACAAAACCCTGGCGCATGAGGGCCGGAATCTGTTGCAGGTGCGGGAAGCTCGGTGTGCGGATACGCGTGCGATAACTGGTGGTGTTGCCGTCGCTGGTGAGGTAGTAGCTGTTGATGCCCTTGGTCGCCTCCACCATCTGGCAGGACTCGTTCGGCTTGAGCACCGGCCCCCAGGACACCTGCAGGAAATGGGTGATCAGCGTTTCGATGTGCTGAAGCATTTTCTCCCGGGGCGGCGGTGTGGTCAGCGGATGGTCCGCCTTGTAGTCGCCCGGCGGCATGTTGTCGACGCACTGCTGGATGATGCGCACGCTCTGGCGCATCTCTTCGATGCGCAACTGGCCCCGGTCGAACACATCGCCGCGGGTGCCCAGCGGCACCTCGAAATCAAACTGGTCGTAGCCGGAATACGGCCGCTGCTTGCGCAGGTCGAAGTTGCAGCCCGTTGCCCGCAGGTTGGGACCGGTCACGCCCCACTCCAGGGCTTCTCCGGTACTGAAGGCCGCAATATCCCGGGTGCGCTCGCGGACAATGGCGTTCTCCATCATGGCCCGCTGGTATTCCCGCAGGCGCTTGGGCATCCAGTCCAGGAATTCCTGCACCAGCGTCGGCCAGCCTTTGGGCAGGTCCTGTGAGACGCCGCCGATGCGATACCAGGCCGGATGCATACGGAAACCGGTAATGCCCTCAATCACCTTGTAAGCCCGCTGCCGATCACTGAACGTGAAGAAGACCGGCGTCATGGCGCCCAGGTCCTGCAGGTAAGTGCCCAGGAACAACAGGTGGCTGGTGATGCGGAACATTTCCGCCATCATCACCCGGATCACCCTCACCCGGTCCGGCACCTCGATGCCGGCCAGCTTCTCCACGGCCAGCACGTAGGGCAGGTTATTCATGACGCCGCCGGTGTAATCGATCCGGTCGGTGTAGGGAATGAAGCTGTGCCAGGACTGGCGCTCGGCCATTTTCTCGGCACCGCGGTGGTGGTAGCCGATGTCCGGCACGCAATCGACGATTTCCTCGCCGTCCAGTTGCAGGACGATACGGAACGCGCCATGAGCCGACGGATGGTTCGGCCCCAGGTTGAGGAACATGAACTCGCTACCGGACCGCTCCCGCTGCATGCCCCAAGCTTCCGGGTCAAACTGCAGGGCCTTCTGCTCCGTGTCCTGCCCTTCGACGGTGAGTGTATACGGATCGAATTCGGTGGCCCGGGCGGGATAGTCCTTGCGCAGCGGGTGGCCAGTCCAGGTCGGCGGCATCAGGATGCGGACCAGCCGCGGGTGGCCGTCGAAGTCGATCCCGAACATGTCCCAGACTTCGCGCTCATACCAGTTGGCGTTGCGGAATACGGACACGCAGCTGGGCAGTGACAGATCACCCTCGTCGATGGCGACCTTGAGCATCAGATCCCGATTCCGGTCGATCGACACCAGATGATAGAACACCGTGAAGTCGGCCGGCGGCAACCCCACCCGCTGGCTGCGCAGGCGCTCGTCGATGGCCGAGAGGTCGAACAGCATGGTGAAGCCTTCCGGCAGGCCCTTGAGAAACGCCAGGGCATCCAGCAACCGTTCCCGGGGCAACCACACCACGGGCATACCGGTGAGGGTCGCCTGTTCGACCATCACCTGTGCCCCCAGATGTTTGCCCAGGGCCTCCAGGACCGGGTCCTGCACCGAACGGTTGTGCGCTTCGCCCTGCGTTGGGCTGGCCACGCTCATCGACATACGCCTCCTTGGGGAGGTAGTTGGATTTCCGGGCCCTACAGGCTGCCGGGACTGCGCAATTCGGTCGCCTGGATCCGGCGATCGCGATGCTTCTCCCGCTGGGATGGCATCTTCGCCCGATAGACACCCTGGTCACCGACCACCCAGGACAGGGGGCGGCGCTCCTCCTGAATCGAGTCCTGCAGCAACTGCAACCCCTGCAGGAAGGCTTCGGGCCGTGGCGGACAGCCCGGCACATAGACGTCCACCGGCAGGAACTTGTCGACGCCCTGAACCACCGAATAAATATCGTACATGCCGCCGGAGTTGGCGCAGGACCCCATGGAGATCACCCACTTGGGCTCCAGCATCTGGTCGTAGAGCTGCTGGATCACCGGCGCCATCTTGATGAAGCAGGTCCCCGCGATCACCATGAAATCCGCCTGGCGCGGGGATGCCCGGATCACTTCGGACCCGAAACGGGCAATGTCATGAGGTGATGTGAAGGCCGTGGTCATTTCCACGTAGCAGCAGGATAGCCCGAAGTTGTAGGGCCAGAGGGAATTCTTGCGGCCCCAGTTGACGACCGAGTTGAGCACTTCATCCAGCTTGCCGGTAAAGACGTTGCGCTCGAGTTGCTGTTTGACCGGGTCATCCACCTGGCGACGATCCCCAAGGGGATAGCGGTCCGTTGCGGCCGCGGCTTCGTCGTCAGCCCGTGTCAGCGTATAGGTCATGCCCGCTCTCTCCTTTCCGATGGCTTCGGAAGTTCAGAAATCCGGATCGTTCAGCGTTCTTTGGGAACCCGGCGCCGGGGCGCCCAGTCCAGTGCGCCGACGCGGCTGTCGTACAACAGACCCGCCAGCAGTACGAAGATGAAGATGGCCGCGCCCCAGAAACCGACCCAGCCGACTTCCCGGATGGAGACCGCCCATGCAAACAGGAAAACGGCTTCGATATCAAAGATCACGAAAAGCATGGCCACCAGGTAGAACTTGACGGAAAACCGCTGGCGCGCCGATCCGGCACCGATGATGCCGGACTCGAATGGAAGGGATTTACTGCGTCCACGACTGCGACCGCCCAGCAACGCTGAAGCGATCATCATGAAGGCACACAGGCCGAACACAGCCAGGATGAAAAGACCAATGCCCCAGTATTCGGCGATTATTGCAGGCGTACTCTGCTCCATAATCTCCACCGGTCAGTCTGGATTCATACACCACCCCGCAACGCTCAATGAAAGCGGCAGAACGTTCAAAGGGTGAAGCACGACGTGGATAGCCGACTGAATTTGCGGCTGTTATGTACTCAGACTAGCAGTCTGTCTGCCGCCTTGCGAATCCAGAAAAGTGATACGAGCAAAGCGACTTGATCCGGGGGATGCGCCCCCTCCCCCGGCGGAACGGACCGGATTCGCGAAAGATTCTGGTCAGTGCCCTCAGGCTGTGCGCAGCAGCAGGATCTTTCCGGTCGCCTCCCCCGCTTCCAGCTTGCGATGAGCCTCACCAACCTCGCTGAAGGTAAAGCGCTGCGGATCGAGCAGCGGCCGCACCGCATTCTTCCGGATCAGATCGCTCATGGCCGCAGCCATGCGAGGCTGGTCGTCCATTCCGATACCGTGCAGCAACGGAATCGACCGGAACACCACATGCAGGCTCAGGCTCTTGGCGTGTAACTGCGACAGATCGTGGGTCGACCGGGTGTTGATGGACGTCAGCCGCCTGGCGATGCCGGTCGCCTCGATGGAGCGATCCAGGTTCTCGCCACCGACGGTATCGAACACCAGGTCGAAGCCCTGGCCGCCAGTCAGCCGCTGGACGTAATCGGCCACGGGCTCATCCCGATAGAAGATGATGTCGTCCGCCCCCAGCTTCCGCGCCAGGTCCGCCTTTTCCTGAGTGGAAACCGTCGTCGCTACCCGCGCCCCGAGATACTTGGCGATCTGGATGGCCACGTGACCGACGCCGCCGGTGCCGGCGTGGATCAGCACATGCTCGCCGGATTGCAGGCCGGAGCGATCGGACAGCGCGCTCCAGGCGGTGAGGAACACCAGCGGTAAGGCGGCACATTCCTCCAGCGGCAGCGCCATGTCCGGCGTCCGCTTGGCCAGCACCCGCTCGTCGGCAACCATGTAGTCCGCCAACGCGCCCTGCCAGCCCTTGACGCCGCCCGCGCAGCCGAAGACCTCATCTCCCGGTGCAAATCGGGTAACACCGGAGCCCACCTTGTCCACCACCCCGGCCACATCGCCATTGAGGATCGCCGGCATGGCGGGCCCCGACTTCACGAAGCCGGAGCGGATCTTGGTTTCGATGGGATTGAGGCTGGAGGCCACCACGCGGATACGGACCTGATTGGGCCCCGGTTCCGGGGTGTCGACATCGCGCTCGACAAAGACGTCCGGGCCGCCAAACTCTTCAATCACCATCGCTTTCACGTTCAGACCTCCTCAATCCATCAATACACAATCAGCCGAACCAGAATCGCCGCCACCATCAGCAACGTCAACCACTTGACCCACTGGGCGCCGCGCGGCCCCATGTTGACCCGCACCGCAATCTGCGCGCCGGTCACGTTCCCCAGAGCCAGCAGGAGCCCGGTTCCCCAGCGCACCTGGCCACTCCAGGCGAACACCAGCAGGGCCGGCAGCGTATACAACAGCACGATCGCCACCTTGATGACGTTGACCTGCCGCAAATCGATTTTCAGCATCCGGTAGAGCACGACGATGAACAGCGCGCCCACGCCCACCTGGATGAAGCCGCCGTACAGGCCGATCAGAAACATGGCGGCATAGACCACCGGCGTCAGCCGGCTCGGAGTCAATGGGCGGGTATCCAGCTTGGGCTGTGGCAACAGCATGAACACGGATGCCCCGATCATCGCCGCCACCAATACCGCCTCGAACACGGCATCGGACACACCGGTCGCCAACCAGGCGCCCAGTAGTGAACCGATGATGGCCGGCACCGCCAGCCGCAGACTCACCGCCCAGTTGCCCTGCCCGCTGCGCCGGAATCCCCGCACCGCCGAAACACTCTGCAGGGTAATGGCCACCCGGTTGGTGCCATTGGCCACCTGCGGCGGCAGCCCCAGGAACATCAGCAGTGGCAGGGTCAGCATCGAGCCGCCGGCCGAGAGGACGTTGATAAATCCGGCGACGCCGCCCAGCAGCACCAGGGCCATAATGTCAGGCAAGGTCATGGTGCCATCAGGTTCCTAATGCCACAGCCGGGGTGCCACGCCCCTTGCGACCACTCCACACCAGCAACGCCAGGAAGATCACCAGGCCAGCGGTGTCGAGCACCAGGCTGTCGTGGGGCCAGAGCATCAGGCCGCCAATGGGAAACATCAACAGCCGCAACCACCAACTGAGCCGGTGCTCCAGGAAGCCTTCCAGGCCGGCGATAATGGCGTATATCCCGAACAGACCGAACAGGAACACCCGCAGCATCTCCCAGATATCGCCGGAAATCAGCGGCGAGTACGCGAACAGCAGCGGCACGATGTACAGCCCCTTGGCAATCTTCCAGGCAGTAAAACCGGTGCGCATCTGGGAAGTGCCGGCAATGGCGGCCGCCGCGAACGCGGTCAGGCAGACCGGCGGTGTGACGTTGGAATCCTGCGACAGCCAGAAGATGATCATGTGGGCCGAAACCAGGGCCATGGTCGTCGCATGCGGAGACAGCGCCTGCTCCATCAGTTGGGAGCTAAAGGTGTCCGGCACGGCTTCGAGCATGCTCTTCGCGGTCGCCATATCCATCGGCGCGTTGAGCAGGTTGAACTGGTCCGGCGTGGCCAGCATGAAAATCGACCGCGCCTGCTCCGGCAGGTTGCCGCTGACCATAAGGTCCAGCAGCTGGCTCTGGGCAATCAATCCGTAGATCGCCGGCGCCGAGAGGGTTGCCAGCACGATGTAGGCCGCGGTCACCGGCAGCCCCATCCCCAGGATCAGCGAGGCCAATGCCACCAGGATCAGGGTGATCAGCAGGCTGCCACCGGCCCAGTTGGTGATCATCAGCGAGAACGTATTGCCGATGCCCGTGGTGGAGACCACGTTCACGATCAGGCCGACGGTAATCAGCAGGATGGCGGTGGTCACGATGTTCCGCGAGCCCTGGGCCATGGCGTCCAGGATATCCCGGGGCATCATCGGCTTCTTCGACAGCCAGGAGGCCACAATCACCGACAGGATCGCGATACCGGCCGCATAGGTGGGCGTAAAGCCGTAAACCAATGCCGCCACCAGGACCACCAGCGGCAGCAGATAGTGCCAGCCGTCCTTCATGACTTCCTTGAGCGTCGGCAGGTCATCGTCCTGTTCCAGCTTGACCGCGTGACTGCGCTTCGCTTCCACCCGCACGAACATGGCGACAGACAGGAAGTACATGAAGGCCGGCAGGGCCGCGACCGCCACAATCGTCAGGTAGGACACCTGCGTGTAGGAGGCCATGATAAACGCGCCCGCCCCCATCACCGGTGGCATCAACTGCCCGCCGGTGGAGGCCGCGGCTTCGACCCCGGCGGCAAATCGCGCCGGGAAGCCCGCCTTGCGCATCAGCGGAATGGTAATCACGCCGGTGGAGACGGTGTTGGCCACGCTGGAACCGGATACCGAGCCCATCAGGCCGGAGGCAAAGACCGCCACAAAGCCCGGCCCACCAATAAAACGCCCGGCGGCACAGCGGGCCAGCTCGACAATGAAATCGCCGGCGCCGGACTTCACCAGAAAGGCGCCGAACAGGATGAACATGAACACGTAGGTCCAGGAAATCCGGGCAATGGAGCCCAGCATGCCCTGCCCGCCCATGTAGGAGCGGAACAGCACCGTCTCCCAACTCAGGCCCGGAAAGTTGAAGATCCCGCCCACGTATTGTCCCCACCAGGCCACGTAGGACAGCGCGATCACGCAGAGCGTGGGGATGAACCAGCCGGTGGTACGCCGGGCAAACTCCAGGATCAACAGCACGGCGGCGATCGACACGATCCAGTCGGCTGTCGAAAAGGTCACGCCCCGGGCATACAGGGCATCTTCAAAGCCAATCAGGTAGAGCGCACAGCCCATGGCCGCCAGCCCCAGCACGATGTCCACGGCAAAGACCAGTCGCTGGGTACCGGGGTTGCTGGCCTTCACCATGGGAATGGTCAGGGCGCACAGCAGGCCGAACATGCCGAAATGCAGCGCCGAGGTCCAGAGTTCCGACAAGGTCGAGAAGGTATTGAAATACAGGTGGGAAACGGCGATCACGATCGCCAGCACAAACACGGTACGGCCAATCAGCGGGTTGTTCAGCCGTTCGCTGGCCTCCGCGGCCTCTTCGTCGCGAATGTGGTCCAGAGAGCCTGTCTCTGGCTGCTTGTCATCGTTACTCACATGGACTCCCAACAGCAACGACGGGGGCGAGATTCGCCCCCGAGTTCAAAACCGCTTCTGGAAGCGTCCCTTACTTGGCGATCAGCCGATCCGGAATTTCCAGTCCCTGCTCCTTGTAAAAGCGCGCAGCACCCGGATGCAGTGGCATCGGCAGTCCCGCAATGGCTTTTTGCAGCGCCATCGCCTTGGTGGCCGGGTGGATATTATTCAGGAACGGCAGATTGGCGTAGATCGTTTTGGTGATCTGGTAGACGTCCTCTTCCGACACATCCGCCCGCACCGCCAGGATATTGGGCTGGGCGATGGTGTGGATCGGCTTGGACTGATTGGGATAGGTGTCCGCCTTGATCACGTACGGCGACCACAGCTCGAATTCCTTGTTGATCCGCGCCAGCTGGTCTTCGTTGACGTCCAGCGTGGTGATGTCGTTGCCGATGTTGGCGTAGGCCCGTGTCACCGCGGAGGCCGGCACGCCGGCCGGAATGTTCATGCCATCGATGTTACCGTTCTGCAAAGCGTCGGCACTCGGACCGTAACCGAGGTAGGCCAAGTCCATTTTCTTCACATCGATGCCCAGGGCGCCGAGAATGTACCGGCCGGAACCTTCCGTACCGGAATTGCGGGCGCCGATGGAAAAGGTTTCGCCGTAGAGATTTTTCATGTCATCGATCGTGCCGGTCTTGGCCAGCTCGCTGCGAACCACGAAGTGCTCCACGTTCTGCCACAGCATGGAGACCGAGCGCAGGTTCTTATAGGCCTTGGGGACCGGGCCGGTTCCCTTCCAGGCCCAGGCGCCATAGAGCCCTTGAAGGATGCCGAATTGGGCCTGGTTCTCGTCCATCAGCTTGAGGTTTTCACCGGAGCCGGCCGAGCTGATGGCGGAAAGTGAAATCCCCGTCTTGGGCTCCAACTTGACCTTGACCAGGGTGGACAGGGCCACGCCGACCGGATAGTAGGTGCCGCCGGTGGTCGCGGTGCCCATGACGTAGTGGCCGCCATCAGCCTGGGCAGTGGCGGTAAAGCCCAGGGACAGTGCCGCGACGGCCCCTGCAATGGTTTTCAGAAACTGACGCTTAACCATGTCGTGCTCTCCCTTTTATTGGTGTTGTCTAAAACGCACATGTGGCATTGAGAATAGCCTCGAACCCGGGGCCTTGCCATTCCCCGCGCTACGACATAAGTCGGTGTCGACACTCAGGTTTTGCGCACAAAAAAGGGGCGCCCTCAGGCGCCCCTTGTCTTTACCGCTGTCGACGTCAGGCGTCGTTCAGACGGTTACTTCGTTCCCATGGCGGCATCGAAACCGTCCTGGATGGACTTGGACGGTTCCGGTGTCGCCAGGGACACCACCACAATGGCGATGGTGGCGAACAGGAAGCCCGGGATGATCTCGTACAGGTCGAGAATACCGCCGGACAGATTGCCCCAGACCACCACGGTCACACCGCCGACAATGATGCCAGCCAACGCGCCCAGACGGGTCATGCGCTTCCAGAACAGGGACAGAATCAGCGCCGGACCAAAGGCCGCACCGAAGCCGGCCCAGGCGTAGGACACCAGTTCCAGGACCTTGCTGTCCGGATCGAACGCCAGCAGGCAGGCCACGACCGCAATACCGAAGACGGCGAAGCGTCCGACCCACACCAGCTCGTTCTGGGTGGCTTCACGACGGAACAGCGCCTTGTAGAAGTCCTCGGCCAGGGCAGAAGACGACACCAGCAGCTGGGAGTCCGCCGTACTCATGATGGCCGCCAGGATCGCTGCCAGCAGAATACCGGCCACGAACGGGTTGAACAGCGCGTTCACCAGCAGCATGAAGGCCTTCTCGCCGTCTTCCAGCGGGGTTTCGAAATAGCCGATGGCCGCGAAACCAACCAGCAGTGCACCGAACAGCCCCAGGCCACTCCAGATGACCGCGATGCGGCGGGCCGCCGGAATGTCGCTCTCGCTGCGAATCGCCTTGAAACGCGCCAGGATGTGCGGCTGGCCAAAGTAGCCCAGGCCCCAGCCCAGCAGCGACAGGATCGCCAGGGTCGTCATGGCCCCGCCGTCAGCGCTGGTGAACGCGCTCAGGAATTCCGGGTTTTTGGCCGTCATGGCCGCCTCGGTCGCGGACCAGCCACCGTCGGCGTTGATGGCCATGATGGGCACGATCAGCAGCGCTGCAAACATCAGCAGCCCCTGGATCACGTCGGTCCAGACCACCGCCAGGAAGCCCCCGAAGAAGGTGTAGGACACCACGGCCACGGTGCCGATAATGACGGCGGTGGTGTAGTTGATGCCGAACACGGTCTCGAACAGCTTGCCGCCTGCGACCAGACCAGAGCTGGTGTAGAACAGGAAGAACAGCAGGATGAAGAAGGCGGAGATGATCCGCAGGAGACGGCTCGTGTCTTCGAACCGGTTCTCGAAGTAGGAAGGCAGTGTCAGTGAGTCGCCGGCCGCCATGGAGTACGTCCGCAGACGCCGTGCGACGATCAGCCAGTTCAGCCAGGTGCCGACCAGCAGGCCGACTGCGATCCAGATCGCTTCGTAACCCGCGGCGTAGGCATAGCCGGGCAGACCCAGCAGCAACCAGCCACTCATATCCGAAGCACCCGCACTCAGTGCTGAAGGCAGCGGGCCAAGACTCCGGCCGCCAAGAACATAGTCAGAAAGATTGGATGTGCGTTTCCAGGCGATGTAGCCAATGGCCAGCATCAACAGGATATACACGATAAAGGTCAGCGTGACCCCCAGGTTATTTCCCACCATCTGGTGTTACTCCCGTCCGCTAGTAGAAGTGTGTTTCTTTTTATGGTCCCTTCGCGCCGGCCCGAAGGTGGCGCGCTGCAATCACTGCGGCGGATACAACTCGGGATGACCCGGGCCATCCCAGTGTTGCATTCACTCTGCCGGCGTATGGGAACTCCGGCGACTACAGCGATGCATTCCTGACGACTGTTTGCATTGTTGATTGTCCGGTTCATTGTTCGGTGGCCGGCCGCAATGGCGCTGACCACATGCCCTGGAGGCCGGTCCCGGACTGACATCGGCCTCCAAAGTCCAGGCATACCGTCTCGGTCAGCCAGGGGCCGATCATGACGGGGCACGCAGTCCAATCCGGCAGCATCGGTCCTGACACTTCCGGATGAACTGAATGTAACCTTTACGAAGGCTGTCTCTAATGTAGTGAGCCGGGCCGGCTGCGGCTTGCAAAAAACTACGGACTTTTTATGAAAACGTACGGTTTTGCACCGACGACGGCGGTTCTTTCACCTTACCGTAAGACGGACGGTGTAACGCCCCGGTACTTTTTCATGGCGTTGGTGAGGGCCCCCTGGCTGGAAAAGCCGGTTCGCAGACTGATTTCCGCCAGCGATAAACGGGGCTGTTTGAGGAGTTCGATGGCCCTTTCCAGACGTGCCTGGATCAGGTACTGGTGCGGACTCATGCCCGTCATTTCGCGGAAGGTCTCGTGGAAACGACTGACGCTCAGGCAAGCCTCGCTGGCCAGATCCTGCACGGTGATTTTCTGGTGAAGATGGTTGCGCACGTAGTGGCGGATGGCTTCGGCATTGAAGGTCTGGCGCTTGCGACGCGGGGCGTTGCCGTTACTCAGTCGCTGGGACAGGCAATGGATGATACCCGTTGCGAAGTGCTCGTGGAGGGAGCGGTTATCCGGTGCCTGATTCAATTCCGAGGCGCACAGCTGAATCAGGCTCTGGAGCCGGTTGTCCATATCCAGATGCGACGGTCGATCGAACAGCGGCGCGAGCCGGTCGTAGTCACCGTGCCGGGGGTTGGACAGCGCGGGCGCGGTGGTGTCGAGATCGATGACGAGCACGTGGTTGACGTCATTGCCGAAATAGTCGTGACGGGTTTCGGTGGGTACCAGGCAAGCGCGGCGGCTGTCGAGGTCGACCCCCCAACCCTGGCCGGCCAATCCTGAAGCCCCCTGCAGACCGATCACCACCTGATGATGGATATGCTCGTGCTGCGCTGCATTCTCGGGGAGTTTCAGAACTCGGGCGTTCAGCATAACGTGCGTGGAACCGTCACATGGATGGTGATCTATTTAAGCATATTCCGCTCCATGATTCACGATACGCCAGCCGGATTCCTCTTCTGGGCGTCAAGCGGCAAACTCGACACCGGCCTCACTGCCGGTACACCAGCGCACCCGGGCTGTCCGGTCACCAATCCTGGGATGTCTCAGCCGCACCGATCCACCTTCACTGACCGCCCCATTTCCGCTGTAATACAGGCGCGCACCGGATTCAGACATGTCCATAAGCGTGCAGACCTCCCCAACATCGGGCATATCGGCCACGGACAGGGTCTCCGGAACCATCAGGCGCAAATGGCGGCGTTCGTGAAATACCGGCACGCCGTCCGCCAGGGCCTGTTCCAGATTGGCGCGATTGCGGATGGCTCCGCCCTCCTCCAACCGATCCGCGGCCGCCACATGAACTTTCTCCGTAACGGCTTGCCCGAGCCCCATCGCATCACGCTGGGTGTCGCCAATGGGGCGGTCATAGGCACCGAACAGGCGGTATGGCCATGTAAAGCTGTCGTTGAGCGTTGTCAGATAGCGGTCTTCCGGCGGTGTCTGGAAGACATCCCCGAGCTTCCACTCCAGACCGTGCTGGTTGGCCTGCCCGATCATGAACTGGAGCGCGAGGTCCGACAGTCCGGTGGCCGCATAGCCCCCGCCCACATCACTGTGTACCCCGGGCATCCAGACCTGCAGGGTGCGACGGGCCACGGACTCGTCTTCATGGGGTTCGGCCTCCGGCGCGTGAGTCCACAGATCCGGCTTGAAGGACGCACGGCATTCGTCGATGGCCAGCGCCTGCACGGCATAGGACACGGAATCCGACAGGTGGGTATCGTGGAATCCGACCCAGGAACGGGACAGTTTTCCCAGGCCCGGCATCGGAACGCCCTGCCCCCCGACCGTGTCGAACACGCCGAGGAACCGGATCGGAATGCGCCGGCTGGACTGCCGCAACTCCTCCACCAGCGCGGCGTGGGGGACGCTGTCCCGCTCGCTCCCCGGTTGGGCCCGGTACCAGCGATAGGCATGGGGCAAAAAACGCATTTCGGATTTACCGATTAGCCCCATGGCATGGATGAAGCCCGCGAGGCTGCGCACCGCGTAGGCTCCCCGGCTGAACCCAAGCAGGTAGATATCGTCACTCGGCGCCCAGTTGTTGGCGATAAAACGATAGGCCTGCAAAAGGCTGGCCGACAAGCCCACTCCCAACATGCCGCCAAGCCATCGGTCCACTTTGCCGCCGGTACCCGCTCCGTCGTCGTAATAGACCACTTGATCGCGGCGACCGGAGTGGGCCTTCAGGGCCCGGACACATTTGAGGATATTGGACGGCTCGGCTGGATGGGCCTCGCTGTCAGGCCAGTTCCAGGTACCGTCACAGCACACAATGATTGCCTTGGACATCACCATCCCCTCCATGCTTGCGGCAGGCGTCACCGAATGCAAACAGGGACGATCGGTACGGCAGGATTCCGATTCGCGCTCCACCTGATGAACCAGCGTCCGACCTGCCGTTGCGACACGTCAGACTGACTATTATTTGATCACTCCAGAAGCGTAGCAGACAAATCAAAGGCAGGTCGAAATCGACGCTGCGGGTCTGTCACCCTCTAACACGATGACTCAGGGCGAGGTTGAGAGAATGGATTGCAGGGTGGAAATCAGGGACTGGCTGACGGATGCCAGCGGCTGTGAGGCATCCAGCACATGGTAGCGTGCCGGCCATTGTGCAGCCCGCTCCAGGTAGGTCTGGCGGATGCGTTCGAAGAAAGCCACGGCTTCCTGCTCGAAACGATCCAGTTCACCCCGCTTGCGGGCGCGCGCCATCCCGACATCCACCGGCGCGTCCAGCAGGATCACGTGGTCCGGGCGGCGTTCGCCCTGAACCAGGGTTTCCAACTGGGCAATCTGTTCCCGGGACAGCCCCCGTCCACCACCCTGATAGGCGTAGGTGGCATCGGTAAAGCGATCACACAGGACCCAGCGTCCGGCTTCCAGATGCGGCAGGATAAACCGATTCAGATGCTGTGACCTGGCCGCGAACACCAGCAACAGCTCGGTCAGGTCGTCCATCACCTCATCGCGCGGCGTCAGCAGGACCTCGCGGATATTTTCCGCCAGCGGCGTTCCGCCGGGCTCCCGGGTAACCACCACATCAATGCCCTGCTCCCGCAACCAGCTTTCAGCCACGCCCAGTTGGGTGGACTTGCCGACACCTTCAGAGCCTTCGAACGTAATAAAGTAACCGGGATTCATCGTGTGTCTGCCTATTGCGTTTGCGGCGATGAGCGATAGTCGGATCGACGCCGCAGCTGGAACTCGCGCACCGCCCGCTGATGCTCCTGCAACGTCCGTGAAAACACATGGGAGCCGTCACCGCGCGCGACGAAATACAGGCTCTCGCCCGCATCCGGATGCAATGCAGCGTGGATGGCCTCGCGCCCGGGCAACGCGATCGGCGTTGGCGGCAATCCGCTGATGCGATAGGTGTTATAGGGCGTGACGGTCCGCAGATTCTTGCGGGTGATATTGCCGTCGTAGCTGTCTCCGAGGCCGTAGATCACGGTCGGGTCGGTTTGCAGTCGCATGCCTTTTTCCAGGCGGCGGACAAACACGCCGGCGATCTGGCTGCGCTCATCGGGCACGCCGGTCTCCTTCTCGACGATCGACGCCATGATCAACGCTTCGTAGGGACTCTCGTAAGGCAAGTCGTCGGCCTTTCCCTGCCATTCCTCCTGCAGGATGGACTGCATCCGGTCGTAGGCCCGACGCAGGATATCCAGGTCGCTTTCCTGCCCGGTGAACACGTAGGTATCCGGGAAAAAGCGCCCTTCTGGATGCTCATCCGGGCGGCCCAGACGCGTCATCAACTCGGCATCGGTCAGTCCGGCGGACATGATATCGAGGTGATCCTGTCGCTCCAGGGCCGCGCGCAGATCCGCAAATCGCCAGCCTTCAATAAACTGGACGGACCAGGTCTTGGTCTCCCCGTTGACCATCTTGTTGACCATGGCCAGCGCTGTGTCGCCGGAAGCAAATTCGTAGGTGCCGGCCTGGATCAGGTTGCGATCCGGGTGCAGCCGCCCCCACAGGCGGAGCCACAGCGAATCCTTGACCAGCCCGTTGCGCTCCAGTTGACGCGCCACGCCACTGAAAGTACTGCCGTGCTCGACATTGAACAGAACCGGCTCGGACAGGGCGACGGGCGTTTTCAGCGTATTGAGGCCCTGCCAGACCCAGAGACCGGTACCGGCAACCGCCAGAACCACCACCAGCAGACAGAGAATAAGCAAACGTTTAAACAAGATCAGGATCCAACTGCATCCGAAAGAAAGGACCGGATTCTGGCAAGCGCCTCGCTCTGAGGCAACTCGAACTGGTCGATCCGGCCGACCACAATGCCGCCCACGACGCTGTTCATCAGCATCAGGCCGCCAAACGCCGGATCGTGGATATCCGCCCGGGTAATGGCGCGCAGCTGCACAGATTCTCCTAAACGGCCCAGTTCATCAAGTGCCGCCTGCCGCGCCACGCCGGCCACGGCCAGCGATTCCACCGCCGGCGTCACCCAGCGATCGCCGATCCGGGCCATGATATTGGTGCGGGTTCCTTCCAGAAGATCACCGTCCGGGCTTCCCATCAACGCCTCGTACGCCCACTCTGGCATGCCCTGGCTGGCCAGGACCTGAGGCAGACGATTGAGGCTTTTGATGCCGGCCAATCGGGGGTCGACGACCAGCGGATGGGGACAGCGGGATACCGCGACGGGCTGCGACGGAGACGGCGGACAGTCATGACGGCTGAGACAAAGCCGGGGCTGGACAGACGCCGGCGGGCGATAGCCTCGGCCACCGCTCCCCCGGGTCAGGATCAGTTTCAGAACCCAGTTCCCGGGCGTGGCGTATCGAACAACCGCGTCGTCCAGGGCAATGGCCAGCTCGTCCATGTCGACCGGAATGCCCAGCCGGGCGGCGTCGTCGGCAAGACGCCGGAGGTGCCGACCCCGGAAACGGGGCTCTCGGCCGTTGATACGGATTGTCTCAAACAAACCGTCGCCGTAGGCCAGCCCCCGATCACTGGCCGGGAGCGTGGCCTCATCGGCCCAGATGCGTTCCAGCACGGACCGGATCAGTCCTCGTAGCGACGGAAGATCAGGGTGCCGTTGGTGCCGCCAAAACCGAAGGAGTTGGACAGTACGGCATTGAGCTCCGCTTCGCGGGCTTTGTGCGGGACGAAATCCAGATCGCACCCGTCCTCCGGGTTATCCAGATTGATCGTTGGCGGCAGAATGCCGTCGCGCAGGGCCAGCAGCGAGAAGATTGCCTCCACCGCGCCGGCGGCACCCAGCAGATGGCCGGTCATGGACTTGGTGCTGGACATCGCCAGCTTGTAGGCGTGATCGCCAAACACCGCCTTGACGGCATCGACCTCCGCCACGTCGCCGACTGACGTCGAGGTGCCGTGAGCATTGATGTAGTCAATATCAGACGGCTCGATACCGGCATCACGCAGGGCGTTCTGCATGGAACGCTGGGCGCCCTCACCCGACGGGGCGGTGATGTGATGGGCGTCGTCGCTCATGCCGAAACCGACGACTTCGCCATAGATGGTCGCACCACGGCGCTTGGCGTGCTCCAGCTCCTCTAGCACCAGGACACCGGCGCCGTCACTCAGCACAAACCCGTCACGGTCCTTATCCCACGGGCGACTGGCCTTTTCCGGCTCATCGTTGCGGGTGGACAGGGCACGGGCAGAGCCAAAAGCGGCAATACCGGTCGGCGTGGTCGCCATTTCGGAACCGCCGGCCAGCATCACATCCGCATCCCCGTACTGGATGGTTCGAGCGGCGTAACCGATATTGTGAGTACCCGTAGTGCACGCCGTGGTGATAGCGATGTTCGGCCCTTTAAAGCCGAATCGGATGGCCACGTTACCGGCCACCATGTTGATGACAGATGCCGGGACGAAGAAAGGAGACACCTTACGCGGGCCCTTCTCTTCCAGGATCAGGACGTTCTTTTCAATGAATTCCAGGCCGCCGATACCGGAGCCGATGGCAATCCCAACGCGGTCGAGGTCACAGGATCCGTCGGCATCCAGACCACTGTCCTGCACGGCCTGCGTTGCCGCTGCAATGCCATAATGGATGAACGCATCCATCTTGCGGGCGTCTTTCGCGCTCAGGTATTGCTCCAGATCGAGATCCTTGACCGCTCCGCCAATCCGCGTGTTGAAATCCGTCGAATCAAACCGGTCAATCGGCCCGATACCGCTGCGGCCGGTACGAATGCCCTCCCAGGTGGAGGCCACGTCGTTACCCAGCGGAGAGACAGTACCGAGACCCGTGATTACGACACGTCGTCCAGACATCATTGAATCACCTATTGTTTCCCGTCGGTCGCCGGATATGCAGCCGGCTCACCATCATCATTGGGTCATTGTTGTTCACAGGGCGACTCGTTATTCGCCCGCTTCCGGCCGTCATCCGGAAAGAGACACCGGACCTCGCGGTTTATCGCAAACCCCGGTGACGTTATTGTGACAATGTCACATATCGGCTGTCATGGCATCCGACTCACTGCACAATTCGATGCAGTTCGCCATCGCCTGACACCCTGACGCCAATAAAAAAGCCGCCCTTAATGACCCGACTAAGGACGGCTTCTGCTTGGCTTTCAATAAAACTGAGTATCAGGTATGCGCGACGATGTAGTCGATCGCGTCCTGAACACTGGCGAGCTTCTCAGCTTCTTCGTCAGGAATCTCGGTCTCGAATTCCTCTTCGAGAGCCATGACCAGCTCAACGGTGTCCAGTGAATCCGCGCCCAGATCCTCTACGAAAGAAGACGTGTTCTGAACTTCAGACTCCTTGACGCCCAGCTGTTCACAAACAATCTTCTTCACGCGCTCTTCGACTGTACTCATAGTTTCCTCACTTAATTCGCAACCAAGCACTGAATTTGTGTGCAGTTTAGTGTAATCCCCACCCGCAAACAAGCAGGGTTTGAAGCTAAAGGCTTGTTGTTCAAAGGGTTACAACAAACCCATTATCCCATGAACATACCACCGTTCACGTTAATGGTTTCCCCGGTGACGTAGGCCGCTTCCTGTGAAGCCAGGAACGCCACCGCCGCAGCAACCTCTTCCGGCTCGCCCAGACGACCGGCGGGAATGACACTCATCATAGCGTCCCGCTGGCTGTCGTCCAGTTTCTTCGTCATATCCGTATCAATAAAGCCCGGTGCCACGCTGTTTACCGTGATACCGCGATTGGCCATCTCTTTTGCCAGACTGCGGGTCATACCCTCGACGCCGGCTTTGGCCGCACAGTAGTTCACCTGTCCCGGGTTGCCCATACCGGCGACCACAGAACTGATGTTGATGATCCGGCCCCAGCGCGCCTTGGCCATCCCCCGCAGCACCGCCTTGCTGGTGCGATAGATCGAGCTGAGGTTGGTGTTGATCACCGCATCCCAGTCGTCTTCCTTCATCCGCATCAGCAGGTTGTCACGGGTAATACCCGCGTTGTTCACGAGAATCACCGGCGCACCGGACTTTTCAGTGACGGCTTTCAGTCCCGCGTCGATGCTCTCGGCATCGGACACGTTCATCACGATCCCATACCCGCCCTTGGGGGACAGGGCTTCGGTGATACCCTCAGCGCCCGCCTCGGACGTGGCCGTGCCGATCACCACCGCGCCACGATCGGCGAGCACTTTCGCAATTTCCCGGCCAATTCCCCGGCTGGCGCCGGTAACCAGGGCAACCTTGCCTTCCAGTGACATATAGCGTGTCTCTCCTGTCTTATCCTTTAACCCCGTCAAGGGCCTTCTGCAACGCGTCCGGACTTTCGATCGGGAACACGCTGAGGTTGCGGTCAATGCGTTTGGCCAGGCCGGCCAACACTTTGCCGGGACCACACTCGACGGCAGCCTCGACGCCTTCCTCGCTCAAGTAGCGGACGGAATCCGTCCACTGCACCGGCGAATACAGCTGACGCAGGAGGTTCTCCTTGAGGCTGTTGCGATCCTGCTCCGGTGCCGCATTCACATTCTGCACGACCGGTATGACAGCATCGTTGAAATTAACGTCATCCAGCGCCTTGGCCAGCTCGTCGGCGGCCGGCTTCATCAGGGCGCAGTGGGAAGGTACGCTGACCGGAAGCGGCAGTGCGCGCTTCGCGCCCTTACCCTTACAGATTTCGATGGCCCGATCGACCGCTGCGGTGCTGCCCGCAACAACAACCTGGCCCGGCGCATTGAAGTTGACCGCCGCGACAACATCGCCTTCGGCCGCCTCTTCACACGCTGCGATGACCACATCGTCTTCGAGGCCCAGAATGGCTGCCATACGGCCCTGACCTGCCGGAACCGCATCCTGCATCAGCTCGCCACGAAGGCGAACCAGCTTGACTGCGTCGAAGAAGTTCAGGCTTTCCGCCGCAACCAGCGCACTGTACTCGCCGAGGCTGTGACCTGCCAGGAAGTCAGGACGCGGGCCATCCGCAACAAACCACTGTCGCCAAAGGGCTACACTGGCTGTGAGCAACGCCGGCTGGGTGATGGCGGTGGAATTGAGCTCGTCTTCCGGACCATCCTTGCAAATCGACCAGAGATCAAAGCCCAGCACCTGGGACGCTTCGGAGAATGTCTGAGCAATGATCGGCCAGGCTTCTGCCGCCTCACCAAGCATGCCTATCGATTGTGATCCCTGTCCCGGGAAAAGAAATGCTGATTTCATGGCGCTCAGTCTACCCCTGTTTTGTGCCTGAGAAGATTAGCCAATGGTACAAGCCTTGAGACCACAAAACACGGGGCTTCAGATCATCAATTCGTCCAGTTGCTCATTGATGCGACGGGGTACCTCGAGACGCACCTCACGATAAGCCTGCCGGATCGCAGCCAGCATGGCCCGCTCATTGGCATTACCGTGGCTCTTGATCACCACGCCCTGCAGACCCAGCAGACTGGCGCCGTTGTGGCGCGAGGGATCAATGGTCTTGAGCAGTCGCGTCAGTGTCGGGCGCGCGAGCCAGCCAATCATCCGGCCATACAGCGTCCGGGTGAACGTCTGATCCAGCAACTCCATCAGCATGGCGGCGACGCCTTCACCGGTTTTCAGGGCGATGTTGCCGACGAACCCGTCACAAACCACCACATCGGCCACGTCCCGGAACAGATCGCTGCCTTCCACATACCCGATATAGTTGAGGGTCTCGCATTGGGCCAGCATATGGGACGCCAAACGGACCTGTTCGTTCCCCTTGATTTCCTCTTCACCGACATTGAGCAGGGCCACGCGAGGCTCCTGCAGGCTGTTCACGGCAGAGGCCATCAGGGATCCCATCAGGGCATACTGGTACAGGTTTTCCGCCGAGGCATCGACGTTGGCACCCAGGTCCAGCACATGGCATCGCCCGCGCAGCGAGGGGATCAGCTTGACGATGGCCGGCCGTTCAATGCCCGGATACATGCGCAGCAGGGAGCGTCCAAAGGCCATCAACGCACCGGTATTGCCGGCGCTGACACAGCCCTGGGCTTCACCATCGCGCACCAGGCGCAAGGCAACGGCCATCGAAGAATGCTGTCTGTGACGTAAAGCGTGGGAGGGTCGTTCATTCATCCGGACCA
This sequence comes from Marinobacter sp. R17, assembly GCF_003789045.1. Classification (NCBI taxonomy): domain Bacteria; kingdom Pseudomonadati; phylum Pseudomonadota; class Gammaproteobacteria; order Pseudomonadales; family Marinobacteraceae; genus Marinobacter; species Marinobacter sp. R17. Next base: position 216,884 of record NZ_RHGZ01000002.1, on the reverse strand, counting down.
CGTCGATCGCTTCGACGATACGGATGCGGGGATGGGATTCGGTCAGAGAGGTCTCGAGTTCACTTTGCTGACCCACAAGAATGATGCTCAGGGATTCGTTTTCCCGAACAGCGTCAAGCGCTGCCGAGACGGCGATGGCGGGACCGCGGTCACCGCTCATCGCATCAACGGCAATGGTGATCGAAGTCATCGTTCACCTTGCAGGCGGATGCGGCCGGTTGTGTCCTGTCGAACACGGACAATGGCAGGCCGCACCGGCTCAATTACTCGTCGCGAGTCTCGACGACCTGCTTCCCACGGTAGAAACCGTCCGGGGAAACGTGGTGACGACGATGCACTTCGCCAGTGGTGGAATCAACTGACAGGGCCGCAGTGCCCAGTGCATCGTGAGAACGACGCATGCCGCGCTTGGAGCGGGTCTTACGGTTCTGTTGTACAGCCATGGTATTACTCCTGAGCTAAAAAATATTAAAGCGCCGTGCGCTGTTCAGCGACCGGCGTCCTGTTCCGCGACGCACTGCGAATCAGTGATCGTCTTTTTTCTTGAGCTCCGCCAGAACACTGAACGGATTCTCGCGCTGCTCCGGTTCGTCATCCGGCTGTTCATCCTGCTCGGCGTCGAGCGCCTCGAGGGTGCCGGCAGCCGGACAATCCTCAAGCTCATGCAGCGGATACGGCGGGATGACCAGTAACAGCTCATCCTCGACCATCTGCCAGAGATCCGCCTCGAAGTCGTCCATCAGGAAAGGCTCCAGATCCCGCGGCAACTGGCGTGCCTGCTCGTCACTGACCACCAACCCCAACTGAAACGACGACGCCAGAGACGCATTCATCGCCGACATGCAACGCTGACATTCGAGAACAACCGGCGCGTCCAGACGCCCCTCGACGATCCGGCGCTTTTCCGCATCCATTCCAAACTGCAAATGGACACTGACGTCGCCCTCCTGATCAAGCAGCAAGGCTGCGAATCGGGGGAGCGAACGCAATGCAATGATACCGTCAAGACTCGCTTCTTTTTCAGCAAGCTTGTTGGGTTCAACGGTCCGGGGCAGCTCGGCATTCGACATAGGCGCGCAATTTTAGGGCCCCGCCCTGCGGCTGTCAAAGCCTTCTGCGCGTTATTTCGGCAATTACACAAGCTTTGCCGTGTCGGCAGAAGCCGTACGGAGGATTTCGATGATCGATCGGGTCCGGTATCCTTGCCGAAATCACGGCCGCCAGAGACCATCATGACCGTCAAACCACTGCTTCTCGCCTCGTCATCACCTTACCGCAAAGCCTTGCTGGAACGCCTGCAACTGCCGTTCATATGCGCCTCCCCGGACATTGACGAGACCCCGTTCGCCGGAGAAACCGCGGAAGACCTGGCGGTACGCCTGGCGGAAGGCAAGGCGGAAGCCCTGGTCGGGCGCTATCCGGGCCACCTGATCATTGGCTCGGACCAGGTTGCCGAGTTGGCCGATGGCACCTTACTCAACAAACCCGGCGACCATGCCATTGCCCAGCAGCAACTCGCGGCCTGCAGCGGCCAATCCGTGCTTTTCCACACCGGCCTGGCCCTGACGGACGCCGACTCCGGCAGCACATGGAGTCTGTGCGAGCCGTTCCGCGTCCACTTTCGCGACCTGGACCACGAAACCATCGACCAGTACCTCAGTGTGGAACAGCCTTACGACTGCGCTGGCAGCTTTCGCATGGAGGGCCTCGGCATCGCCCTGTTCCGCGCCTTCGAGGGACGCGACCCGAACAGCTTGATCGGCCTGCCGCTCATCGCCCTGGTCGATCTGCTGAAAACCCAGGGCATCGACCCGATTGCCGCGGCCTACCGCAATTCCAGGCGCGACTGAACCAGCGCCTGGGCCAGCCCGCTGCCCACGGAGACACCCAGGTCGTCGACCAACTGCTTGAATGGCGACGGCTTATGGCTGTAATCGACCAGCTCCTTTTCACCAACCACGTCGCGCGCCACGTAGCTGGCACTGCCCAGACCATCGATCAGGCCCAGCTTCAGCGCCTGCTCGCCGGTCCAGACCAGACCGCTGAACAACTCGTCGCTCTCTTTCAGACGATCGCCGCGTCCTTCCCGAACCTGTTCGATAAACTGCTGGTGCGTGGTTTCCAGCACGTTCTGCCAGAAAGCCACTTCACCCGGCTTTTCCGGTGAGAACGGATCAAGAAACGCCTTGTTCTTGCCGGCGGTATAGAGCCGCCGCTCCACACCCAGCTTGTCCATCAGCCCGGTAAAGCCGAATCCACCGGCCACCACACCGATCGACCCCACCAGACTCGCTTTGTCGGCGTAGATCTCATCCGCGGCAACCGCAATATAGTAGGCACCGGACGCGCCAATATCGGAGATCACGGCGTAGACCTTCTTGTCCGGGTGCTCGCCTTTCAGGCGCTCGATTTCGTCATTAATGTAACCCGCCTGCACCGGACTCCCGCCGGGACTGTTGATGCGCAGCAGGACCGCTTTGGCATCCGGCGCTTCGAAAGCATCCCGCAGCGCGGCGATGACATCATCCGCATTGGCCTCTTCATCCGCAGCGATGGGGCCATTGATTCCCACCACCGCCGTATGCGGCCCGGCGGCCGCCTTGAGACCGGACTCCACTGGCGCCTTCAGCAGGAACAGCAGGGCAAACAGGTAGATGAACGTCAGCGACTTGAAGAAAATCCCCCAGCGCCGACTCTTACGCTGCTCCGACTGCATCGACAGCACGAGCTTCTCAATGAGCTTCCAGTCACGCTTCTCTTCCGGGGCCTGCGCATGACCCGAAGCCGACTCCCCCCGCGAAGGTGGCGCGGACTCCGATCCCCACCCTGCCTTGCCGTCATTATCCCAATCTGACATCGCTTGCTTCCTTACTGCTGCTGGATCATTTCAGTTCTCAGGTCAGCTTCAGCGCCTGCCTGAGGCCATCGACATCACTGACAATGGCTGCCGGCGAGAAAGCCGCCAGACGGTCGCGCTGATGCACCCCCCATTCCACACCAATAGCCGGCATCCCGATTCGCTGCGCCATCTCCATGTCGTACACGGTATCGCCGATCATCACCGCGTCCTCTGCGGCGATGCCAAAGTGCGCGATAATTTCCCGCAGCATCGTCGGATCGGGTTTGGAACGCGTTTCATCTGCACAACGGGTAATCGCGAAACGCGGTCCCAGCCCGGTCGATTCCAGGGCCCGATTCATCCCCCGGCGGCTCTTGCCTGTCGCGACCGCCAAACCTTCCGCCGCCACACCCAGGTCCGTCAACAGCGTCTCAATACCGGGAAAAATATTCTGCGGCGTGGTTTGCTGACTGAAAAAGTACCGCGCATAGCCTTCCCGAATGGCATTGATGTCGTCCCCATCGAGGCCGGGATAAAGCTTCTGCAACGCTTCAATGATGCCCAGCCCGATAATATCCCGATAGGCCTCCATTTCCCGCGCCGGAAATCCCAGTTCGGTGGCGGCACCATGCAGACTGCTGGCGATATGCTCCACCGAGTCGACCACCGTCCCATCCCAATCAAAAATCACCACTTTTGGGGTCACGTTCTTACTACTCCGTCTCAAATACTGTTCAACGGTGCGCCCGGCGCTCCCGAAGCCGCTCCAGCGTTTGCGCGAATACGTCCTCATAAGGCGCCTCGAAGCGCATCTGGCGGCCGCCGGGCACCTCCAGTTCCAACGCATGGGCATGGAGCATCAGCCGCTGACCACCCATCGCCCGGAAGGCCTTGAGACTGACATCATCCATATACTTGTCATCGCCCGCGATCGGATGACCACCAAAGGCGCAGTGAACGCGAATCTGGTGTGTCCGACCGGTAACCGGAAACGCTTCGACCAGACTGTAGCCATCAAACAGCTCCAACACGCGAAACCGTGTCAGCGCGGCCTTACCCGCTTCAGACACCCGCACCATGCGCTCTCCTGAACGCAGCTCGAACCGCTCCAGCGGCGCATCCACTTCAGTCCGGCTCGCCGACCAGTGCCCGGCCACCAGCGTATGATAAAGCTTGGTGACCCGCTTGGCGCGGATCTCGTCCTGCAGGTGACGCAGCGCCGCCCGCTTTTTGGCCACCATGATCACCCCGGACGTATCCCGATCGAGCCGGTGAACCAACTCCAGAAAGCGGGCCTCCGGCCGGGCCGCCCTCAGCGCCTCGATCAACCCAAAACTCAGACCACTGCCGCCATGCACCGCCATTCCCTGGGGCTTGTTCACCACCAGCATCTGCTCGTCTTCGTAGATAATGGCGTCCTCAACCACACGACGGACTCGCGCCCCCGGCACTGGCGTTGCCGGCTTCTCTTTGGCAACCACCGGCGGGATCCGGACCGTATCGCCGGCTGCAAGCCGGGAGTCAGGCTTCGCGCGCTTTTTGTTGATGCGCACTTCGCCTTTGCGAACGATCCGGTAGATGGCGCTCTTGGGGACACCCTTGAGCTGGGTCAGCAGAAAATTGTCCAGGCGCTGCCCGGCCCCATCCTCATCGATGGCGACCCAACGGACACCGGTCTTACGCGAAGGCTCAGCCTCCGTCTTTACGGCGGGTTTTTCCCGGTTCGGCGCCGGTTTGCGCTTTGGTGTCGTGGCTCGGCTGCCGGGCCGCGATCGGGCCGGGCCTTTTCTGTCGGGTTTCTGCCTGGGCATGGTCTGACGGTATTCCGGGGAGTGTGACGCAGGATTGACGAGCCGGCGCAATGCTGTTATGTTCCGGCCTGCTTTTATGCTCAAAATCGAGCCCTATAATAGTAAGGTAATCGATACAAGCGAGCCGGAAGTATACCGACACTACTCAAGACTTTGAAAGCCGGCGGCCAGACACAGTGCTGCTGGTCATCGGGCAGAGCAAAAAGGCACCCTTTCATCACCTGTTGATCCTACAGGGTCCGGGTTGGAGGGGGAGACATGTTCAATCCGCACGGAAAACCGGCGGGTGACATCGCGAAGAATCATTGCAATCACGCCGGGCCGGGCCGTCCAGCTTACGAATATGACGTGAGACCTTGGAGCCGGTGTGAACTTGAACTGGATAGCATGCGTCAACTGACACTGAATCGTTACGGTTTATTCCCGCAATCGTCGGATTTACAGACCGTTAGCCTTCTCGCAAGCGTGGAGCGGCCTGCCGCTACCGCCTGATTGTGTCCGGCTGCCTAACGTCAGCCGCCTGCTGCATCCTGCCTCGCCGATGAGCGCCAGAATGGCCGGTTTCCGTCGTTAACCGACAGGAAACTCGTTCTTCATGAAAAGAATGCTGATAAATGCAACTCACCCGGAAGAGTTGCGCGTTGCATTGGTAGATGGACAGCGGCTTTTTGATCTCGACATCGAAGCCAGTAACCGGGAACAGAAGAAATCCAACATCTACAAGGGCAAGATCACCCGCATCGAGCCCAGCCTTGAAGCCGCCTTTGTCGACTTTGGCGCCGAGCGCCACGGCTTCCTGCCCCTCAAGGAAATCTCCAAGGAATACTTCAAGAAGTCGCCCAAGGACATCGAGGGCAAGATCAACATCAAGGACGTCCTGAACGAAGGCCAGGAAGTCATCATCCAGGTCGACAAGGAAGAACGTGGCAACAAGGGCGCCGCCCTCACCACCTTCATCTCCCTCGCCGGCCGCTACCTCGTCCTGATGCCGAACAACCCCCGTGCAGGCGGTATTTCCCGCCGCATTGAAGGCGAAGAGCGCTCGCAGCTCAAAGAAGCCATGAACGGCGTCGAAGTGCCTCGCAACATGGGCGTGATCGTTCGTACGGCCGGCATCGGGCGCTCCAGCGAAGAACTGCAGTGGGACCTCAACTACCTGACCCAGATCTGGCAGGCGATCACCGATGCGTCCTCCAGCCGTCAGGCCCCGTTCCTGATTCACCAGGAAAGCAACGTCATCATTCGCGCAGTTCGCGACTACCTCCGCCAGGACATCGGCGAGGTGCTGATCGATTCCGAGGTGGTTTACGAAGACGTCCTGAGTTTCGTGCAGGCAGTCATGCCGTCGTTCGAGAACAAGATCAAGCTGTACAAGGACGAGATTCCGCTGTTCAGCCGCTATCAGATCGAAGGCCAGATCGAAACCGCGTTCCAGCGCGAAGTGAAACTGCCCTCCGGCGGCTCCATCGTTATCGATCCGACTGAGGCCCTGGTGTCCATCGACATCAACTCCTCTCGCGCCACCAAGGGCCACGACATCGAGGAGACGGCCCTGCAGACCAACCTGGAAGCGGCCGAAGAGATCGCTCGCCAGTTGCGCCTGCGCGACATCGGCGGCCTGATCGTCATCGACTTCATCGACATGACGCCGGCCAAGCACCAGCGTGAAGTGGAACAGAAAGTCCGCGAGGCGCTGGAACTCGATCGCGCCCGCGTCCAGGTGGGCAAGATCTCGCGCTTCGGCCTGCTGGAAATGTCCCGTCAGCGTCTGCGTCCGTCCCTGGGCGAGACCCGCAGCGAGGTCTGTCCGCGCTGTGACGGTCAGGGCACGATCCGCGGTATCGAGTCCCTCGCACTGAGTATCATGCGCCTGATCTTTGAAGAGGCGGCCAAGGACAAGACCGGCGAAGTACGCGCCATCGTGCCGGTGCCGGTGGCCACCTTCCTGCTGAACGAAAAACGCCAGCAGCTGGCCGATATCGAGGCACGGGAGGACGTGAACGTCCTGGTCGTCCCCAACCCGCACCTGGATACGCCGCACTTCGAAATCCTGCGTGTCCGCGAAGACGAAATCAGCGCGGTCGAGCGCGGCACCAGCTACCAGATTGCCGAAGAGTATAAAGAAGACGAAACCCAGGAAACCCAGGTTGCCCGCGAGCAGCCGGCGCGCGAAGAAGCCGCCGTCAAGGGTATCCGTCCGGCCGCCGCCCCGGCCCCGAAAGCCGCCGAGGCACAAACGACCAGCGAGCAGGACGAAGGTCTGTTCAAGCGCCTGTCCCGCAAGCTGTCCGCGTTCTTCAGCGACGAGCCGGTTGAGCAGACCGAAAGTCGCGACAAGAACGAGCAGCGCCCCCCGTCGCAGCGTCGTGACGGCGGTGGTCGCCAGGACCGTCGTAAGGCGCGCGTGGCTCGTGACGACAATGGCAATCGCGATGACAACCTCAATGCCGGTAATCGTCGTCAGGGCGAATCCAACCGTCGCCAGAATCAGGACGACGGCGGCGGCAATCGCCGCAGCAAGGGCCGTCGCAACTCCGATCAGCAGCCGTCCAACAAAGGACAGCAGCAAAACCAGGGTGGCAACAAGTCCGGCGGAAACAACAAGCGCAAGGACAACCGTCAGGACGATAAGCGTGGTCAGAAGGATCAGGCTCCCCAGAAGGAGCAAAAGGATCAGAAAGACCAGAAGGAACAGGATCGCGGCGCCCAGGGCGGTAAGCAGCAGCAATCGTCACGGAGTGGTGACGAGAAACGCCGTCGGCCACGCCGTCCACGCAACCGCGACGGCTCACCGGTAGAGCAGGACAAGCGCCAGAGCGAAGAGCGCAAAGCCAATAAACCGCAGGCCGCGGACAAGCCAGCTGCCGACAAACCGGCTCAGGCCCAACAGGGCAACGACAAGGGCGCCGAACAACCCAAAGCCACCGATCAGGGTAAGGCACCGGAGCAACGTAAGCCGGACGCCCAACCGCAAGCGGCAGAGCAGCCCAAGGCCGATGCCCCACCGAGCGCCGAGACAGCCGGTAAACCGACTGAGAGTGCGCCGAAGGCTGAAAGCAAGCCGGCCAAGCAGGACGAAAAGAGCAGCCCTGCCCCGGCGGACGCCAGCAAGCCTGAGGCAGCTCAGGACAAGAAGTCCGAACAGCCTGAAGCGAAAAAGGATCAGAGCCAGCCTGCGGCCGACAATAAAGCCGAAACCAAACCGGCTGAGACCAAGGGCGAAAAGGCTGAAGACAAGACTGATAAGCCCAAGCCGGCCGCAAAACCGGAAGCCGCCCAGGGTGACAAGCCAAACGCACCGGCCAAGCCGGCCGCCGAGAAGGCACCGGAAGCCAAGACTGAGCCGGCCGAACGGCCCGCTAAAGACGGCAACAAGCCAGCCGAATCGGTAGCCCCGAAGGCAGAGCAGCCCCAAAAGGCGCCGGAAAAGCCGAAGGCCGACGCCCCGGCTGAAAAAGCCGAAGCAAAACCGGAGCCGGCCGAGAAGACCGCGCCGAAGAAGGAAGCCGCGGAAAAGGCTGAACCGGCGCAGGAGAAGCCGTCCGGCGCTGATCGCTCCGACTCCGCGAAGGCTTCGCCCGAGTCTGCCGAAAAGGCACCTCAGAAGGCCCAGCCCGAACCGGAAAAAGCAGCGCCAGCCGCGTCCGGCGACAAGGGAGAACCCGCGTTAGCCCCGTCCGGCCGTGCGTACAACGATCCGCGCGAAGTCCGTAAGCGTCAGTTGGCCGCCAAGAAAGAGGCCGGCAAAAAAGACAATGACGACAAGCCGGCCGCCGAAACCGCAGCCTCAGACGACAAGCCGTCTCAAGAAGGCTGAAACGGCAGCCACATGGCCAGGCGCTTCCCCATGAAGCGCCGATAACGCCGATACCAAAGCGGGCCCCGATCATCGGGGCCCGCTTTTTTGTCATCAACGACGCGCTATCATCACCCGTTAACACAATGACATACAGTCTTTCGGCGAGAGCCGCTATACTGGCGGGTGTTCCAACAGGAGTATTTCCTTATGCTGTCTCCCCAAGAAATCGAAGCGGTTGAAGACATCCTGTTTGCCGATCCCTGGGGTGACGATGCCCTGGACTTTTTCGGACTGCACGGTGTGGTCAGTGCCAGTGTTGTCGGCCCGCACGAGCTGGATGCCAAGGCCATGTTCCTGATTGCAACCGGGCTGGATGAACTGCCCTCGGCCGGCGTTCCCCAGGCATTTTCCCATGCGGTCGACAAACTGAGCGCCAGCATGGCCGCTTCCCTCGACCGTGGCGAAGCCCTGGAACTGCCGGAACCGGAAGACGGCGACCCGATGAACGCGCTCGAGAACTGGTGCGCCGGCTTCGTCGACACCTTCCTGCAGCATGAGGATGAATGGCTGGAAGCCAATGAGAAAGAGACGGCCGACCTGCTGGTGCCGATGCTGGCACTTTCCGGCCTGTTTGAAGACGAGGATTTCGAGCGGGTGCGCAGCAGCGACAAGCTGAGCCAGGACATGGCGGACGCCATCCCCGACTCCCTCACGGATCTATACCTACTGTTTCACGTTCCGGCCTGAAACGCTCCTGCAGGCACTCAGACCTGCAGATCGGCGTCAGCCCACACTGACGCCGAGACGCCGCCAGATGGGCTCCAGCCCGTCAGGCAGCGCACCAGGCAATCGCCCCAGCTCACACCACGGCGCTCCCGGAAAGTGAAAATCACTGCCTTGGGACGCCAGGTAGCCTTCACGCCGGCACAGCTCGACCAGAAAACCCAGATCGCCACTGGACTGGCCAGAGGTCAGCACCTCCATTCCCAGCCCGCCACAGGCGGTAAAATCCTTCATCAGCTCCCGCAAACGGGTGGCCGTCATCTTGTACTTGCGGGGATGCGCCACAACCGCCACGCCGCTCGCATCGGTGATCCATCGGGTGACCGTCTCCAGTGACGGCCAACAGGCTTTCACGTCGCCCGGCTTGCCGGCGCCCAGATAGCGCTTGAACGCCTGCCCGCTGTCGCGCACCACCGACTCGTCAACCAGGACCCGGGCAAAATGCGGCCGCCCGGGCACGTCACCGCCGGCAGCCTCCGTGGCCTTCTCCAGGAGCTGATCGACGTTCAGGCGCCGCAGACGCTCGGTAATCTGACGCGCACGCCGCCAGCGATTATCGGCCTGCTCCGCCAGCGCCGCCTGCCATCGCGGATCGTCGTTATCGAACCCGAGCCCCACGATGTGAATCGTCAGGGAGCGCCACTGACAGGACAGTTCAATGCCGTTAATCAGGGTCATGCCGCACGCTTCGGCCGCCCGCGCCGCCTCGGCAAGGCCGCCCGTCGTATCATGATCGGTCAGCGCCAGGTGCGTCACGCCGTTGGCAGATGCCCGTTGCACCAGATCGGTTGGCGACAGAGCGCCATCAGACACGTTGCTGTGACAATGCAGGTCAATGCGGGCAGATTGTGTTGCGGATATGGTCATATGTGGCGGAACCCTTTAATGTACGTCACAGGATACGCTCACGGCCCTCCAGCGGCCAGCCGACTGACGGAGAGACTTCATGTACTACGCTATTATCAGCCAGGACGTCGAGAACAGCCTGCCGCTGCGCACCCCGGCGCGCGGCGCTCATCTGGAACGCCTGGAACAACTGAAATCCGAAGGCCGCCTGCTGCTGGCCGGCCCTTGCCCCGCGATCGACAGCCCGGACCCGGGTGAAGCCGGCTTTACCGGCAGCGTCGTCATCGCCGAATTCGACTCACTCGAGGCGGCTAAAACCTGGGCAGATGCCGATCCCTATGTGGCAGCGGGCGTCTACGCCAACGTGACGGTGAAACCGTTCAAGCCCGTATTGCCGTAGGCGCACTCATTGACAGATCGTAATAACCGGGCGCTTGATCGCGGCGGGAACTATGACAGAATTCCCGGTTTGAACGGCCTCTGAAAAGTCGCCTTATACAGCGTCGGGGACGCCATGACCCGCCCCACCGGTCGAAGACAAGAAGGTCTCACTCAGGACCTCCCGTACCCGGAACGCCCCAGAAAAAACAAGCAGGAACGATTCATTGTGATTCACAAGCCCTTCACATTGACGAAACTATTGGCCGCTGCCCTACTGACAGCGCTGTGCCTCCCCGCCTTCGCCCAGACCAAATACGTGGACGACGAGTTGCTGATCATGCTCCGCAGCGGCGAGGGCAATCAATTCCGCATACTCGACAGTCTCAAGTCCGGGACGCGCCTGGAAGTCCTCCAGGAGGGAGACGAATCGGGCTACAGCAAGGTCCGCACCCAGGATGGCCAGGAAGGTTGGGTACTCACCCGTTACCTGTCCTCCCAGCCGATCGCCCGCGATCGCCTGGCGGCCGCGCAGAACAAGCTTGAACGCACGGAAGCAGCGCTCAGCGAAGCCCAGAAAAAGCTGGAGGCTCTCCAGTCCGAACGCAATCAGCTGGCCTCTTCGGAAGATTCCCTGCAGAGCCGCGCGAGTAAACTCAGCGCCGAACTGGACCGGATCAAGGAGGTCTCCTCGAACGCCCTGAACCTGGACCGCCGCAATCGGGAGCTGCAGGAAAGCAACCAGCAGCTCAAGAAGGAAGTGGAAGTCCTCACCGCTGAAAACGAGCGCCTTGAAGCCAAGAAGGAATCAGACTTCATGCTGCTGGGCGCTGGCCTGGTTGGTCTGGGTGTGCTGATCGCCATTGTACTGCCATGGCTCAAACCCACCCGCAAAACCGACAACTGGGCCTGACGCGACAGCTTTCCGGTGCACGCCCTCCAGCGGCGTGCACTACCCCACATCTTGTGCCAAACGAATACTCCATACACTAAATATCTGGTCAGAATGCCGTCTTATGACGGATCGTTCTTTGACGTGCGGCTTTTGTCATCTTATATAAGGTAAAACACGGCCGAAGAGGTAGAGGCATGGCAACGACGATGCGCGATTATTCAGAAAAACGCGATTTCCATCGGATGCAGGTGAATTCCGAAGTGAAGCTCACCGACACCGATGGCAAGCACTACAAAGGCGTGTGCAAGGATCTCAGCGGTACCGGCATGCAACTCTATATGGACATCGCCATGCCCGTTGGGACTGAGCTGCAGACCCTATTGCCATCCACCAATGAAAAGTTTCCGCCATTTGAGACGGTCATCGAGATATTGCGCTGCGAGCCGGATGGCGATGGCTATTTACTGGGCGCGTCGATCAAGCAGGTCAAACGATAGCCAGCGGGACTGCCCTGCTGCGGAATCGGGTCGCCGCTCCTTCCGGAGATGGAACGGCTTCCCCCGATTCGCCGTACGATCACTCAGGCAGGGACAGTGGCTTCTCTGACACAATAATGCCGTTGTTATCGGCATAGACGTACTGGCCTGGCACGAAGGTCGTACCGTGGAAGGTCACGGGCACGTTCAGGTCACCGATGCCCCGCTTTTCCGTTTTACGCGGCACGGTGTCCAGAGCCTGGACACCCAGCTGGGTCTCGCCGATCACATCCACATCCCGGATGCAGCCGTAGATGATAATGCCGGCCCAGCCATTGTCGGCCGCCTTCTCGGCCAGCATATCGCCCAACAATGCCGCACGCCTGGAACCGCCACCGTCGACCACCATCACGCGGCCTTCGCCGGGCAGCCCGACCTGCTCTTTCACTACCGAGTTGTCTTCAAAGCATTTCACGGTGACGATTTCGCCACCAAATGCCTTGATCGCACCGTAGTTGTTGAAACCGGGCTCAACAACGGTCACTTCCGGATATTCGTCGCACAGATCAGGCGTCACGATATTCACGGCTTTCTCCTTCTGAGGACTAATGGGTGTTCTGTTTCAGACAAAGAAAAGCCGGCGCACTGGCACCGGCTTTTCCTGTCATTGCGATTCTCAGTCCAGCTTCTCGTCAGCCAGGAAGAACCAGGTATCCAGTACCGAATCCGGGTTCAGGGAGACGCTGTCGATCCCCTGATCCATCAGCCACTTGGCCAGATCCGGATGGTCCGATGGCCCCTGGCCGCAGATGCCGACGTACTTGCCGGCCTTCTTGCACGCCTGGATCGCGTTGGACAGCAGCTTCTTGACCGCCTCGTTCCGCTCGTCAAACAGGTGGGCAATGATGCCGGAATCGCGGTCCAGGCCCAGTGTCAGCTGGGTCAGATCGTTGGAGCCGATGGAGAAACCGTCGAAGTACTCGAGGAATTCGTCCGCCAGCAGCGCGTTGGCCGGCAACTCGCACATCATGATGACGCGCAGGCCGTTGTCGCCACGCTTCAGGCCGTTCTCCGCCAGCAGGTCCACCACCTGACGCGCCTCACCCAGGGTGCGCACGAACGGCACCATGATTTCCACGTTGGTGAAGCCCATTTCGTCACGGACTTTCTTCAGGGCGCGGCATTCCAGCTCGAAGCAGTCGCGGAAGGTTTCGGAGATATAGCGTGACGCCCCCCGGAAGCCCAGCATCGGGTTTTCTTCGTCCGGCTCGTATAGGGTACCGCCAATCAGGTTGGCGTATTCGTTGGACTTGAAGTCCGACAGACGCACGATCACTTTCTTGTCCGCGAACGCCGCTGCCAGCGTGGAGATGCCTTCAACCAGCTTGTCCACGTAGAAATCCACCGGCGAGGTGTAACCGGAAATGCGTTTCTCGACGGTCTGCTTGATGTCGCGGGGCAAGCCTTCAAAGTTAAGCAGCGCCTTGGGGTGCACGCCGATCATGCGGTTGATGATGAACTCCAGACGGGCCAGACCCACACCTTCGTTCGGCAGGGACTGGAAGTCGAAGGCGCGATCCGGGTTACCCACGTTCATCATGATCTTGAACGGAATGTCCGGCATGGATTCGACGGTGTTTTCACGCAGTTCGAAATCCAGACTGCCTTCATAGACCAGACCGGTGTCGCCTTCGGCACAGGACACGGTCACTTCCTGACCTTCCTTGAGGACGTCGGTGGCATCGCCACAACCAACGACGGCGGGAATCCCCAGCTCACGGGCAATAATTGCCGCATGACAGGTCCGACCGCCACGGTCGGTCACGATTGCGGAAGAGCGTTTCATGACCGGCTCCCAGTCCGGGTCGGTCATGTCGGTGACCAGGACGTCGCCCGGCTGGACGCGATCCATCTCCTGGATACTGGTGACGACGCGCACCGGCCCCTTACCAATTCGATGGCCAATGCTGCGCCCCTCAACGATGACGTTGCCCTGCTCTTTCAGCAGGTAACGCTCCATGACGTTGGCCGCAACACGGCTCTTCACGGTTTCCGGACGCGCCTGAACGATGTAGATGCGACCGTCGTCGCCATCCTTCGCCCATTCGATGTCCATCGGGCGTCCGTAGTGTTTTTCGATAATCACCGCCTGACGAGCCAGATTCTCCACCTCTTCGTCGGTAATACAGAAGCGGTTACGGTCGGCTTCGTCCACCTTGACGGTGTCGACCGACTTGCCGGCCTCGGCGCTGTTGCCGTAGACCATCTTGATCGCCTTGCTGCCCAGGTTGCGGCGCAGGACGGAGGGACGACCGGCTTCCAGGGTCGGCTTGTGAACGTAGAACTCGTCCGGGTTCACGGCACCCTGGACCACGGTTTCGCCCAGACCGTAGGAGGCGGTAATGAAGACCACATCCTGGAAGCCGGACTCGGTGTCCAGGCTGAACATAACGCCACTGGCCGCCGTTTCGCTGCGGACCATTTTCTGGATACCGGCAGACAGTGCGACCAGCTTGTGGTCGAAGCCATGATGAACGCGGTAGGAAATGGCACGGTCGTTAAACAGCGAAGCGAAGACTTCACGTACGGCGTGCTTGACGTGGTCCAGGCCCACGATGTTCAGGAACGTTTCCTGCTGACCGGCGAAGGAGGCGTCCGGCAAGTCTTCGGCCGTTGCAGAGGAACGAACGGCTACGGCCATGTTGGTGTTACCCGCCTGCAGCGAGGTGTACGCCTGTTCCAGCGCATCTTCCAGCGCTTTGGGGAACGGTGTGTCGGTCACCCATTGACGAATCTGGGCACCGACCCGGGCCAGTTCGTTGACATCATTGATGTCCAGGGCTTCCAGCGCTTCATCGATACGATCCTTGAGACCGTCCTTGGCGAGAAATTCACGATACGCGTGGGCTGTGGTCGCAAACCCGCCAGGGACGGTGACGCCGGCGCTGGCAAGATTGCTGATCATTTCGCCCAGAGACGAGTTCTTGCCACCGACCCGGTCAACATCCGACATACCCAGGTTTTCAAACCAGATGATGTAATCTTCCAAAGCGCATCTCCCTTAAATCTGTGAGCCCATTTGGCGGGTAGCCTATCGAATATCGGGCGTATCATACTGTAACCTGCCTTGATTACCTAGGGAACAACACGTACAGGCGTCCCTGAATCGGCCCTCTGCCCGCCTGTGTCGCGCGTCGGAAGGAGGATTAAGAGAACCTTAAGTTTATGAGATGAAGTCAATAACGGAGCGAAGCAGGTCATTATGAGAAGGACGGCGTTCTTTATTTCCGACGGTACAGGCATTACAGCCGAAGCCCTTGGCAACAGTCTGTTGGCCCAATTCGAAAAGATTCATTTCGAGCGGATCACAGTACCTTATATCGACGATCTGGAGAAAGCCGCCAGCGTCGTTAAACGCATCGACAAGGCCGCGGAACTCGACGGCGCCAAGCCGCTGATCTTCGACACCATTGTCGACAGCGCCATTCGCGCCGAAGTCTCCAAGGCCGACGGTTTTATGGTCGACATTTTCGGTACGTTCCTGCAGCCGCTGGAACAGGAACTGGAAGCGTCCTCCTCCTACTCGGTGGGGCGGTCACATTCCATTTCCAATGAGACCAACTACGAGCGTCGCATCAACGCCGTGAACTTCGCGCTGGATAACGACGACGGCGCACGGACCCGCTACTACGACGAGGCCGACCTGATCCTGATCGGCGCCTCCCGCAGCGGTAAGACTCCGACGTGCCTGTACCTGGCGCTGCACTATGGCATCAAGGCGGCAAACTACCCCATCACGGAGGACGACATTCACGATCAGCGACTGCCCGCGGCCCTGCGCCCGCACCGGGAGAAGCTGTTCGGACTGACGATCGACCCCGAGCGCCTGGCCACCATTCGCAATGAGCGGCGCCCCAACTCCCGCTATTCCTCGGACAAGCAGTGCCGCTACGAGGTAGAGGAAATCGAGCTGATGTATCGCCGCGAACGCATTTCCTACCTCAACACGACGGCCTATTCGATCGAGGAAATCTCGACCCGGATCATGGTCGCCACGGGCATCGAGCGAAAGCGCTGACAGGCCGACCTGAACACGCCTGCCAAAAAAAGAGGGTGCCGCAGCACCCTCTTTCGTTTCTCCAACCCGGAATTACAGTTCGTGGATTTCCAGGCCCGCCGCTTCCAGCGTCTCTCGCTGCTGCGGGCTGGCGATCACCGCCGCACTGGCTTTTTCCGGCACCAGCCAGTCCGTCGCGACCCGTTTTAGATCCTCGATAGTCACCGCCAGTACCCGTTCGCGGAATCGCTTCTGCTGTTCCGGCGTGCGGCCGAACAGGCGGTTCTGGAACGCGTGCTTGGCTTCGCCGGCCGGTGAGCGCGGCTTGTCCATCTGGCCGATGACACCCAGAATGGCTTCTTCCAGTGTCTGGGGATCGTGTTCAGTTTCCTGTAACCAGGACAGCGCGTTGTCGAAGTCATCCAGCGTATCCAACAGACGCGGATCCCGGTAGGAGAAGAAGCGGAAGGTGCCGTTGACGCTGTCCTGCGTCGCACCGCCGCCGTAGGCACCACCCTGCTCCCGGATAGCCCGGTGCAGGAAGCCATTGCGCAGGAAGCCCCCAAGAACCGTCAGTGGCGCCGCATCGGGATGATCAATGGGCACGGTGCTGTAGGCCTTGGCGCAGAAGTTCACCTGCGTGGACGTCAGCCAGGCCTGGCGCACGGTCTCGTTCACCGGCGGCACTTCCCAGCCTTCCGTCTCGATGGTCGTCGCCTTGGGCCAGGTGCTTCGGAGCGTCTCCAGCATCGGATCCAGCTGATCGTCCTCGCCCACCACCAGGAACTGGCGGGCCTGCCCCTGAATACGCTGGTGGATACCCGCCAGCTGATCGCACAGGTTCTCCAACGCCTTTTCATCGTTCAGGGAGTCGTCCAGCGCCTTGATGCCCTTGATGGCGGACAGTCCGCCCAGGCGGAAGGCCAGACGCGCACCGGGACTCAACCCCTGCGCCGCTGCGCCCATGGCCAACGCATGCCCGCTGCCGGTCACAGACTGTTCTCGGCGCGCGCGAACCTGGGCAACAGTCTCACGGATACGGGCTTTCTCGTCAAAGCGCGCGCTTTCAAAAATATCACGCAGCAGCTGGGTCAGCTTGTCACGGTTGCGGGCCAGCGCCTTGCCACTGATCACCAGGTAGCCCGACAGATCCTGCACGTCATCGATGCGCCCCTTGGCGATGGAGAACGCCGTGACGCCACCGGATTCGGCCGACATGCGATCCTGCATCGCCAGGTAATCCAGCTCACCACAGCCCACCTCGGTCAGGCACATGGTGTACAAGGGCAACAGCAGCAAATCCTCGTCACTCAGGGCCGGCAGCGGCAGCACCACCTGCTCGTAGACCAGCCCGTTGGTGCCCTGACCATACAGCGTGGCCGGGAAGTCCTCGACCTCGCGGGCTTCGGGTTCCGGCAGTTGCAGCGGCACATCCCCCAGATCGACCTTGGGCAGAATGGTATCGTCATCCTTGCGTTGCTGACGTGCCTCCAGGGCCGCCGCGCGATCCACGATGGCCTTCGCCTCGTCTTCGGACAGCCGGGCTTTGCGCTCGGCCAGCGCTTCAGCCACGGCCGCCTGCTCACGCTGGTCCATCTTGTCATCCGGACGCAGGGTCAGGGTCACCCGGTGCGGGTTATCCAGCAGCAGCCGGCGAACCAGGTTCGGCACGTAGTCCGGATCCTTGATCTTCTCCCGCAGGTTTGCCAGAACCGGTTCGAGATCGAGCAGCTCAACCGGATCACCGCCATGCACCATCGGCGAGATGGACGACATGATCAGCTGCAGACCGTAGGGGAACTGATCACCGGTAATTTCCCGCTGATGCAGTTCCAGCTGATGCAGGATGGCCTCCAGACGATCCTGGCTGACACCCTCACGCGCCACCTGATCCAGAGTCTCCTCGACCAGTTTTTCCAGGTCAGCCGCGCGACCGGGCTCGCTGCCCTCGATCCCGCACACGAAGGTCATCTCGCGGTTGGAATCCTCCAGCCCCAGCATGGGCGACGGCGCATGGCCGATATCGGTGGTTTCCAGGGCCCGCATGAGCGGCGAGGCGCTGTTCTCCAGCAGGACATTCGCCAGCAGGTGCGCTTCGAGATTTTTCTCCAGCTCGAAGCTGTGCCCCAGCAGCCAACCCATCACGATGTGGGTCTTGTGGGACAGCTCTTCACCCTCACTGATGGCGTAGGCCTGTTCGACGCGGCTGGGCGCGTAGAGGCGCTTCTCGTCGTGGACCGGCAGCTCAACGTCGAGGTGATCGAAACGGGACAGCACCAGACTCTCAAAACGTTCGTGGTGTTCGATCGCCGGAATGTTGCCGAAGGTGGCAAAAATCGCGTTGCTCGGGTGGTAATGATGCTTGTAGAACCGCAGCAAGTCGTCGTAGCGCAGATCGGTAATATGGCTTGGCTCACCACCGCTGTTGTAGTGGTAAGTGGTGGTCGGGAACAGATGACTGGTCAGGGTCTGCCAAAGTTGGGCGGTCGGCGCACTCATGGCGCCCTTCATCTCGTTGTAGACCACGCCGCGATAAACCAGCGGGGTGGACGGATCGTCCGGCTCCTCGAATTCCAGTCGGTGACCTTCCTGGGAGAAGTCCATCTCGTCCAGCTTGGAGAAAAAGACCGAATCCAGGTAAACCGACAACAGGTTGTCGAAATCCTTGCGGTTCTTCGTCGCAAACGGGTAAGCGGTCCAGTCACTGCTGGTGAACGCGTTCATGAAGGTGTTGAGGGACCGGCGGATCATCATGAAGAACGGATCCCGCACCGGGTAACGCTCACTGCCGCATAGGGCGGTGTGTTCCAGGATGTGCGCGACACCGGTGGAATCCATCGGGAAAGTCCGCAGCGCCACGAAAAAGACGTTTTCGTCATTCTCCGAAGCCAGGTGGAGATGGGTCGCCCCGGTCTTGCGATGACGATATTCCTCCACGTCGATGTGCAGCGTCTCGATCCGATGCTTCCTCACCCTTTCAAAGGCAGGGTGAACGGCTTGGTCTCTGTTCTTGGTCATTGCAGTATCCTGAATAGAATGTGTTGCGGTCGCCATCAGGCATCTGTGCCGGCGACAGTCCGGCTCTGGTATATCGAGAAATCAGGCTTGCGGCGCGTGTATTGCTTGAAACAGGGCGACGACACCATAAAATCCGCCGAACTTTCGTTGCAGGCTATCGGGATATTCCACAGGGTTGCAATCCTCAGCAACGCCTTGATGTCCGGGTCGTGCGACATGGGTTCCAGGGGGTCCCAGAAGAAAATCAGCAAGTCCACTTTCCCCTCGGCAATACGGGCGCCAATCTGCTGGTCACCACCAAGCGGGCCACTCTGTAACCGCTCCACGTCCAGGCCGGTGCGTTCGGAGACCAGCTTGCCGGTGGTGCCGGTGGTGAGTAGCTCACAGTGGGCGAGCAGGTCACGGTTGCGGCCCACCCAGTCAATCAGGTCCACCTTCTTGTTATCGTGCGCCACCAGCGCCACCCGACGAATACTTTCAGTCATAGCGTCTCACCCTGCGATCTATCCATGGCGCCTGACGGGCACCCACCAGTCATCTCCTGTAGGGTAACACGCACTATCGTTCATGAAGCACCTGTAAAGGAACCAGGGTGCAGTTAATGGTTGAATTAGTTACTCTCTATCAAGGCGTGACCACAGGACATCAACAAACGCATGACAGCCCCATTGACCCAGCTCCAGATCCACGAGGAAAAGGCGGAAAAGCCCCGGACGACCGCCGTCGGAACGACACCGACGCAGGAAGAGCCCCGGGCCGCCGAATCGCCCGCCACGCCGCCGGAGCCCGGCAGTGCCGAATTGGCTCCGTACTGGGTCGAGCGCAAGCGCTACCTCAAGCAACTGCGCAAGGTACCGGAACTGCGCCAACGATTCTGGAGCGCCCTGTTGATGTACACCCTGCGCCGGGTGCTCTGGTCGTTCGGCTTCTTTCCGGTATTTATCGCGTTCTGGGTACCGCTGGTGATGGCCAGCTTCAATCCGGTGGTGATGGTGACCAATATCCTGCCGGATCTGCAGGCTTTTGTGGCCGCCAACCCGGAGATGCAGGCGAACACCACGCAGACGATCGTCGTAGCCTGGCTATCGGTGGGCTTTTTCTTCCTGATCTTCGACTTTGTCCTGACGCCCTTCCGCTCCCCCTACGAGTACGAAGCCGACGTTTACATGCGCGCCTGGGAGCAGCGCCAGCCTGAAGCTCCGGCCGCAGACGCCCCAGAGGGTGACGCGATTCCGGGCAAAGTGTGAAACGTGCGGCAAACTCGTTAACTCCCGTCACTTTCTGTTACCTGGCGACCTGACGAACCGCTAGTATGGACGTTCAGGTCGCATCTCGAGCGGTGCGTCCTGCCTGTGCGCCTTCGGCACTATCCATCATGCGTCCAATCGAGGTAGTTCATGGTCGATTACAGGCCGCTGCTGTTTCTCAATGCGCTGGCACTCATGCTGCTGGTGACCGCCGGTTTCGCCTCCATCCAGCAGGATGCAGGTCATATGCCGCCGCAACTGGCTGGCGAGCTATCCGAACACCAGGCACCGTCTCCTGTAAAAGCACCGGATCGGGATACCGACACGCCCAAACCCGTTTCGGCTAACGAGAGCGTCTTTGCAGACACGTCGTCCGCCCCGGATCCGGCGGCCACGACCGCTGACAGCGCCGCCGAGCAGAAGCCGACGGACAGCGACGAACCCTCCGGTGAGAACACGGCGTCAGCCACACCGTTCACGATTGATCCGGTACCGGCAACCGAAGCCGCTCCATCCGCGGAATCCGATGTCCAGGCAAATACACAACTGGCGATGGCGGAACCGGCTAACCCGAAACCTCAACCGGCAGCGCCGAAGCCAACACCCAAGCCGACAACCGCCCAGCTCACACTCCGCTCCAACGTGTTGGGTGACGCCGTTGAAATCAACGGCAAACCCTATGGCTCGACGCGCCTGGATCTCGAACTGGATCCTGGCGATTACCGGGTTGTCATCAGCAAGCCCGGCTACAAGCCCTGGTCCGAAACCATCCGGGTAGCCGCCGGCGATGACCTGACCCTGCGCGGCAACCTGGTGGCCTACACCCAGGTCAATTACCACGACGGTCAATGGGTCGGCGGCGTGCGCACCGGCGACGGGGCCTATGAGGGCAACGACGGCCTGCAGTATCATGGCCACTTTGTCGACGCCCAGTTCGATGGCGAAGGGGTCGCCCTCTATCCGGACGGCAGCCGTTATGAGGGTGATTGGAAAGCAGGCGAACGTGCCGGCGAAGGCACCTATCGCGCACCGGACGGCGCCACCTACACCGGTCATTTCGAGGACGACCAGTTCAACGGCCAGGGCACGCTGACCCGGGCCAATGGGGACGTCCTCACCGGCCAGTGGAGCGACGGCAAGCTCAACGGCCATGGCTCACTGACCGGCGCGGATGGCACGCTGTACGTCGGCGGCTTCAAGGACGGCCAGTTCCACGGTGAAGGGACGCTGACCTACCCTAACGGACATCACTACGAGGGCGGCTTCTCCAATGGGGAGTTCAACGGCGAAGGCAATGAGATCTTCGCCGACGGCAAGAAATACGTCGGTCAATACATGGAAGGTGAATTCCATGGCAAAGGCACGCTGATGAACCCCAACGGCAGCGCCATCGAGGGCACGTTCCGCTACGGAGAGCCCTACGGCCAGGCCAAACTGACCACCCCGGAAGGCGAGATTTTTAGCGCCCGGACCAGCGAGCCCGGGGTCTGCTATCGAGAAAAGAGTTATCGGGCGACGCAATGTCCGCCGCTCGAAGGCTGGTAATCGGACGGGCTACGCATCACCGGCATGGACCGCCGGCACGGCCCGGGATCAAGACGCGAGATTGAGGTTGTATCATGGCAATCAAGAATGCACTGCTGGTGGATGACTCAAAGGTCGCTCGCTTTGCACTGAGCAAGCTGCTCGAGAACCGGGAAATGCAGGTCAACATGGCCGGCTCCGCAGAAGAGGCCCTGGATTTCCTCAACAGCGACAACCGGCCCGACGTAATTTTCATGGACCACCTGATGCCGGGCATGAACGGCGTGGAGGCCACCAAGGCCATCAAGGGCAATCCCGATACGGCCAACATACCCATCATCATGTGCACGTCCAAGAAGTCGGCCAATTTCATGGAAGAGGCCCGTAACTTCGGCGTCTACAATATCCTGACCAAGCCACCCCATCACGATGGCCTGAACGCCCTGCTCGATCAGCTCTCCAGCGACGTTACCAACAACACCCTGCCCCAACCGCCCGAGCCCGATGCCCTGGACGACACCGTACTGGACATCGACGACGAGCCATTGGAACTGCCGGAGAACGCCTCCCTGGAACTCGCGCCCAAAGGCGAAACGGACAGCACAAGCGGATCCACGGAGACACCTCCGCGGGAGATGAACGGCGGCTCGCAAGTGGTGCCCTTGACCAGCGATCTGATTGAGCAGATTGCCCGTTCTGCGGTCAAGACCCACATCAACAACCGCCTGCATGAACTGCTGAGCAGCCTGTTTGACGAGCAGCACGATCACATCAAGCGGGTACTGGACGATGACGAGCGCCGCAAGAACGACGCCCTGACCCAACAGTTGACCGCGTTCCGCGAAGACTTCGACGCCCGCACCCAAGGGCTGAAGGAGGAGATCGTCGCCGAGGTCAACCTGTCGCTGGCACGTGAACTGGCCGACCTGAAGTCGTCCATCCAGTCGTCCGGCGGCTTTACCGCGGACCATATGGCCGAGCTGAAGGATCACATCACCAGCGTGCAGACCATCGACACCGAGTTCTGGCAGACGCTGCAATCCGAAGCCATCCAGCAGGCACACGATATCTCCCGGGAAACCGCCGAGGATATCGCCCAACGTACGATCGACCTCTATGTGCGCCAGCAGCGCGCGTCTGCCTCGCGGGTCTACACCATCGGCCTGGCGGTGAGCCTGAGCATCTTTACGGTCGGTATCGCCTGGCTGTCAGGGCTGTTTGGATCGTTCTGATGTCTGGACGCCTCGCAAACGCTGCATGTCTGCCGGCGTGTCGACATCCCGATCGGCGCCGGGAGCGGGAACCCGCAGGGTCTCGCGCCGGCGCAGCACCGCGCCGGCGCCGGCATCGCCGGATAGCTGCATCAGCTCCGGCCAGAGTGCGCGCGGCAGAAAGGCCGGAGCGCCGGAAAATCCGCCCAGATCGGCCGCAACCGGGCGCCGGCCCGCAGACCGCACCACCGTCTCCCTGAACGCCTCCCAGAAACCCGGCGTGATCTCCGGCTGATCCACCAGCAGAACATAAACGCCGCGGGTCATTACGGGCATGGCATCCAGGCCCGCCCGCAACGAGGATGCCATTCCCGTAGGCCAGTCATGGTTGAACAGCCAGCGATCAGGCTGGGAGGCACACCGAAAGCGGACCAGGGGATAGTCGCCTCCAACCACGGCGTAGACCGGACCGCCCGACAGGCTGCGGGCGTGATCAATGGCATGGGACAGTAAGGACTTTCCGCAGTAGCTCAGCGCCGCCTTGGGCCGCCCCATACGCCGGGACGCCCCCGCAGCCAGTACAATGGCCCCGTATCCGGAATCGCTGGTCATCCTCTCTCCCTTTGCCCTGTGCCGGCTAAACACTCACTGGAACAGGCGGATTTTTGCTAGAATCGCACCAACCTACAAGCGCAACCGGGAATTATTCGCTCCATGAACCACCTTTTCGTCGACAACCTCACCGTGATTGATTTCGCCTACCTGGACCACGACCGTGGGCTGGTGGGTGAAAGCTGGATTGTCGATATCGTTCTGGCCGGTGAGCTGGACGAACAGGGCATGGTGTTTGATTTCGGCTCGGTGAAGCGGACCATCAAGCAGGTGATCGATGAGCGCGTGGACCACCGCCTGGTGGTGCCGGCCGATCGCGCCGGCGCCCAGCTTCGCGAACATGGTGATCGCGTCGAGCTGGAGTGGCCGGTCGCGGATGGCAGCGTCATCACCCACGGCTCACCAATCGAAGCTGTCCTGCCGCTGCCCGGTGAACGGGTGGTTCCCTCCGCTGTCTCAAAGCTGCTGCAGGACGAACTGCGCGCGGTTCTGCCAGGGAACGTGACCGGAATCGAGGTCAACCTGCGTGAAGAAGTGATCGAAGGCCCCTATTACCACTACGTTCATGGCCTCAAGAAGCACCTGGGCAATTGTCAGCGCATTGCCCATGGCCACCGCTCCCGCATCCAGATCCAGCGCAACGGCGCCCGTGACCAGGCTCTGGAACGGGCCTGGGCCAAACGCTGGCAGGACATCTATGTAGGCACCGAAGAGGACGTGACGGCCCGTTTCGTGGAAGACGACGTCAGCTACCTGACGTTCGCCTACGAAGCCAACCAGGGGGAGTTCAGCCTCACCCTGCCTGCCGATCGGGTTTGCCTGATTGATACGGACACCACAGTCGAACTGCTGGCCGCCTATCTGGCGGACGCCTGCAAGCAGCAGTTTCCTAATGACGACATTCAGGTCAAGGCCTTCGAAGGGGTGGGCAAAGGCGCCATAGCGCTGCGTTAAGCCGGCGATGGGCGGGGGCAATTCAGCTCCGCCGAACCCATCCGACGATGCCGGAATAACAGGCATAAAAAAACCGCCAAAAAGGCGGTTTTTTATCTCGGTCGCTGCTGTGTGCCAGCTTGGACCGAGGGCGAAAGCCGTCTTGTGAACAGCTCTCTTAAGTGGCGTCCCCTAGGGGGTTCGAACCCCTGTTGCCGCCGTGAAAGGGCGGAGTCCTAGGCCACTAGACGAAGGGGACTAGAAAATTGGTGGAGCCAAGCGGGATCGAACCGCTGACCTCAACACTGCCAGTGTTGCGCTCTCCCAGCTGAGCTATGGCCCCTCAACGGATGCGTATACTAGTGATGCCCCCTCATGCCGTCAACCCCCTGATTTAAACTTTTTTATCGGAACTTTGAAAAAAGTGACCAGGGGGTGATTCAGCTTCGGTTTTCCCCTACTCGGCCAGCAGGGCGGCGTACTCTTTTTCCACCCGTTTGGTTTCTTTCTTGGAGAAACCACCCAGCACCTGAAGCGCGTGACGCAGTCGCGAGCGGGTCATGTCCGGACCCAGCAGCGCCATGGAATCCATCACCGACCAGGAATTGGGCGTTCCGGCAATCGCGACGAAGATCGGGAACATGAAATCCCCCATCTTCAGACCCATGGCTTTCGCAAGGCCTTTCACATCCGCGAAGATGGTGTCCTTACTCCAGTGCCTCTGGGCTTCGAGACGCCACAGTGCAAACTGCAGGACGCGCTTCACATCGCCCTCTTCCAGCTTATTGTGGGCAAAGTCTTCCGGCTTGAGGTTCAGCATGCCGGAGAACATGAACGCCGCCATGGGCGCCACGTCACTGAATACCTCGGCTCGTCCGCGAATATGGGGGACGAGGGCCTCCAGCGCTTCGCGGTTAAACCACCATGACTGCATGCGCTCGATAAACGCGTTTTCGTCCAGATCCTCGCGCAGCCACAGGCCATTCAACCAGCGCAACTTCTCCACGTCGAACACCGGACCGCCCAGGGAAACCCGGTTGATGTCAAAGTGATCGATCATTTCCTGCAGCGTGAACTTCTCCCGGCCATCGGGCATGGACCAGCCCATGCGGCCGAGGTAGTTGATCACCGCTTCCGGCAGGAAACCCATGCGCTCGTAGAAGTTGATGCTGGTCGGGTTCTTGCGCTTGGACAGTTTGCTCTTGTCCGGGTTACGCAGCAGCGGAAGGTGGCACAGCACCGGCATGTCCCAGCCAAAGTATTCGTACAGCAATTGGTGCTTGGGTGCCGAGTTGATCCACTCCTCGCCCCGCAGGACGTGGGTAATGCCCATCAGGTGATCGTCCACCACGTTGGCCAGGTGATAGGTGGGCATGCCATCGGACTTGAGCAGGATCTGGCAATCCACCTGGCCCCAGTCGATTTCCACCTGCCCGCGCAGCATGTCATCGATAACGCACACGCCTTCATCGGGCACCTTCATCCGGATGACGTGCGGCTCGCCGGCGTCCAGACGCGCGCGAACCTCGTCGGCGGGCAGCTCCAGATCACCCTTGATGCCCGGATTCTGACCGGCCGCCTTACGCTCCTCCCGGATCTGGTCCAGCTCCTCCGGCGTGCGGAAGCAGTAGAACGCATGGCCTTTCTCAACCAGCTGCTCGGCGTAGGCCCGGTAATCCTGACTGCGCTCGGATTGGCGATAAGGCCCATGAGGGCCGCCCACGTCCGGTCCTTCATCCCATTCCAGCCCCAGCCAACGCAGTGCGTTGAGAATATCGCGCTCGGATTCGGCCGTGCTGCGCGCCTGATCGGTATCTTCGATGCGCAGGATAAACTGACCGCCGTGCTGACGGGCGAAGCACAGGTTGAACAGCGCAACATAAGCGGTACCGACGTGCGGATCGCCGGTGGGAGAAGGAGCAATACGGGTACGAACTGTCATGAAAGGCGTTCCTGTGGACCTGCCAGGCACTGATGGAAACAGCGCCCGGCTTGAATGAATTCAGGTCGCGCATTATAGCGCCAAGTCGCGGCAGACGCATGGCGAGGTCGCGCTCTTACCGTCCCGAACCGATAAAGCCGTTTACAGCCGATTTGTTACATTATAACATTGCACAAAATTCACCGAATGAGCCCTACACCATGCGCCACTCCAAAACCCTGTTTGCCAGCGCCCTGACACTGGGACTGGCCATTCAGCCAATGGTCGCGCACGCCGCTGATACGCTGCGTGTCGTCACCACCATCCATCCGCTGAGCCTGCTGACCCGGGCCGTTGCTCCGGACAACATTGAAATCACCACGCTGGTTCCTGCCGGCGCCAGCCCGCATACCTACCAACTGCGACCTTCTGATCGTCGCGCGCTGGCCAATGCCGATCTGATCCTGTGGGTCGGACCGCAGATGGAAACCTTCCTGGAAAAGTTGATGAGCGACCCGGCCCTCGCGCCCCGGGTCCAGGCATTGACGCCTCCAAAAATCGCCGAAGCCGCTCACGAGCACCTGCACGAAGACGACGAACAGGACGGCGACCACGACGAA
Source organism: Marinobacter sp. R17 (assembly GCF_003789045.1). Classification (NCBI taxonomy): domain Bacteria; kingdom Pseudomonadati; phylum Pseudomonadota; class Gammaproteobacteria; order Pseudomonadales; family Marinobacteraceae; genus Marinobacter; species Marinobacter sp. R17. Next base: position 189,914 of record NZ_RHGZ01000002.1, on the reverse strand, counting down.
CATGAGCATGACGGTGAGCACGGGCATCATCACCATGGCGGCGTCGATCCGCATGTCTGGCTCGATCCCACCATCGCGGCCACGATGGCCGAAACCGTTCGCGACCGTCTGACCGCGATCGACCCGGACGACGCCGAGACCATCAACCAACGCCTGAGCGCTTTCGAGCAAGCGTTAAAGCAGAAAGATGCCGACCTCAAATCGCAGCTGTCAGACATGGATCGCGTGGACCTGTTTACCTACCACGACGCCTTCCGACGCTTTGCCGAGCACTATGGGCTGCATGTCGCAGAAGCCCTGACCATCACCCCGGAGCAAACGCCGGGGGCCCGGCATCTGAGTGAAGTCCAGGAAACGCTGGCGGCCGCTGACACCCCCTGCCTGCTTACCGAGCCCCAATTCAACCGGGACTGGTGGCATGGGCTGACCCAGAATGTGGATGTCACCATCACCACCTGGGATCCGCTGGGCTCTGACGTTCCCGTGACGCAGGACGGCTACCTGAACTTCCAGCAGGCGCTGGCCGATTCGGTGCTCTCCTGCCTACCCGAGAAGGCCCAGCGTTAAGGGCATGATGAAGATGGCCAGCAGCGTCTGGCCACTGATGATCCCCGCCATCAGGGTGGCATCGCCGCCCAGTTGGCGCGCCAGAATATAGGCGGACGAGGCCGTCGGCAGCGCCGCCAACAAGACCACGACCTGCAGCAGCAGGCCCTCCACGCCGACCAGCCAGGCCAGACCGGCGGCAATGAAGGGAAACGCCACCAGCTTCAACGCCGTCGACACCAGGAACGGCATGGACGCACTGCGCATCCCCTTCAGTTGCAGGCCGGCACCCACCGTCAACAGCCCCAATGGCAACCCCATACTGCTCAGCGGCTCCAGGAAGCGCGCAAACACGGGATGGAAACCAATCCCCAGATATCCCCACAAGGCACCCGACACAGACCCGATGATCAACGGATTGGTGACGATCGTGCGGAACACTGAAGCCAGTTTTGGCCGGCCCTGCCCGACAACCACCGAGAACATCAGGATGCAAAGCAGGTTCAGCATGGGCACGTTGATGGCCACCGCGACAGCAAACAGCGACAGGCCATCGTCCCCCATCAAAAGGCCGGCGGAGGCCAACCCCACAAAGGTGTTGAACCGGATCGCCCCCTGGTAGACAGAGCTGAACACCGGACCCGGCCACCGGGTAAACCACTGGATTACCGCCAGGATCAGCGTCATCGACAGCCCCATACCCACCACGACCAGGGCCACATCGCCGTAGGCCGAGGCCGGAATGTGAGCGCTGCCAAGCTTGTACAGCAGCATGGGCGGGAACAGCACGTAATAGGTAAAGCGCTCGGCCATCGGCCAGAAGCCGTCGCCCGGGAACTGTATCCGGCGCAGGAACTGGCCCAACAGAATCAGACCAAACACCGGCACCAGGGCCTGAATCAGTACATCCACCGACGTTGCTCCTTGTCTATCCCAGGCAGCCTAGCGCCCAACCTATTGAAATCCAGAGCTTACCAGTTTGACGTACAGAATGGGGTCAACGCCCATCAGCGATTGGCGGAATTTAGATTGGCGCGCCAACACGGTATAATCCGGCGCCCGAAGCAACCGAACCGGCACAGGTCCATTTCATGTCAGCCATCCAGACCACAAGCAGCCACATCCTGACGACGCCAGCGCCGCTGAGCCGCCGCTTCAGCGTGGCGCCGATGATGGATTGGACGACCGCGGCTTACCGCTACTTTGCCCGGCTGATCTCGCGCCACACCCTGCTGTATACCGAAATGGTGACCACCGGCGCACTGATTCACGGGGACACAGCCCGCTTCCTGCGTCACGACGAGGCGGAATACCCGCTGGCCCTGCAACTGGGCGGCAGCAACCCCGGGGAGCTGGCTACCTGCGCCCGCCTGGCGGAAGATTACGGCTTCGATGAAGTCAACCTGAACGTCGGCTGCCCCAGCGACCGGGTGCAGAACAACATGATCGGCGCCTGCCTGATGGGCCATCCCCGGGTTGTCGCGGACGGCGTTGCTGCGATGCGCGAAGCCACGTCCCTGCCCGTCACGGTCAAACACCGGATCGGCATCGATGGCCGCGAATCGTTCGATGAACTCTGTGAATTCGTCGAGACCGTCGCCGAGGCGGGTTGTGAGACGTTTATCGCCCACGCCCGCATCGCCATCCTGGAAGGCCTGAGCCCCAAGGAAAACCGGGACATTCCACCGCTCAAGTACGACTGGATCTACGCGCTCAAACAGCGCTACCCCCAGCTCGAGATCATCATCAACGGTGGCATCAAGACTCTGGACGCCTGCCACGAGCACCTGCGGCACGTAGACGGCGTCATGCTGGGCCGCGAGGCCTACCAGAACCCGTGGCTGCTGGCCCAGGTGGACCCGGAGCTGTTTGGCACCGCAGCGCCCCACGCATCTCGCCACGATGTACTGCGCGCCATGCTGCCCTATATCCAGTCCGAGCTGGATCGCGGCGTCTTCCTGACCCACATCAGCCGCCATATCATGGGTCTGTTCCACGGCTGCAAGGGCGGACGCCAGTTCCGCCGCCACCTGAGCGAAAACGCCCATCAACGCGGTGCCGGCCTGGAGGTTGTCGAACAGGCCATGGCCAAGGTGCCCGAGACGTCGCCCGTGGTCGAAGCGGCCACCGCCTGAGTCGGCCAACGTCCTTTCATGACAGCCCTGTAAAGCGCGCGGAGAACGCTTGTTCCCTTGTGGGCAGATCGCTATTGTAGATCTGTAGGCCGCAGGACAGGCGGCCACCATTGTCTACACGCCACCCACGCGCATCAGGACGATTTGCACCCATGAGTAAACTCGAACAGCTCAAGACCATGACCACCGTCGTTGCCGATACCGGCGATCTGGACGCGATTGCCCAGTGGCGGCCTGTGGATGCCACCACCAATCCATCCCTGCTGCTGAAGGCAGCCGATCTGCCGGCCTATCGGCCCATGCTTGATGCCGCGATCAACTTCGCGCAGGGGCAGTCCGGCTCCGATTCCGATCAGTTGGGCATGGCAACGGACTATCTGGCGGTATTGGCCGGTCAAAAGATCCTGGAGCTGATTCCGGGCGTGGTCTCCACCGAAGTGGACGCCCGCCTCTCGTTCGACACGGAAGGCACGGTTCGCAAGGCGCGCCGGCTGGTCGAGCTGTATGACCGCATCGGCGTGCCCACCGAGCGCGTACTGATCAAAATCGCATCGACCTGGGAAGGCATCCGTGCCGCAGAAATCCTGGAAAAGGAAGGCATCCACTGCAACCTGACGCTGCTCTTCTCCTTCGCCCAGGCCGTTGCCTGCGCCGATGCCGGGGCGTTCCTGATTTCCCCGTTCGTGGGCCGCATCCTGGACTGGAACCTGAAGCAATCCGGCCGCAGCAGCTACGAGCCGCACGAAGATCCTGGCGTCCTGTCCGTCTCCCGGATCTATAATTACTTCAAAGGCCATGGCTACGACACCGTCGTGATGGGCGCAAGCTTCCGCAACACCGGTGAAATCGAGCATCTGTCAGGCTGCGACCGGCTGACTATCAGCCCGGCCCTGCTCGAGGCCCTTCAGAATGACACAGGTGAACTGCCGCGTAGGCTGTCACCGGAGACAACAGGTAAGGTGGAGTCACGCATCAGCCTGGACGAGAACGCGTTTCGCTGGCTGATGAACGAAGACGCCATGGCCACGGAGAAACTGGCCGAAGGTATCCGTAAATTCGCTGCCGACCAGGTTGAGCTGGAACAACGGGTTCGGCAGATAGCCCAGGCAGCCTGAGATGATCGATGTACTGAAGAAGCTGTTCTCCGGAGAAGACAACACCGTCCCGGAGCAAAACGATCCCCGGCAGCTGGCCATCGCCGCCACCGCGCTGATGGTCCAGCTGTCACGGGTCGACCAGTCGGAAGACCAGTCCGAGAGGGACACCATCATCGACTGCGCCATCCGCACCCAGTCCATCACCCGGGAAGAGGCCACCACGATCCTGGCCAACGCCCGTGCTGACGCCGAAGACGCCACGTCACTCTATGAGTTCACGGAAAAGCTCAACGCCAATCTGGACCAGGCAGGCAAGGCCGAGATACTCGAGAATATCTGGCGCGTCGCCTTTGCGGACGGTCGCATCGACAAGTACGAAGAACACATGATTCGGCGTGTGGCCGAGCTGCTGCACCTGAACCATCGCGAATACATGGAGTGCCGGCACCGCGCCGAAAGCGCCATGTCATCCTGAAGGAGTCGCCATGCTCGCCATCCTGCACCCGGACACGCCACTGGACAGCGACGCCTACCGGCACACGCTGCAGTTCCTGGAAAACCTGCCGGGCGTCTCCGTGCGCGTTCACGAGATCCAGGGGGCCCAGCAGAAGCTGACCGAGGTCTACCTGCTCGGCGATACCAAGTCGCTGGATAAAGACGAAATCGCCGCCCTGCCCGCCGTAGAGCGGGTAATCCGCATCTCTGACGATTACCGGATTCTCGGGCGACACCGGGACGACCGGCGCCAGACCGGTTTCACCTACAACGGCGTACATTTCGACCAGGATAACCTGAACGTGTTTGCCGGCCTGTGTGCCGTGGACACCCCGGAGCACGTGGAGATCATGATGCGGGCGCTGGCCGAGCATCACCAGCCCTGCACCCGGATGGGCGCCTACAAGCCGCGCACCAACCCCTATTCGTTCCAGGGGCATGGCAAGGGCTGCCTGCCCTATGTGTTCGAGATCGCTGGCAAGCACGGTATCCGGGTGATCGCGATGGAGATTACCCATGAGAGCCATATCGAGGAAATCGACGAGTGTCTCGAAAAGCTGGGGCGGCCGACCGGCGTCATGTTGCAGGTGGGCACCCGCAACACCCAGAATTTCGAGCTGCTCAAGGCCATCGGCCGCCAGAAGGACTACCCGGTCCTGCTCAAGCGCGGCTTCGGGATCACGCTCAACGAGTCCCTGAACGCGGCGGAATATCTGGCCAGCGAGGGCAATGCCAACGTCATCTTCTGCCTGCGCGGCATGAAGACAGAAGCGGGTCAGCCCCACCGCAACATGGTCGACTTTGCCCATGTGCCCACGGTGAAACGGCTGACCCGGATGCCCGTCTGCATCGACCCGTCCCACTCGGTGGGCACCCGGGAGCGAGCACCAGACGGCATTCCCGAAGTGATGCATGCGACGGCACAGGGTGTCATTGCCGGCGCCAACATGGTGTTGGTGGACTTTCACCCCAAACCGGAAAAAGCGCTGGTGGATGGGCCTCAGGCGCTTGTAATGGATGAATTGCCCGCTTATCTGGAGGACGTGGCCCAGTGTCACGAGCTATGGAAAAAACGCCGCACTCTCTACCAGGCGTGAACCGTCTCCTTGCCACAGGCGGACGACGGGCCGCAATGGAATCGGCCTATTTGTCAGGGGAAAAGAAAACATGATTATTTACGGCCATCGTGGCGCCAAGGGCGAAGCCCCCGAAAACACGTTACCCGGCTTCAGGCATGCCTACGGCAACGGCATCCGCCACTTCGAACTCGATGTCCTGCTGTCCGCCAACGGCGAGCCGGTGGTTATCCATGACACAACCACCGACCGTACGACCGGCGTCAGCGGCCGTGTCGGCGACATGACCGCCGAGGCGCTGAACAAACTCGATGCCCGCAAGAACACCACGCCCTGGCCCAACAGCTGCGGCGTCCCACGCTTGCAGGACGTGTTGAATACCTGCCCGGACTTCCGGCACATGCAGTTCGAGGTGAAGACCGATCAGCGCCAGCGCATGAATATCCTGTGCAATCGGCTAGCAGAGTTGATCCAGAAGAATCACTGGTACGATCGGGCGGCGCTGACATCATCCGACACCTGGTTCCTGCGGGAAGCCAAACGGCGTGACCGCAAGCTGCGCACGGGCCTGGTCTTCGACAAGCGTTTTCCCAATCCCGTGAAAAGCGCCACGCGGCTGGGTTGCGACTACCTGTGTCTGAGTGCGCGCCTGTGCTCGGAGGCGGTGGTCCAGTCTGCCCACAAGGCGGGACTTCACGTGTCGGTGTGGACCGTCAACCGGATTCACGACATGCTGGAGCTGGAGAAAATGGGCGTGGACAGCATCATTACCGACTACCCCACCAGCACCCTGGTGTATTTCGAAAACCGGCCAAACATTCTCGCCAATCGTTTACCACACCGGACAGAGAAAGATCCGGAAACGCTGGCAGGCAGCACGACGTAGAAGCAGATCGGGTTAGAACACCGACAGGGCGGGAAAGACAGGGCCGACGACAGACCTGCCGCCGGCCCCCGGATCAGAATATCCGGTTCAGGCCATTCAGGGCCGCCACCCGGTAGGCTTCCGCCATGGTCGGGTAGTTGAAGGTGGTATTGATGAAGTAGTTCAGGGAGTTGGCCTCCCCTTCCTGGTTCATGATGGCCTGGCCGATATGCACGATTTCCGCCGCCTGGTCACCAAAACAGTGAATGCCGAGAATCTCACGGGTTTCCCGGTGAAACAGGATCTTGAGCATGCCCACCGCTTCCCCGGTGATCTGCGCCCGGGCCAGATCCTTGAAGAACGCCTGCCCCACATCGTAAGGCACCTTGGCTTCGGTCAGCTCCCGCTCGGTCGGCCCCACGGAACTGATCTCAGGAATCGTGTAGATCCCGGTCGGCACATCCCGAACAAACCGGAAGAACTCATCGCCCATCAGGTCCGATGACGCCGAACGCCCCTGATCGTATGCCGCACTGGCCAGGCTGGGCCAACCAATCACGTCCCCTACAGCGTAGATATGGGGGATCGACGTCCGGTAATGCTCATCCACCGAGAGCTGGCCACGACCGTTGGGCTCCAGACCGATGTTTTCCAGCGCCAGTTTGTCGGTGTTGCCGGTCCGGCCGTTACACCACAGGAACGCGTCCGCACGAATTTTCTTGCCGGACTTCAGCGTCAGCACCACGCCGTGGTCATCCCCGTCCACCGACTCGTACGTCTCGTTGTGACGGACCAGGACACCGTTATTGCGCAGGTGATAACTCAGCGCGTCGGAAATCTCGTCATCCAGGAAAGTCAGCAGACGATTGCCCGGATTGATCAGATCCACCTTGACACCAAGGCCGGCGAAGATCGACGCGTATTCACTACCGATAACGCCGGCACCGTAGATGATCAGCGTCCGCGGTGTATGGGATAGCTTGAGGATGGAGTCGCTGTTGTAGATCCGGTGGTGACGAAAATTCACGTCGGGCGGCAGGTAAGGACGGGAGCCCGTGGCGATGACCACCGACTTGGCGTTCAGGATTTCCTCCGCCTTGCCTCCGCGCACTCCAATTCGGTGCTCATCCAAGAACGAGGCGCGACCATTGAACAGGTCGACACGATTGCGGGCGTAGAATTCGGTGCGCAGTTTGACCTGCTTGCCCATCACTTTTTCAGCATTCTGCAGGACCCGCGGAAAGGAGAACCAGCGTGGCTCACCGATATCCCGGAACATCACATTGGTGTTGAAGGTGATGATCTGCTTGACCGCATGACGCAGCGCTTTGGAAGGAATCGTGCCCCAGTGGGTACAGTTACCGCCGACCGTCGGCTTATCCTCGACGATTGCAACCCGCTTGCTGTGCTTGGCCGCATTCATCGCTGCCCCTTCGCCGGATGGACCGGCCCCGATGACAACGACGTCGTAGTGATGTTCTGCCATACCCGCAGTGACTCCTTCTATTCGCCATGAATTCACAGAGACCGCCATACATCACGCCATCGACCGTCACCGCTGAAGGAGCCATGACCGCCATAGATCGGCAATGATCGGTGTCTCTGAATACTGAATGATGATTCTCAGGGTAGCCCGTCTCAAAGAAAAGACGGACAAACACCACTTGCAGGCGCTGTCCGCAACCACCCTACCCGACGAACAGCCCCGGGGAATCCGACCGGCTAACCCCTGGCGCCTTTTCGGCCGCGCCAGTCAGGCTACCGGACGGTGATGTCAGCGGGATTGCTGCTCGGACGCGTCGTACGCCAATGCCTTAGCCTTGCCGGCCGCACCGGCGGTACGCTCGTTCTCTTCTTCGCACTTGTTGCGGTCGCCACCGCAGATTTCGCAGGCACCGTCGATACCCATGGCGCCGAGGCCACCGCAGGTACCGCTGATCGGCTTGCGACCCATGATGACGCCGATGGACATGCCGGCCAGGAGGATACCGAAGATGACCAGAACCAGTAGAAATGTGCCCATGACGTAACCTCCGTCAATCCAATAGGTATGAGGAAAAAGCCGGGGTGTACTTCGTGTCGAACCCGTCATCGCCTCGATAGATAAAGTATGCGGCGATGTCGTGCTTGACTGCAAACGTGTAGCCCTTGTCCTGCCCCATCACATTGAGCGCCGTCGCCATGGCATCGGCGCTCATGCAGTTGTCGGTAATTACCGAAACCGAGGCCAGCTTGTGGCTGATCGGGTGTCCGGTCGCCGGATCGATGGTGTGGGAATAGCGATGGCCATCCACCTCGAAATAGTTGCGATAGTCACCGGATGTGGCCATGGCCAGGTCTTCGAGGGCCACGATGCGTTGCACCGTCTGCGTCTGGGACACCGGCTTCTCGATCGCCAGCCGCCAGACATCCCCATCCGGCTTGCGGCCCCGGGTATCCACCTCGCCGCCGATTTCCACCAGATAGGCTTCGACGCCCTGCTTGTCCAGATAGCGCCCGACCGCGTCGACGCCGTAACCCTTGGCGATCGCCGACAGGTCCAGATAGAGCGGATAATCCGAGCGGATCGCCTTGTTGGGCGTATCCCGCATCTGCAGCTTGTCATAGCCCACTTCGGACATGCGCTGTGCCAGCAGATCCTCATCCGGAATGGTTTCCGGCCGTGCCTCGGGACCAAAGCCCCACAGGTTGACCACCGGACCAATCGTAATATCGAAAGCACCGTTACTCAGATCGCTGACGCGATGGGATTCCTGCAGCACTTCGTAAAAATTGTCGGACACCGGGAACCACTGACTCTTGTCCGCCTGCTCGTTGAACCGCGACAGTTCGGAATCATCACGCCAGGTCGACATGGACGCATCCACGCCATCCAGCACCTTGTTGATGCCGGCAGACAATTGCTCGAGCCGATCCTTGTCGTCGTTCAGGACGACCTTGATGTGGTAGCTGGTACCAAAGACCGGACCGCTGAGTTCCCAGACTTCTTTATCAGGCTTAAACGAACAGCCCGCCAGGGCGACGCTGCAAAGCAGCGCCACCAAGGCGGGCCAAATCATGCGGGATTTCATGCAGCGAACTTAGCCCCCGAAGTCGTCCAGCATGATGTTCTCGTCTTCCACGCCCAGGTCTTTCAGCATCTTGATGACCGAGGCGTTCATGATGGGGGGCCCACACATGTAGTATTCACAATCCTCAGGTGCGGGGTGGTCCTTGAGGTAGTTCTCGTACAACACGTTATGGATGAAGCCCGTCGGGCCTTCCCAGTTGTCCGTCGGCAGTGCGTCGGACAGGGCCACGTGCCACTCGAAGTTGTCGTTTTCCTCGGCCAGCTGGTCGAAGTCCTCGACGTAGAACATCTCGCGGACACTCCGGGCGCCGTACCAGAAGCTGATCTTCCGGTCGGTGTTCAGGCGTTTGAGCTGGTCGAAGATGTGCGACCGCATCGGTGCCATACCGGCGCCGCCGCCGATGAAGACCATTTCCGCGTCGGTCTTCTTCGCGAAGAACTCACCAAAGGGACCGAAGACCGTGACCTTGTCACCCGGCTTCAGGTTGAAGACGAAGGTGGACATCAGGCCCGGCGGATGATCAGAGCCCGGTGGTGGTGTGGCGATCCGGATGTTGAACTTGAGAACGCCCTTCTCTTCCGGGTAGTTGGCCATGGAGTAGGCGCGAACCACCTCTTCCTTGTTGACCGCCTTATAGCGCCAGATGTCGTGCTTGTCCCAGTCCTCGTGGAACTCCTCCTCGACGTCGAAGTTCTTGAAGTCGATTTCATACGGAGGACATTCCAGCTGCACGTAGCCGCCGGCGCGGAAGTCGACTTCCTCGCCTTCCGGCAGCTTCAGGACCAGCTCCTTGATGAACGTGGCCACGTTGTGGTTGGACACCACTTCGCATTCCCACTTCTTGACGCCGAAGAACTCTTCCGGCACCTCGATCTTCATGTCCTGCTTGACCGGCACCTGACAGGACAGACGCCAGCCTTCACGTTCCTCGCGGTTGGTGAAGTGCGTCTTCTCGGTCGGCAGCATGGAGCCGCCACCGTCGAACACCTTGCACTTGCACTGCGCACAGGTCCCGCCGCCGCCACAGGCGGAGGACAGGAAAATGCCGTTGCCGGCCAGCGTGCCGAGCAGCTTACCGCCGGCTTCCGTCTTCAGGGTGTGTTCGGGATCATCGTTGATCTCGATGGTCACGTCGCCGGTGCTCACCAGCTTGGACCGTGCTGCCAGGATCACCGCCACCAGTGCAAGCACGATGACGGTAAACATGACCACGCCGAGAATAATTTCAGTATTCATGGTCTCGCCTTAATCCTTGTTATCCGTTACCGGGTGATTTACAGGGAAATACCGGAAAACGACATGAAGCCCAGTGACATCAGGCCTACCGTAATAAAGGTAATGCCCAGGCCACGCAGACCTTCGGGAACGTCGCTGTACTTCAGTTTTTCACGGATACCGGCCAGTGCCACGATGGCCAGGGCCCAGCCCAGACCGGCACCAAAGCCGTAAACCACACTCTCGCCGAAGGTGTAATCCCGCTCGACCATGAACAGGGAGGCACCCATGATGGCGCAGTTAACGGTGATCAGCGGAAGGAACACGCCCAGCGCGGCATACAGCGCCGGAATGTACTTGTCGAGGATCATCTCCATGATCTGGACAATCGCCGCGATCACGCCGATGTAGGTCAGCAGCCCCAGGAAGCTCAGGTCCACGTCCGGCAGACCCGCCCAGGCCAAGGCACCCTCACGCAATACGTCGTTGTAGATCAGGTTGTTGACCGGCACGGTCAGGGTCAGCACGGCCACAACCGCGATACCCAGGCCGATGGCCGCTTCGATCTTCTTGGAGATCGCCAGGAAGGTACACATCCCCAGGAAGAAGGCCAACGCCATGTTCTCAACAAAGACGGCCTTCAGGATCAGACTGATATAGTGTTCCATCAGAAGGCCTCCTTGGTGGTTTGCCGGGACAGACGGTAATCAGGCTCTTCCACCTGGTCACTCTTCCAGGAACGCAGCCCCCAGATCGACAGGCCGATGATGAAGAACGCACTCGGCGGCAGCAGCAACAGGCCATTCGGCACGTACCAGCCACCGTCGTTCACGACCGGCAGGATGGTGACACCGAACAGTGAGCCGGAGCCCAGCAGTTCGCGCACAAAGGCCAGTACGATCAGCATCACGGAATAGCCCAGGCCGTTACCGATCCCGTCCAGGAAGCTGAGCCAGGGGCCATTCTGCATGGCAAAGCCTTCCGCGCGGCCCATCACGATGCAGTTGGTGATGATCAGGCCGACGAAAACCGACAGCTGCTTACTGATCTCATAGGCGTAGGCCCGAAGAATCTGGTCCACCACGATAACCAGTGACGCGATGATGGTCATTTGCACAATGATCCGGATGCTGTTCGGGATCTGCGAACGCACCACGGAGACAAAGAGGTTGGAGAAGGCAGTAACGGCAATCACCGAGATACACATGACCATGGTCACGCTCAGGCTGCTCGTTACGGCCAGCGCCGAACAGATACCGAGGATCTGCAGGGCGATCGGGTTGTTATTGAAAATCGGTTCGAACAGAACCTTTTTTGCAGTCACTTCCGCCACGATCAGACCTCCCCTTCACGAAGCTTTTTGAGGTAGGGCGCGAAACCACGCTCGCTCATCCAGAAATTCACCAGGTGCTGAACACCCCGGCTGGTCAGCGTCGCACCGGACAGGGCATCCACTTTGTGCTCCTTGTCCTTGGCGTTGGGACCGACCCCACCTTTAACCAGCTGGATCTGCGGTTCTTCCAGATCCGGGCCGTAGACCTGCTTGCCTACCCACAGGGCTTTCCACTTGGGATTGTCGACTTCGCCGCCGAGTCCCGGTGTTTCCGCCTGCTGATAGAATCCAAGGCCCTCGATGGTGTTGGCGTCGCCCTCAAGCGACACGAAGCCATACAGCGTGGACCAGAGGCCGTAACCGTGGATCGGCAGCACCACACGCTTGAGCTTGCCGTCTTCCTTCAGCACAAACACCTTGGCAATGTCCGCCTGACGCTTGATGCCGGCGATGTCCTCTGAAGAAGACAGCGACTCGGACATATCCGGGTCAGACGCCGCCTTGTACTGGTCGTACTTCATCGGGTCTTTCAGGCCCAACGACGACGGGTCGACATAGGTCCCAGAATCCAGATCAACCAGTTTCACGTCAAATTTCTGGAACTGCTCTTCGATCTCCTGCGGCGTGGTGCCCGGCTCCAGCATGCCGGCGGCCGCAAGGATGTTGGTTTTCATATCGAGATTACGGTTCGTCACCTGGGCCGGCTTGAGCAGGACCGCCGCGGAAGACACCACGACGGAACACACGATACACAGCGCCAGGGCTACGATAACCGTACGGGTAACGGTTTCCTTCTTCTTAGCCACGGGCGAGCCTCCGTTTGATGTTGGCCTGCACGACGAAATGATCCATCAGCGGCGCAAACAGGTTAGCGAACAGAATGGCGAGCATGATGCCTTCCGGGAAGGCCGGGTTGACCACGCGGATGAGCACGGTCATGAGGCCGACCAAGATCCCGAAGGTCCACTTGCCGGTGTTGGTCATCGCAGAGGAGACCGGATCTGTCGCCATAAACATCATGCCGAAAGCAAAACCACCCATCACCAGATGCCAGTGAGCCGGCACCGCAAACATCGGGTTGGTGTCCGAACCGACGGCGTTAAGCAGCAGCGACGTACCGATCATGCCGATCATGACGCCGCCGACAATGCGGTAGGAAGCGATCTTCATGACCAGCAGGATGCCGCCGCCAATCAGGATGGCCAGCGTGGAGGTTTCCCCCATAGAGCCCTGGATGGTGCCCAGGAACGCAGACATCCAGGAGACGGAGTGCTGAACCGCCTCAATACCGCCTGCAGCAGCGAGGCTCAGCGGCGTCGCACCGGAGAAGCCGTCGACAGCCGTCCACACGGTGTCACCGGAGATTTGCGCCGGGTAGGCGAAGTAAAGGAAAGCACGACCGGTCAGGGCCGGGTTCAGGAAGTTCTTGCCGGTACCCCCGAACACTTCCTTGCCAATCACCACACCGAATGTAATACCCAGGGCCACCTGCCACAATGGAATCGTCGGCGGGCAGATCAGGGCAAACAGGATCGACGTGACGAAGAAGCCTTCGTTCACCTCATGGCGGCGAACCGTGGCAAACAGCACTTCCCAGAAACCACCGACCACGAAGGTCACGAAGTAGACCGGGATGAAGTAGGCCGCACCGTAGACCAGATTGTCCCAGATGGAGCCGGGATCGTTGCCGGCCAGCGCCGAGATAAAGGCCGTGCGCAGGCCGCCGTCGCCCATCATGGCGTCGGGGTTGCCCGCCAGGAAGGTGTTGGCCTGATAGCCGATGTTCCACATGCCGAAGAACATCGCCGGCCACACACAGAACCAGACCGTGATCATGATGCGTTTGAGATCGACACCATCGCGCACGTGGGACGTCGTGGACGTCACCGACGGCGGCGTATAGAAAATGGTGTCGACGGCTTCGTACAGCGCGTACCAGCGCTCGTACTTGCCACCTTTCTCAAAGTGGTGCTCGATACCGTGGAGAAACTCTTTCAATGCCATGTCGTTAGCCCTCGATCTCGATGCGGGTCAGGTTATGACGCAGGATGGGGCCGTACTCGTACTTGCCGGGACAGACGAAGGTGCACAGGGCCAGGTCTTCTTCGTCCAACTCGAGGCAACCCAGCTTCTGAGCCATCTCGGTATCGCCCACGATCAGCGAGCGCAGTAACTGCGTCGGCAGGATGTCCAGCGGCATGACTTCCTCGTAGGAGCCCACCGGGACCATGGCACGCTCACTGCCGTTGGTCGTCGTCGTAAAATCGAACAGACGACCTTTGGTGAGCTTCGACAGATAGATGTTCAGCGTGGAGAACTTGCGGGTACCCGGCGACAGCCAGCCCATGAACTCGCGCTTGTCACCCTCTTCCAGGATAGTGATCTGGTTGGCGAAGCGCCCCAGATACGCGCAGGCACCGCGACCGGTGCGGCCGCCGAACACGGAACCGGAAATGACACGTTCTTCGCCAGTAGCGTCGTACTCGCCGGCCAGCAACTCTTCCAGGCTCGCACCGATTTGCGTGCGCAGCAGGCGCGGCTTGGAGGCTTTGGGCCCGGCCACGGCCACGACACGCTCGGTCGGCACCTCACCGGTCTGGAACAGGCGCGCGATCGCCATCACGTCCTGGTAACCGATGGACCAGACCACCTTGTCGCCTGCGATCGGATCGAGGAAATGAATATGGGTGCCGACGTTGCCCGCCGGATGCACGCCGTCAAACTGCTGGACTTCGAACGCGTCGTCTTTGGGCACCGGCACATCGGCACCGGGCTTGCCACAGACGAATACCTTGCCATTGGTCAGCTTGCTGATGATGCGCAGGCCGTTCTCGAAGGCTTCGGGGTCATCCTTGATGATGACGGTCGGGTCTGCGGCCAGCGGATTGGTGTCCATTACGGACACAAAAATGGAGTGAGGCGCGCTGTCGATCTCAGGCACCTTGCTGTAAGGACGGGTGCGGAACAGCGTCCAGAGGCCGGACTCCACCAGGTTGTCGACCACCTGCTGGCGTTCCAGCGAACCCAACTGCGAACTCTCGTAACGCGCGAACGTTTCAGCCTCGTCTCCGTCGATCTCAATCACGACAGACTGGAAAACGCGACGCTCGCCGCGGTTAATTTCCTTCACCACGCCAGCAGCCGGAGAAGTATAGCGCACGCCTTCGGTCTTCTTATCCGTAAACAGTAGCGAGCCGCGCTTCACGCGATCCCCCTCCTGAACCGCCATGGTCGGCTTCATACCGTTGTAGTCAAAGCCGATCAACGCCACATTGCGCACCGGCTTACTGTCGGTAATCGTCTGTTCAGGAGCGCCACTGATGGGAAGATCCAGGCCTTTTTTGATCTTGATCATTTAGCCCCGTCCAATCATCAGAAACTTAAATATGGATTTGTAACGCCTGGAAAAAACTCCGGATCCGCCGCAAATGACGCGAGACGCGCCCGGACCAGTGATATCAAGCACCTGGAAGGGTCCCGGTGATTGTTGGAGGAGTGAAGTTTAGACAGCCAGACGTACCCAAAATCGCGCCAATTATAGAGAGTCACACGGCTATTTTCCACCTGAGTGGCCTCTACTTTACGCGTAGAAACAATATAATCAGTGGTTTATGAAGCTTACGAATTATTACCATAGCCAACAAATGCCATAGACACAAAACCCGTTTTCCACACAAACAAAAACGCCCCGATACCTTCCGGCACCGGGGCGTTTCGTCTGACGCTCTGGCCGAAGCCGCCGTCAGTCAAGTCCTTCCCTTGGGATCAGCGCACCCGCGCCGGAAAGATCGGGTAGGTGACACCCGCCATCTGGTTGACACAACGCACCACCTGCGCGCTGTAGCCGAACTCGTTGTCGTACCAGACGTACAGGATCAGGCGACGGCCATTGGCAATCGTCGCCTGGGCATCAACCACGCCGGCGTGACGTGAGCCGACAAAGTCTGTAGACACCACCTCCGGCGAGTTCACGAAGTCGATCTGCTTCTGCAGCTCGGAGTGCAGTGCCATTTCCCGCAGGTAGTCGTTGGCGGAATCCACGGTGACGTCCTTGTCCAGGTTCAGGTTCAGGATCGCCATGGAGACGTTCGGCGTCGGCACGCGGATGGCATTACCGCTCAGCTTGCCCTTAAGCTCCGGCAGCGCCTTGGCAACCGCTTTCGCGGCACCTGTTTCGGTGATAACCATGTTCAGAGGGGCGCTGCGACCACGGCGCGAGCCCTTGTGGTAGTTATCGATCAGGTTCTGGTCGTTGGTGTAGGAGTGCACGGTCTCCACGTGACCGTCAACGATACCGAACTCGTCGTGAATCGCCTTCAGAACCGGGGTGATGGCATTGGTGGTACAGGATGCAGCAGACAGGATGCGGTCGTCGGCTGTAATGTCACCGTTGTTGATGCCGTAGACGATGTTCTTGATATCGCCCTTGCCCGGCGCGGTCAGAATCACGCGGCTGGCGCCCTTGGATTTCAGGTGTAGACCCAGGCCTTCCTCGTCACGCCACTTGCCGGTGTTATCGATGATGATGGCATTGTTGATGCCGTACTCGGTGTAGTCCAGCTTGTCCGGACCATCGGAGTAGATCACCTTGATGAAGTTGCCGTTGGCAATCAGCGCGCTGTTTTCCTGATCCACGGTAATCGTGCCGTTAAACGGGCCGTGGACGGAATCGCGACGCAACAGGCTGGCGCGCTTCTCCAGGTCGTTTTCGGCACCGCCCTGGCGTACGACGATGGCGCGCAGACGCAGGTTATTGCCGCCACCGGCCTTCTCGATCAGGATCCGGGCCAGCAGACGACCGATCCGACCAAAACCGTACAGGACCACGTCCTTGGTTTCGTTGTGGGCATTCTCATCGCAGTCGGCAGCGTACTTGCCAACCACTTCCGCCACTTCGTCCTTCAGGAACTGCTCCAGAGGCCGGTCGCCGCCCTGCTCCTTGAAGCGCACCGCCAGCTTACCGATGTCGATGTGGGCCCGACCCAGCTCCAGCTTGTCCAGGGCCTCCAGGATCGGCTGAGTGTCGTGGACGGACAGTTCGCTGTCTTCAACCTGACGCACAAAACGGTGAGCCTTGAGAATGCCGATCACGGACTGGTTAATGATCGCTCTGCCGTAAATGGACGTAACGACATTGTTCTTGCGGTACAGGCGGCCGATCAGGGGAATCATCGCCTCCGCCATGGATTCTCTTTCAGTCCAGGCGGACAGGTGCTCGTTCATCTGCTCGTGACTCACGCGTAAACCTCTACTTTTTTGCACGGTAATGGCGGCCGCTATGCCGGGCGCCTCGAGTAATTTGGGCGCATATTATCCAATGTAAGGAACCGCCGAACAAGCCCAAGCGGGCCAGTGTGAGTGACGGTGCCATGACAGTCCGGTAACCGACGGCTAGAATGGCACTCCCCTATCAAACCGGGTTGCTCCGCTCGCTTGAAGCGGCGAGCACCCCCCAAGCCAGCCAGGACGTGACACGCACCATGACACAAGCCGTTGCCAGCCCCAGCCTCCTTGCTCCCGAGATGCCGACCCAGCCGGCCAGCCATGAGATCTGGAGCGGTCTGCACGGCAGCGGACAGGCCCTGGCCATCTGCGAAGGCGCGCGGCGCCACGACGGCCTGACTCTGGTGATCACTGCCAGCACGGATGAGGCGATCCGCCTGGAGCAATCGCTGCGCTTCTTCCTGGGCCTGCCGGCGGATGAAAATGCCGAAGCCGTCACCGACGACGGCTTTGAATTGCTGTCCCTGCCGGATTGGGAAACCCTGCCCTACGACATGTTCTCGCCGCACCAGGACATCATTTCCCGGCGCATCCGCACACTTCACCGGCTGCCCCGGGCCCAACGCGGGCTGCTGGTCGTGCCGGCCCGGACGCTGCTGCATCGGCTGGCCCCGGCGTCTTACCTGCAGGGCAACACGCTGCTGCTGGAAATCGGCCAGACCCTGGATATCGACCGCTGGCGCCAGCAACTGGAAGCCGCCGGTTACCGACACACCGAGAACGTCTACGAGCACGGCGAATACGCAGTGCGCGGCGCCATCCTGGATATTTTCCCGATGGGCGCCAGCCAGCCCTATCGGATCGACCTGTTCGACGACGAAATCGAAACCCTGCGCACCTTCGACCCGGAAACCCAGCGCTCCGTCGAGCAGATCGAGCGGATCGAATTGTTGCCGGCCAACGAATTTCCCTGGCACAAGGAAGCGCGCTCCAGCTTCCGCAACCGCTGGTTTGAGCATTTCCCGCATGCGGACAAGGATGCGCCCATCTATAAGGATGTGAGCCAGGGCATCACACCGCCAGGCATCGAGTACTATCTGCCGCTGTTCTTCGAGGAGACGGCAACGCTGTTCGACTACCTGCCGGGCAACACCCGCGTGTTTACCTCCGCCGGACTCGAACCGGCACTGGACCACGCCCGGGAGGAAGCGGAGGCGCGCTATGAGGATCGGCGCTACGATCGTTTTCGCCCGATTCTCGAGCCCGCCCAGCTGTTCATGGCCAAGGACGAGTGCTTCGGCCACATCAAACAGTTTCCACGGGTCACCCTCCAGACCGAAACGGCCGATGCCGGTGCCCGGGAGCGCCATTGCGATACCCGCGCCATTGCCAACGTGGCCATGGACGGCAAAGCCCACGACCCGGCTCATCGCTTGAAAGACTTCCTGTCGGCATTTGGGGGACGAACCCTGCTGTGCGTGGAATCCGCCGGCCGCCGGGAGGCCCTGGCCGACAACCTGTCCGACTACGACTTGCATCCGGAAACACTGACGGACTGGCCGTCTTTCGTGACCGGCGAAGCGCCCCTGGCCATCACCATCGCGCCACTGGACGCCGGCTGCCTGCTGGCCCAACCCGGTCTCGCCCTGATCACCGAAACCGAATTGTTTGGCGAGCGCGTGCTGCAGCAGCGGCGCCGGGAGAAGCCGACGGAGATCAACGACTCGGGTTACCGCGACCTGTCAGAGCTGCGCATAGGTGCCCCGGTCGTCCACATCGACCATGGCGTCGGGCGCTACCAGGGGCTTCAGACCATCGCCGTGGACAAGGAGACGGCCGAGGAATTCCTGACCCTTGAGTACGCCAACAACGCCAAGCTCTATGTGCCGGTCTCCAGCCTGCACCTGATTTCCCGCTACGCCGGCGCCGAAAACGAGCTGGCCCCGCTGCACAAGCTGGGCACCGACCGCTGGAGCCAGGCTAAGCAGAAGGCCCTGGAAAAAATCCGCGACACCGCCGCAGAACTACTCGATGTCTACGCCCGGCGCGAGGCCCGCAAGGGCTTCGTCTTCGACAACCCGGCCGAGAGTTATCGCAGCTTTGCCGCCGGCTTCCCGTTCGAAGAGACGCCGGACCAGCAGGCCGCCATTGAAGCCGTCATCGAGGATATGACCAGCGAACGACCGATGGACCGGCTGGTGTGCGGCGACGTGGGCTTCGGCAAGACGGAAGTTGCCATGCGGGCGGCGTTCATGGCCACCTATTCCGGCAAGCAGGTGGCCGTCCTGGTGCCGACCACCCTGCTCGCCCAGCAGCATTACGAATCCTTCCGGGACCGCTTTGCGGATACGCCGGTCAACGTCGAACTGCTGAGCCGCTTCCGCACCGGCAAGCAGGCCAGCCAGACCATGACCAACATCGAATCCGGCAAGGCGGACATCGTGATCGGCACCCACAAACTCCTGCAGGGGGATGTTCATTTCAAGAACCTGGGGCTGGTAATCATCGATGAGGAGCACCGCTTCGGCGTCCAGCAGAAGGAACGGCTCAAGGCGCTGCGCGCCGAGGTGGATCTGCTGACACTGACCGCCACACCGATTCCCCGAACGCTGAACATGGCCATGGGCCACCTCCGCGACCTGTCCATCATCGCCACGCCACCAGCCCGGCGCCTGTCGGTGAAGACCTTTGTCCGCCAGCGCGAAGACGCCCTGATCAAGGAAGCGATCCTGCGGGAAATCCTGCGGGGTGGTCAGGTGTATTTCCTGCACAACGAAGTCAGCACCATCGAGAAGATGGCGTCGGATCTGCGCGAACTGATTCCCGAGGCCCGCGTGGGCGTGGCGCATGGCCAGATGCGCGAGCGCGAACTTGAGCAGATCATGTCCGACTTCTACCACAAGCGTTTCAACGTGTTGGTGTGCACCACCATCATCGAGACCGGCATCGACATCCCCAGCGCGAACACCATCATCATCGAGCGCGCCGACAAGTTCGGTCTGGCCCAACTGCACCAGCTGCGCGGTCGCGTCGGACGCTCCCACCATCAGGCCTACGCCTACCTGCTCACGCCCCCGCCCAAGAGCATGAGCAGCGATGCGGAAAAGCGTCTGGAGGCCATTTCCATGGCCCAGGACCTGGGCGCCGGCTTTATGCTGGCCACGCAGGACCTGGAGATCCGGGGTGCCGGCGAACTGCTGGGCGAGGAACAGAGCGGCCAGATCGAGACGATCGGCTTCACCCTTTACATGGAACTGCTGGACGAAGCCGTCAAAGCGATCCGCGAAGGCCGCACGCCCAATGCGGAATTACCATTAAGTCATGGCACCGAGATCAATCTGCGCATCCCCGCGCTGATTCCCGACGATTACCTGCCCGATGTCCACAACCGCCTGATGCTCTACAAACGCATCGCCAGCACGCGAACCCAGGACGAGCTGAAAGAGCTGCAGGTGGAGATGATCGACCGCTTCGGACTGCTGCCGGACCCGGCCAAGAACCTGATGCGCCAGTCCCAGTTGCGCATCCGGGCCGAGAAACTCGGCATTACCAAGATCGACGCCGGCAGCGAATGGGGCCGACTGGAATTCGGCCACCAGACACCGGTCGACCCCTTAATTCTTGTCCAGAAAGTCCAGAGCGCGCCGCAATCCTATAAACTGGAGGGCGCGAACACCTTCCGCTTCAGGCTGAAGGACACAACGACCGATGGTAAACTTGCCGGCGTCGCGGACATGCTCGGGGAGCTGGAGAAAGCGCCCGCGTGATCCATCGCCGCCTTTGGCCAGTGCCGCTGGCCCAGAAACGGGAGTACGGAGTTTTGCAGGATTTCCAGACACGCTGGCTGGCGCCGATGGCCCTGGCAATGGCACTTTTTTCAATCGCAGGCAGCGCCGCTGCCGCCGACAAGTACCGCGCCGAGCTGGTCCTGTTCGAACGGCTGGGCGCCACCGACAACATCGCCGAACAGATGCAGACCCGGCGGCCGGAAACGCCCCGGGACATCACCCGGAATCTCTGGTCTGTGGGGCCCGGCGGTCAGGTGTCGTCCGACCTCAACCTGGTTTCCCGCAACAACCTTTACCTGAGCAGCGCCGCCAACCGCCTGGAAAGCAGCGGCCGCTACCGCGTACTGATGGCGACCGGCTGGGTCCAGTCGTTCCCGCCCGACTATAACGGCGAGCCCATGCGCATTTCCCTGGGGGATGTGATCGACAGTGCCGGCGATCGCGAAGTGGAAGGCTATATCGATATTGATCGGGTGCGTTACCTGCACGTTACCGCGAAGCTGAACCAGTGGCGCAAGGCCAGCCAACCGGAGGCGACCTCTGAAACGATGGATAACCGCGAGAAAGCGCCAGCAGCGCAGGATATGGGCGACAACCCTTACATGCCGGGAGGTAACGACACATCCGGGCCGCAGGGGCTTTCCCGCGATGCCCATCCGGACCGTGAGCTGGTCACCTGGCTGCACCAGACCCGACGCATGCGCAGTGAGGAAATCCATTACCTGGACTCCCCCACCCTGGGCCTGCTGGTCTACTTCCAGCCCCTGGACGATCAGGGCGCGTCTCAGTAACCGCTTTGCAGGAACCGGGTCAACGTGGCCCGGACGCCTGACAAGCCCTCATCAATGGCCGCCTGAATGTCATCCATCGTAATGATGTGGTCCGACTTGCCGGCGGCCCAGTTCACCACCAGCGCCAGACAGGCGTATTCCAGTTCGAGTTCGGCAGCCAGTACGGCTTCCGGCATGCCGGTCATCCCGATCAGATCGCAACCGTCCCGCTCCAGCCGGCGCACTTCGGCCGCGGTTTCCAGCCGTGGCCCCTGGGTCGCGGCGTAGACCCCGAAATCGATGCAGTGGACGCCGCTGTCCAGGGCGGCGGCCTTGAGGGCCTCGCGCAGTCGCTCGGTGTAGGGATCGGTAAAGTCGATGTGGGTAACGTGATCCAGATCCCCTTCAAAGTAGGTGCTGGGGCGCCCCCAGGTGTAGTCGATCAACTGATCCGGGACCACGATTTGCGCCGGCCCCATGGCCGCATGAATCCCGCCAACCGCGTTCACACCGACGACCGACTTAACGCCGGCGTCTCGCAGGGCCCACAGATTGGCTCGATAATTCACCTGGTGCGGCGGAATGCAATGCGGATCACCATGGCGCGCAAGGAACACCACCGGCACGCCGCCCAGCCGCCCCATCACCAACGGCGCTGACGGCTCGCCCCAGGGCGTTTCGACACGGCGTTCACCGGTCATTTCCAGGCCATCCAGCTGCGTCAGGCCGGTACCGCCAATAATGCCAATCGCCGGCGCTTGCGGGGCGCTTGCTTCACTCATGAGTCAACGTCTCCGTATGTGGTTTTGTCCGCCTTGCCGTCCTTGTTGTAGTCGCTGAGGGAGTCCGCCTCTCGATAATCAGGGCGGTCCCCGCCTTCGCCATCCTCATCGGCCTGGCCCTGCTCGGCATCCCGCTCAAGCCGGACGGCGTCGGCCACATGCAACGTGCGGGTCGGGAAGGCCACTTCAGCGCCGTAACTGCCGATAATCTCGCTGATCTGCAGCAGCACATCCTGCTTGATGGCGTGGTACTTCACCCACTCCACCGTTTTGGTAAAGGTGTAGACCATGATGTCCAGCGAGGAATGGTTGAACTGGGCAAAATTGACGATCAGCGTCTGGTCGCTGTCGATCTCCTCGTGGTTCTCCAGCATCTCCCGGATGTCATGCACAATCGAGCTGATCTCGGCCACATCGACGTAGCGGATGCCAATGGTCTCGTTGATCCGGCGGTTGGTCATGCGGGACGGGTTTTCCACCGAGATATTGGTGAACGCGGCATTGGGGACATAAAGCGGGCGCTTGTCGAACGTGCGGATGGTCGTCAGACGCCAGCCGATGTGCTCGACCGTGCCTTCGATTTCCTGGTCGGGTGAGCGGATCCAGTCCCCCACCTTGAACGGGCGATCCAGATACACCATCAATCCCCCGAAGAAGTTGGCCAGCAGATCCTTGGCCGCAAACCCAATGGCGATACCCCCGATCCCGCCGAACGCCAGCACGCCCGAAATGCTGTATCCCAGCGTTTCCATGATCACCAGCGCGGCCGTAATGACCACCACGGCTCGGGCCAGCTTGCTGACCGCCAATACGGTAGTGTAGTCCATCGGCCGCCGCATTTTCGCGGGCGACGCCAGGATGCTCTCTGCCTGTTTGACGAAGCGCCACAGGGTCCAGACCAACAACCAGATGATGCCGATTTTCAGGATCGTATTATTGGCCTTGAAAATCTCGGCGTCGGAATAACGCTTGGCGATGTTCGCTGCCCAGTACACGCCCTGGAGCCAGACGAACCCGACCGCCGGCAGACGCAGCGCGTGCAGGAACGCGTCGTCCCAGAGGTTCTTGGTTTCGCTGAACTTGCGCTCCAGCCGGGCGATGATCCGGCTGACGATAAAGGCCACCAATGCCGTTGCACACACCATGGCGAACACGGCGATGGTGACCCGCCACTCAAGTGACAACAGGTTATAGTTCTCGACCCAACTCTGAATGCTCTGCGGCGTGTCTTCCAAATCGGTCTCCTGCTTCCTTTTATGTGGTCACCCATCCAGCGTATGAGCGGCGCCATGATGACCCTCACGCGCCCGTGTCACCGGCTTTTATTCCGTAATGGTGACCGGCGTGCCCGGCCGGACCATCGCGAACAGAGCGATCACGTCGTCATTGCGCATGCGAATGCAGCCATGGGAGGCGGCAACGCCCATCGGCTCGGTGTCGGGCGTCCCGTGAATGTAAATGTAGCGGCGCATGGAGTCGACCTGTCCGCCGCGATTGCGGCCCGGTTCACGACCGCACAGCCAGAGGATCCGGGACAGGATCCAGTCCCGGTCCGGAAAGGCGTTCGCCAGTTCGGCTGTATAGATCTCGCCCGTCGGACGGCGACCGCGAAAAACCGTGCCGCGCGGCTGGTCGGTGCCAATGCAGGCACGCACATAATGCTCGCCCCGCGGCGTGCAGCCGGACCCGTTGGCTTCACCCGGACCGTTGGCCGCGGTCGACACCGAATAGGTCAATACTGCCCCGTCATTCATACGCGCGGTCAGCGTCTGGTGGGAAAGACTGATCTGCAGATGTTCGGCAACAGGCACACATCACCTCGGTCCAGTGAACCGGTTCCTTGGAATCCGGCTTGATGGCGCAGAGATTACCCCAGGGCAGCCACCCGTCACAACGGGCCAGGCCTCAAGAAGCGCGTGCAAAGGACTGCTTTTTACAAAACCGTCATGGAAAGATGGGGCCCGGACCGGGAGGATGGTGCCGCGATCAGGCGGTCTTCGGCACCGAGATGGGATCGTCTGCCTGCAGGCCGGCGGCCAGGAACGGCACCAGGCGTGCGGCGATTTCCTGCACCGTGGTGTCGATACCCAGCTTGTTCTCGAGAATTTCGCGCAGGGCATCGCTGCTGGACATGGTAAAGGCCGTGGCGCCCAGCATGAACTGGATACGCCAGTAACGGTCCACCGCGGAGAGTTGCGGGGTGCCGGCCTTGAGCAGACGCATCAGGCGCCCGAAAGGCTCGCTGTATTCCTGTTCCAGGAACTTGCGAAGGTGCCCCTGGGACTGGGTGTAGGCCAATCCCAGCAGGCGCATGAAGATGGAGATGCCCTTCTCGTTGCGATGGGGCATGCGCACGGCGCTTTCCGTTAACACCCAAAGGGTTTGCTGCAGCGTGGGCGGCTCGCCTTTGCAACGGCGCTCCAGATCATCGAATGCTTTATCCAGGGTTTCGGAAAAAGGCGTCAGGAAACGGGCAAAAACCGCCTGGATCAGGGCGTTCTTTGAGCCAAAATGGTAATTGACCGCCGCCAGATTAACGTTAGCCTTACTGGTAATCATACGCAGCGATGTTTCAGAGAAGCCGCGTTCTGCGAACAGCTCTTCTGCAGCATTGAGGATGCGATCAACTGTATCGGACTGCGCCATAACCTACCGCCAAGGTGAACCTACCAAACGTATGTTTAAAACATACGTTTGATGGTTATCCTTGTCAAGCAAGCCAACCGGGTCGGCCAATGGCGCCGCCTCTTCCTTCGCTCATCAATCTCGCTTGCCCCGGAGAATCCTCAGCCCTTAACGCAAAAAACGCAGGCCCTTTCGGTGCCTGCGTTTTGCGATGGTAAGCGCCATTCTCGGCCGGCTACTTATCCATTGAAGTCGCTGCAATGCGGTGAACGGACAAATCCGCGCCCTCGAACTCTTCTTCCTGGGACAACCGGATCGAACTCACCACGTTGACCAGCCCGTACACCACCAGACCGCCAACGAAAGCCACCACGATGCCCGTCACCGTACCGATCAGCTGCGCCATGAAGCTGACGCCGCCCAGTCCGCCCAGTACCGACTGGCCGAAGATCCCGGCGGCCAGGCCACCCCAGACACCACAGATCCCGTGCAGCGGCCACACACCGAGGACATCGTCCAGGCGCGGCATCTTGTTCTGGGCCCACTCAAACAGGAAGACGAACAGCGCACCGGCAACGCCGCCGGTCACCAGGGCACCGATCGGATGCATCAGGTCGGAACCGGCACAGACCGCCACCAGCCCCGCCAACGGCCCGTTATGAATAAAGCCGGGGTCCTTACGACCCACCAGCATCGCCACCACGATCCCGCCGACCATCGCCATCAGGCTGTTCACGGCCACAAGGCCGCTGATGCCGTCCAGCGTCTGGGCGGACATCACGTTAAACCCGAACCAGCCCACGCACAGGATCCAGGCGCCCAGTGCCAGGAACGGGATATTGGACGGTGCAAAGGCCACCACCCGACCGTTACGGTAACGACCGTTGCGCGCGCCCAGCAACAGGATCGCAGCCAGCGCGATCCAGCCGCCAACGCCGTGGACCACGACCGAGCCGGCAAAGTCGTGGAACGGCGCGCCGAAGGTAGCGTCCAGCCAGGCCTGGAAACCGTAGTTCCCATTCCACACGAGCCCCTCGAAGAACGGATACACCAGAGCCACGATAAGACCGGAAGCCACCAGCATCGGATAGAATCGCGCCCGCTCTGCGATACCGCCGGACACAATGGCGGGAATCGCTGCCGCGAAGGTCAGCAGGAAGAAAAATTTGACCAGGTCATACCCGTTGGCCTGGGTCAGTACCGAAGCACTGGCGAAGAAATTGGTGTGGTAGGCCACACTGTAGCCAATAAAGAAATAGGCCAGCGTCGATACGCCAAAGTCCGTCATGATCTTGACCAGGGCGTTCACCTGGTTCTTGTGCCGCACGGTCCCGACTTCCAGGAAGGCAAAGCCGGCGTGCATGGCCAGCACCATGATCGCACCCAGCAGCAGGAAAAAGGTATTCGCACTCTGCAGCAGCGTTTCCACTGCGCTCGTCGTCTCCACGGTTCAATGCTCCCGTCTTTATTCTGATGAACTGCCGGGGCTGCGCGCACAAGCCAACGGACGATCATCCGTCCACGCCTCATCGCGCCTGCAAACCCCGCTGCATTATTTGGGCGCACACCGATACAAGAAATGTTCCAGCGTGGAACACGGGCACTCATATCAAAGAGTTGGACGCTATAAACGATCGATTGGAAAGAAGAGGGAGATCTAAACGGCACGCTTTCAGCACCATTATGGCGCATTCCAGGTGCTTTATTTGCGAGAGAGCACTACATTTGCGCACAAAGCAGAAGCAGAGCCGCACCAAAAAACGCCAAACAGCGACCCATCGAGCCGACCCGACAACGAAAGCCACCCTGATTGGTGGCTATTCCTGAGAGGGAGCGTCCGACTCATCGGAGCGATCGGGCTCAGCCGATTCCGACGAGGGCTCAGACGGTTGCTCCCAGCCGTTATCGATCGCCTGTTGATGGCCCTCAAAATAACGACTCTGAAGCCGGTCGTAAGCCTTCTCGGCTTCCAGCATGAAAATCAGGTAGAGCCTGATGTGCTCACGCCGTCGCAACTGGCGCGCCAGCATTCGCTTCTCGGACAGGTTAACCAGGGTGCTGAAACGGGTGGAGCGCAGTGCCGGGTTGCAATCGGTCATCATCGCGCATTGCCACGCGAGCCCTTCCTCGCCCTCAAGATGCGCAATATGGCTGCGGGCCTCCCGCAACCGTTGCTGACGCAATAACAGGAGGTCCATATAGCTGGGCCTGGACGAGAATATCCGGCGAACAAACGGCACGCCGGCCAGGGCAATCAACACGAACGCCCCGAACCCACTACCGGCCACCCAGGCGGGCACCATGCCGGGTACGCCGGCAAGAAACACCACCGCAGCCAGGGAGGCGGCAAACAGCCAGAGATCCCGACGGCGGCGAGCCGCCGCCAGGGTAAAATTGTCGGGCCAGTCCGGTATGGCCAGTGTGTTGAAATCCAGCAGCAAGACCCGCTCGCACTGGCGCAATAAACGTCGTCGATCCCGCTGGCGCAGGAGGACCGTCTCTTTGCTTTCCTCGGGCGGGCTTTCGTTGGCGTCTTCGCTCTCGCCCGCAACCTCGGAGGGCTCGGCTACCTCGCCTGACGTTGATGGTTCCGGTCGCTGGGAGACTTCGGTGCTGCGGGTGGCCGGAGGCTTTGCCTCGCTCGTGGTGGCGGGCGGTTGGGTCGGCTTGGGATCGGCAGGACGCCCCGGCTGCAAAACAGGCGAGGGCCGCTCGTTCGCGTCGGATACTGCCATGCCTCGCCTCCCCTCGTTCATTTTATCTGCAACCGTCTACAGGCTATCGGCCTCTGTCCGAAAACCTTGAGCCCGCGGCCGCTTGGCATGATCCGGCAGGACCGTTATGCTACCGCCAGCCAGCGGGACGCCTGTCAGGCCGCCCCGAGTTCCCTTTCCCGCACTGGAGACACCATGTTCACCGGAATCGTTCAGGGCCAGGCCCGAGTCATCAACGTCGAGCAACGCCCCGGCCTGTCCACGTTTGTCCTGGCCTTCCCGGACGATCGCGTCGACGGTGTGGAGATTGGCGCCTCGGTCGCCCTCAACGGCACCTGCCTGACCGTCACCCGACAGGACGGGAACGCACTCTATTTCGACGCCATGCAGGAAACCCTCAGCCTGACCACGCTGGGCGACCTGCAGGCCGGCGATCACGTCAACTTCGAACGCGCCGCCCGCATTGGCGATGAAATCGGCGGCCACCTGCTGTCCGGACACGTTCACACCACGGCCGAAGTGACGGCCATCGAAACGCCGGAAAACAATCGGACGATTCACTTCCGGGTGCCCCGGGACTGGATGAAGTACGTCTTTGCCAAGGGCTACATCGCCGTCAACGGGGCCAGCCTCACCATTGGCAGCGTGACGGAAGACACCTTCAACGTCCACCTGATCCCGGAAACCCTTCGCGTCACCACCTTTGGCACGCTGGAAACCGGCGACCGGGTAAACATCGAAATCGACAGCCAGACCCAAACCATCGTGGACACCCTGGCCCGCATGGGCTACGAACGGCCCGTCAGCGGCTGACGCGGCAGGCAAAAACCACGAATTTCGGATCGGCTGCCTGTTGCTGCACCGAGCCGAACCAGCGTTTCAGCTTGACGTGGTACCCCAGGTGGCGATTCCCCACCACCAGCAACCGCCCGGCGGGTGCCAGTGCGGCCGCGGACTGACGGAACATCCGCAAGGCGATGTGATCACCGACGGTTCCGCCCTCATGGAACGGCGGGTTGCACAGGATGAGGTCGAAACGCCCATCACGCGGAACGCCGTCGCCGTGCTCAAATCGCGCTCGCCCGGCCACGCCTCTCGTCTCCGCATTGCGCTTGGCGCTGGCCAGCGCCTGACTGGAGACATCGGCAAACGTCACCGTGCAATCGTCACGGGTCAGCAACGCCGTCAGCCCGAGTACGCCATTACCACACCCAAGGTCCAGCACTTGGGCTCCCGACGGAAGAGAAGCCAATACCTCGCGCACAGAGGGCAGGAAAACCCGGGTTCCCTGATCGAGCTGGTCGCGGGAAAACACCGCAGGCAGCGCTTCGACCGCGCCTGAGACATCGTCCAGCGTGTACCCCCGCCATTGCCGACACCAATCCGCCAGCCCCGCCGTCCCGCGTGGCGCAACAATTACCCGGGCCTTGCGTCTGGCCGGCCGGGGTTCGTTGTTGCCCATCAGTCTTGTGAAGACATCGACGCAGCGATCGGGCAGGTGCTTGATCATCCCGCCGGCGATCACCACACCGTCGGGCGCCAGATGGTCGTTGGCCCAGCGCAGCAGGTATTCAAGGTAATCCAGATGACGCGGTATCTTGAGCACGACGGCGTCGAAAAGTCCCGCCGGCGGCGACAACCAGCTGTGAATAGACGGTGCCGGCAGGCCATTGAGGGCGGCATTACGACTCACCCCCACCTGGCAAAGCGCGCTGTCGGCCAGGCTCATCGGGGCGATATCCGCCAACCCCAGGGTCAACGCGCCGAAACTGTCGTCCATAATCGCCACACGGGGACGCCTTGCGTCGGCTCCCGGCCACCGCTCCCGAACCGCCTCGATCAGCTGCTCATCCGCCGCGTCCCAGGCACGCAGGTCGCGCCCGCCCTTCCCCGGGCGCTCCAGGCGCAAGACGTCGTGATCCAGTTGCAGCTCGTTATCCGCCACGTCCTTTTCCCCGCTGTTTTAACGCCCGGGGCGATCCCTAGGCTGAACACTCTAATAATTGTCGCTATCGTAAACCCATCATCAAGTCAGCCCGCTTGTAGCCGGCGCCGACCGGCCACGCAGTCTACGCGAGAGGAAATCATGGTGCAGTATTCTTTGAAAGACAGTCTGGAAAACGTCAAACAGTTTCGCGAACGGATGGAAGCCCAGGTCCGCCCGCAGCTGGATGCCGCGTCGGTCGAACTGAAAAAGGTTCTCAAGGACATGGGCGCCGAGCCGACCGAGAACGCCAGTTTGGCAGACATCGTCAACCAGATTCGCGAACGCAACCCGTCCCTGCGCCAGTTGGCACTGCGCCTGGACATCGCCACGTATGACGTCCGCAGAAAGCTGATCTGGAACGCCAATATGATGTCGGCTTACCTCACCGACCGTGCCGGCAAGGCGTATGAGTTGGACGTCAAACCCAAACTCCAGCATTACCGGACCAGCGCCGAAAGCCGCGCCAAGGCATTGATCGACCAATTGCACGACCTGCGTCCAAAGCACGCCAACGCTGAGAACAGCGACCGTCAGTGACGCCGCAAACCGAGCATCGACGACAGCTCCAATTCACAACGGAGCTTTCTTGCCCCTCACCCCAGGGGCTTTTTTATGTCCGGATGGCCGTCAACAGCGCTATCTGAGAAACTGGCGACCCAAAGACCATCCGATTTCACGAAGGATTCGCCCATGCAAACACCCCGGACCGCGACGGTTTCGGCGTCCGCGATTGAAGGTCACGTCTACAAGGTCTTCCCGAACGACCTGAACGCCCACCAGACCGCGTTTGGCGGCATGATCATGGCCAAGTGCGACCGGCTCGCCCTGGTGGTGGCCGAACGCCATTCAGGCTGCGTCTGTGTCACGGCCGCGGTGGATTCCTTCGCGTTCCGGGCGCCTGCCAAGGGTAACGACACCCTGATCTTTCGGGTCTCGATCAATCGCAGCTGGCATTCGTCCATGGAAATCGGGGTGCGGGTGGTTGCGGAGAACAGCTACACGCGGGAGGAGCGGCACATCGTATCCGCCTATTTCACCTTCGTCGCGCTGGATGAAAAGGGCGAGCCGCTGACGGTGCCGGAAGTCGAGCCGGAAACCCAGAAGCAGCTGCGGCGCTACCGTGAAGCGGATATGCGACGCGAGGCGCGCCTGAAAATGCGCGCCGATCTCAAGCGTTCACGGGCCAACGACCCCAGCGCTCCCTGACGGACAGCAACGCTTCAGTGGCGCGTGGACACCCGCGCCGCAAGCCCTCCGAAATCCGGCTGAACTGGCGCGGGGCCTGTCCAGCCCGGCTCCCGTGCCGGCGAACGCTCGGGCTCGGATTCCACGATGTGCGGCCGCTCCGACCAGTGCAGGATATCCAGGTGGCCGTCGAAGCTTTCCACCAGCGCGGTACAGTGCTCCACCCAATCGCCGTCATTGACGTAAAGGCCACCCGAGCCCTGCCGGAAACCGGCTGAGTGAATGTGCCCGCAGATGTAGCCATCGTACTGACCACGCTCGGCGGCGGTCAGGGCAGCCATCTCGAAACGCTGGATAAAAGCCCGGGCCTGACCAATGCGCGTCTTGATCCAGGCGGCCAACGACCAGTAGGGCTTGCTTCGCATCCGCCGCCAGGCGTTGTACCACCGGTTGAGGCGCAACAGGATGCCGTGCGCCCGATCGCCCACCAGAAGCAGCAGCGGGCTGCAGCGCACCACCTGATCGAACTCATCGCCATGGCACACCACGAACCGGCGTCCGTCCGCCGTGGTATGCATCGCCTTGTGGCGCAGGTCGATACCGGCCAGGGTCTGACCGCAGAAATTGCGCAGGAACTCATCGTGATTACCGGGCACGTAGATAACTTTCGTACCGGTCGCCGCCAATTCGACAAGCTTGCGCACCACCGCCTGGTGCGACGCGGGGAAATGGACCCGTCGCTGCATGGCAATCAGATCAATAATGTCACCCACCAGATAAAGCGTTTCGCACCGCACGTTGTCGAGAAAATCCAATAGATAATCCGCCTGGCAGTCCGGTGACCCCAGGTGAACGTCCGAGATAAACACACTCCGGTATTGGTGCATCCGCCTTTCCCTCACCGTTGGCTGGTTTCATGGCCAGCCTCGCCCGTTGCAGTGACAGCTCTGTGACGGTTTGGGGACATTTCAGTGAACGCCGCGGCCCAACGACAATCTGCTTTTTTAGGGCCAACGTAAGGACTATGCTGACCGTACAGTGAGCGAAGGAAGCGCTGAGCCAGTCCGGGGTGTCATCCGCTCAGCCGCTTCCCCAGGGAGGTTTGCCCATGCTACTCAAACACATGCCCACCGGGCATCTGATCGAGACCAACGACCTGACGACCTTGACCAACCCCTGCAAGGACACCGTGGAAGGCTGGTTCCTCTGGGGTGAAGAGACGCAGGATCCGGAAAGCTTCGACAAGCAGTCGTTATCGTTTCCATCCGGCGAGCAGCTGCCCCATTGCTGGTGGGATATCCATTACCAGGAAGAAGGGCTGATACCGCACCGCCCGACCGCAATCGAGGGGACGCCCGGCTACTACGGCGCCTGAGGCGGCTATCGCCGAAACGCCCGGTAGACGCTGAACTTGCGGTCTTCGCTGAGGGTTTCGCAGGGCCCGATGTAACGTTTGATCAGCTCCGGGTAAGGCAGGAAGCTGTTGGCCACAATGCGCAGCTCGCCACCGGATTGCAGGTGTCTGGCCGCGTCCCGCAGGAACGCTTCGGTCATCGTCGTATCGGTTTTCACGCCGGTGTGGAACGGCGGATTGCTGACCAGAAGCCGGTAATGACCGGTGACTGCCGCCAACCCATCCGATGGCCGAATCTCGCCTTTGACGTGGTTGCGGGCGTAGGTCTCCCGGGCACAGGCCACCGCCTGGAACTGCACGTCCACGGCATCGACGGTCAGGTCGGGTACCTTGCGAGCCAGCCACGCCCCCACCACACCGGCACCGCAGGCAAAGTCCAGCACCGGACCGGCCGGTGTCTCGCCCTCGAAGGAGGCCAACAACTGCTCCGTTCCGGCATCGAGCCGGCCGTCCGAGAAAATCCCCGGCAGGCCGGCCACGTCCAGCTCGATACCGCCGGCCCGGATAACGTGCCAGTTCCGCCAGGCAGACAGGTTGAACCCGGTCATACCAGCGGGCACCGTCGCCATCCAGACCTGGCAGTGACGAGCGCTGTCCACTTTGTAGGCATCCGGATAGGTAAACTGCAGCACCCGCGCCCCACCGGCAATGCCCTCTTTCTTTTCACCAATCAATAACAGCGTGCCGCCGGCACGGGTCAGATGCCCTGCCAGCGCCAGCCTCAATTCCAACTCCTGCCGGGATTTGGGCATGAACACCACAACGCTGTCCACGCTGTCCGCAGCCAGCGCCGGGCCGTCATAGCCGAAAACCGACGGCCAGTCCGTCAGCGCCTGCCACTGTTCATGGATACCGGCATGATCGGTCACCAACAGCCCGGGTTCCCCCGGAAGCTGGCCCAGTATGGAGGCATCCACCAGGCCAATCAGGGCCAGGCGGCCGTTCAGGTGTTCCCGGTTGCGGAGCAGGACGTCGTGAGTATTAAGCATGGAGAATCGGTTCAGGCTGTTGGCGATGCGTTACTTTACCCGCTGAATCCGGCGATCGCTATTCGCCGGTGTAGCGAAACGTCAGGTGGCGATAGTACCGGGCCGCCACAATGGGCGAATCCGGCACCTCAAAGCGAGGCACAGCCCGGATGGCCTGCAAGGCGCTGGCATCCAACCGGGTGTTGCCAGAGGACTGGACAATGCGGGCCGACAACAAATAGCCCGATGGGTCCAGTTCAAAGGAAATCACGCCTTCCTCGAAGGCCCGGGCATCCAGTG
This sequence comes from Marinobacter sp. R17, assembly GCF_003789045.1. Lineage (NCBI taxonomy): Bacteria > Pseudomonadati > Pseudomonadota > Gammaproteobacteria > Pseudomonadales > Marinobacteraceae > Marinobacter > Marinobacter sp. R17. The sequence goes on along the minus strand of NZ_RHGZ01000002.1, from coordinate 156,325 downwards.
GCTTGCGGAATCGCTCATCCACCTGGACCTGCATCCGCGCCAGAAAATGGTTGACCATCTGGATACGGCGACGCTCGATTTCACTGACCTGGGATCCGGCCCGGGCGCCCGCCAACTCCTGGTCCGACAGGGACTTCATCCCCTGGGGCGCCTGGGGCTTCTTCGCCTGTTTCTCCGGAACCGACGCGGTCGCCTGCTTCGAGGTGACCTGCGGTCTGGCGGCCGCCTTCTCCGTCTTGTCCGGCTGACCCTCGGCGATGCGGGTCTTGTTATCCTCGGCGTTGACATGAGTCTGTGTTGGGGTGCTCTCACCCGCTACGGGCGTATCCTCGACAGGCGCCTCGAAATCGGTGCCGCGCAGGTCTGTCTTTTCAGCGTTATTCCGGGGCAAATGCTGACGCTGCTCGGGTTGCGCCTGTTGTTCGGCAACCGGCTGTTTTGGTTTTGGCTCGGGTTTGGGCGCCGGTTCCGGCTCAGGCTTTACGATTTCAATCGAGAGCGCAGCGGGAGCGCCGGTGGCATCCGGTTGCCAGAAGGTCCTGGGAAATAAAACGAACAGGAGAAGGTGGACACAAGCGCTCAGCGCCAGTATCAGGGCAAATCGGGGTTGTAACTGACGGGTATCGTCTGGACTCAGTAAACCGTCGGATGCTGCCATGTTCACCGGACAGGGAAAGGGGACCGTTTTCGATCATCTTTCCACAGCCCTGCATCAATGGAAACCTTCCACCGGTTACACTCAACGCTTCAAGTTACTTGTAGCGGGCCACAATGCCGACCTGCAACGCATCCTGCGGGGACATATCCCATTCGTCACGTTTGGCCTGGTCGGCCGGTTTGGCCGGAGACGCCTCCGGCAGGGCGCCCTGGTGACCGGCGCTGTCCTTGTGACTCTTCCGTCGATCAATCATCTGCTGCATTTTCTTGAGCATGGTGCGTACCTCTTTCACCCACCGCAAATCATTGCATGTCTGACAGGTCGGGATGCGTCCATGACATCCCCCCGATGAGCGTTCCATTATCGCGATGGAACCGAGGCGTTATCGTGAACTGTTTCACGTGATTTTACAATTTTTTAACATTTACAATTGCTTACATAAGCTCACATTTTGTTAAACGAGACTTGGCCAACAGACGCCTATCCACTTTTAGCGAAGAATCGGATAGGTTTTTCACTCACCTCTCAAGAGCCTCGAGTAAAAGGGAGCCACCATGCGGGTTCTGGTTACCGGCGCCAACGGTCATATCGGCAGCCACGTCGTTCGACAACTGATTCAACAGGGCCACAGCGTCCGGGCATTTGTCCGGCCATCCGCTGACCTGCGCGGTCTGGAGGGGCTTGAGGTCGACCTCTTCCGCGGCGATATCATGGACGCTAGGGCGATCACCGAAGCAGCGGAGTCGATGGATGCCATCATCCACATGGCCGCGGTCTATAAAACCATTGCCAAATCGCCGGACGAGATTGTGGAACCCGCCATCCAGGGTGCCCGCAATGTCTTTGCCGCCGCCAGGGCCAACCAGATCCAGCGTATTGTCTACACCAGCTCCGTCGCGTCCGTCGGCTTCTCCTACGACCCGCAGGCACTGCGCACCGGCGACGACTGGAACAACGATCCTGAAAACCCGTACTACATCGCCAAGACCCGTAGCGAGCAGACCGCCCAGGCTTTGGCGGAGGAGTCCGGCATTCACCTGGTCGTCATCTGCCCGGCCATCGTGCTCGGCCCCGGCGATTACCGCATCACCCCGTCCAATCAACTGGTCATGGACTGGCTGAACGGCATTGGCCAGACCTATCCCGGCGGCCTGAACCTGGTGGATGTCCGCGATGTGGCCGCCGCCCACGTGGCCGCCCTCACCCGGGGTGAGAACCGGCGTCGCTATGTGGTTGGTGGCGAGAATATTGAGGTGAAGCAGGCCGCCCAGCTGTTAAAGACACTCACCGGCATCAAGCCGATGCACCTGCCCTTCGGTCGCGGCATGCTGCTGTGGAGCGCCAAGTGGACCGAGCGGGTGTTCCGGTTGATCGGCATGACGCCGCCGTTCACCTATGACCTGGTGTACGAAGTCGCCGAGCGCTATGCGTACATCGACACCCGGGAAACCAACGAGACGTTCGGCCTGACGCCGAAGAGCGCGGAACAGACCCTGCGGGCCTGCGTAACCTGGCTGCTTGAGCAGGATCGTCTGAAGCCCAAAGTGGCCGAGAAGGTCAAAGCGGCGCTAGCCCACCAGCAGTGAAGTCAGCAGACGACGGTACCGGGGCTGGAGCTCTGAGAGACGCCATCCGTCGACAAGGGCGCCCCGGCCACTTCGCAGGAGATCCCGAAGGGTGACGGCGGCGCCGGCAGCTTCCTCAGCGCTATCGTCAGGCTGGCTGGGATACAAGCCAGTGCTCGCCGTGTACTCGGGATAGGCCAACCGATCCGGCGCCAGCGCCAGGCAACCGGCCGCCATTGCCTCCTGCATGGCCAGACCCTGGAAATCGTGCAGGGCTGTCGACAGCACCACGTCGGCCTGGCGCAGCAGGCTATCGTAATCGGCCCGATCGGGCAGGAATCCCCAGTTCACCACGCGGCCTCCATGCCGCGCCCGAATGATCTCGAAAGCCTCAGGCTGTTGCCGGAACTGTTCCCCGACCACACTCAGTCGGAAGTCCTGGCCGCTGGCCACCAAGTGGTCGAGCAGCGCCAGCAATCGATCCGGCCCTTTGTCATACTCCCAACGGTGATTCCACAACAGGTGCGGGCAATCCCGGTTGATCGGATGCTTGCGCGCCTCAAACAGCGCGTCATTGATCGGCACCGGCAGGACACTGGATTTCCAATCGATGCGCTCGGCCACACCTTCAGGAATGGCATCGGGTAAACGATTCAGCAGCGCCCGGATGCCCTGCAGGAAGCTCGCCCGGTTCCACTCGCTGTTGAAGACGACCTGGTCCGCCGCCAGAGCGCTGTAAAGGTTCACCATCTGGTGATCGACGCTGGCATGCTGATCGCCCGAGTCCGGGTAGGCGAACTGGTTTTCGTGCATGTAGAGCAAGGCCGGCACCGTCGCCAGATGCCGGTGAAAGGCACGCAGTCCCGCCAGGTCCACCATCGAGGTGGCCACGATCAGGTCCCAGCTCTCCTGGAGCGGCGGCTCATCCAGCCAGCTCAGGGCATTACCCCGGATCCGCCAGCGGAAATAGCGTGGCGCCAGGGCCAGGACCTCCCAGTCGAAGTCGGGTTGCGAATTCACCAGCTGTTCCCGCCAGCGGCGATGGCTGCCGGCATCGTAGCCGGACAGGAGAAGGATGCGGGGGCGGATCGTTTCAGACGTTTCCATAGCGGCCCATTCTATATGAACCGTCGGCAAAAACCGCGCTTCAGTCTACCAGCGAAGCATCGGCAGTGGTGACCGGGGATGGCGCCGGGCATGGGCGACGGCGAGTCCCAGCAGCATCCGACGGAACCGGAGCAGCGGGAATTGCCTTAGCAGCTCACGGAGCTCTACGCCCGGTAGACCGGCCAATCGATAGAGCCCCGTCACATCGGCCCAGTCGGCCTTGCGAAAGGCATTCGCCAGGCGATCACTCGAAGGCCGGACCTTATGGTGATCATGGATGATCCGGCGCACCTGCCGCTGTTCCTCCTCCAGTGAGAGGCCGGTCAGGTCCGGATGCCGGGACAGCCACGCCGACGCCCGGTCCGCCGACGGCGTCAGGTAATCGAAGCTGCCATCCAGCCAGATCCCCACATCGTGACAAGCTGCCGCAACCTCCAGTAAACGCTGCTCTGTGTCGGTCAGATCGGGGCAGAGGCAGCGGGTCAGGTTGAAGACGCGATAGACGTGGTTCCGGTACGCTTCAGCGGCCGGCCCCAGCGTGTTCTGCCAGTTCTGGAAAAGCCGTTCGACAATGGGTAAATGGGTAAATGGGTATCCATCAATGGTCTGCTCCCCTGTGCAAATCTTATTGAAAGATGCACACTGGATTTAGAGTGAACAACTTAAATGGCGTGATGCAGCGATCACCCGAAGGAGGCCTTCTGACAGCCCTTAGCGTTGAAAACCGCTATATCCGACTTGCCGACCACTTCTACACCCGCATCCAGCCGACACCGCTTAAAGAGCCCAAACTGGTGCTCTTCAACGACGATCTGGCGGATGAGATGGGGCTGGAACCGGGCGACCGCGAAGACTGGGCCCGCATCGGCGGCGGTCAGGAATTGCTGGACGGCATGGACCCCATCGCCATGAAATACACCGGCCACCAGTTCGGCGCCTATAACCCGGACCTGGGCGATGGCCGCGGCCTGTTGATGTGGGAAACCACCGGCCCAGACGGCCGGCACTGGGACTGGCACCTCAAGGGCGCCGGCCTGACGCCCTATTCCCGCTTCGGGGACGGGCGCGCCGTATTGCGTTCGACCTTGCGTGAATACCTCTGCAGCGAGGCGATGCATTATCTGGGTATTCCCACCACCCGCGCCCTGTTCATGACCAGTGCCAAGGATCCCGTCATGCGGGAATCCATCGAAACCGCTGCGACCCTGATGCGGGTCGCCCAGAGCCACATCCGCTTTGGCCACTTCGAGTACACCGCCTATCACCAGGGCCCGGAAGCGACCCGCGAACTGCTGGATCACACCATCGCCCTGCACTTCCCGGAATTGCAGGACGAGCCCCTGCCCGACCGCTATCGCCTGTGGCTGGAAGAGGTAGTCCGGCGTACCGCGCGATTAGTCGCCCAATGGCAGGCCGTGGGTTTCTGCCACGGCGTCATGAACTCCGACAACATGTCGATCATCGGCGATACCTTCGACTACGGCCCCTATGCCTTCCTCGACGATTTCGACGCCGGCTACATCTGCAACCACACCGACCAGGGCGGGCGCTACGCCTATAACCGTCAGCCGCAGATCGGCTTTATCAACTGCCAGTTCCTCGCCCAGTCGCTGGTCCACGTGATGGACGAAGACGACCTGCGGAGAGCCCTGCGCTGCTATGAAACCACATACAACGGCACGTTCGAATCGCTGATGAAGCAAAAGCTTGGACTGGAGCAGGATGCCGAGGGCGATATGTCCCTGATCATGGACCTGTTCAGCATGCTCCACGAGCATCACATCGACTACACCCTGTTCTTCCGGGGCCTGTCGACACGGGCGACCCGCGGCAATGCGCCGGTGCGGGACCTGTTCGTGGATCGGACCGTCGCCGACGACTGGCTGACGCGCTACGACGCCCGGCTCGCGCAGGAAACGCGCTCACCGGAACAGCGGGACCAGGCCATGTGCACCGTCAATCCCAAGTACATCCTGCGCAACTACCTGGCGCAGGAAGCGATTCAGGACGCGCAAACCGGCCAATACGACACCGCCCGCAAGCTGATGGCGGTGCTGAAACGCCCTTACGACGAGCAGCCGGAGAACGAGCACTATGCGGCCCTGCCACCAGATTGGGGCAAGCATCTGGAAATCAGCTGTTCATCCTGACGAAACGACCGAGGGGGGGGGGGGGGGGGGGAGCACAAAGATGGCAACGGAATATGTGGAATACCCGGAACAGAAAACGGTGGAGATACGCGTTGAAGGCCGTGTCTCCGCTGAGGATTTTGAGCAGATTGCCGGCCACATGGAGGCGTTCATCCAGCAGCACGGTAAGGTCAAACTGATCGAGGTGGTGCGGGATTTCGACGGTTTTGACCTGTCGATCCTCAAGGACGCCATCCGGTTCGACCGCAAGCACCTCAAGGACTTCACCCATTGCGCCGTGGTCTCGGACTCCGGCTGGATCGGCCCCTTTGCCCGGTTCATGTCGCGGTTTCTGGACATGGAGCTGCGGGTGTTCCGGATGGATGAAGTGGAAAAGGCGCGCGAGTGGCTGGCCGGACCAGACAACTCGAGCATCTAGCAGGCTCTTCAGAGGTTGTTGTAAGGATTTAAGGGGTAGGTTGGGCTGACGCAGGAAGCCCAACCCAACAATGGGCTGGAACCGAACGCCCCGTTATTGCGGACATGCTTGGTACATGGGCCCTCAAAAACCAGTCAGGCAACCATGGGGATGATATTGGCCGTGTACCCGGCTTGTTGGGCTTCCTGCGTCAGCCCAACCTACTTCTGAGAACATCGAAAAGGTCCGCGCGAAACCAATGGATGCCATCGCTGGAGCAGAGGACAGGATGTCCTCGTCGCATAAGCGGCCATGGACAGCCCTCTTAGGCGAAGGAAGCGATGGCATGCATTGGTTTCAGACTACCAAGTCATGCCGTTAGAAGCTCAAACAAAAACGGAGCCTCGAAAGGCCCCGCTTCTGCAGTCAGTGGATCGCTGAGATCAAACCGCCTTGGCCGCAATGATCTTCTCATGCCACTCGACCGGACCGCTCTGGTGCACGGAGCTGCCCTTGGAATCGACCGCTACGGTCACCGGCATGTCTTCCACCTCAAACTCGTAGATGGCTTCCATACCCAGCTCTTCAAAGGCCACGACTTCCGCCTTCTTGATCGCCTTGGAGACAAGGTAAGCAGAACCGCCCACGGCCATCAGGTAAACCGCACCGAATTCCTTGATCGCATCGATCGCCACCTGGCCCCGCTCGGCTTTACCGATCATGCCGGTCAGGCCGGTTTTCTCCAGCATGGTGTGGGTGAACTTGTCCATCCGGGTGGCCGTGGTCGGACCAGCCGGCCCAACCACCTCTTCGCGGACCGGATCGACCGGGCCCACGTAATAGATGAAGCGGCCTTTCAGATCGACCGGCAATTCTTCGCCCTTCTCGATCATGTCGACCATTTTCTTGTGGGCGGCGTCACGGCCGGTCAGCATCTTGCCGGAGAGCAGCACGGTCTCGCCCGGTTTCCAGTCGCGCACCTCTTCCGGCGTGACCGTGTCCAGGTTAACGCGACGCACGTTCTCACCCACTTCCCAGGTAATTTCCGGCCAGTCGTCCAGGCTCGGCGGGGTCTGCAGGGAGGCGCCGGAGCCGTCCAGCACGAAGTGCGCGTGACGGGTCGCGGCACAGTTCGGAATGATCGCCACCGGCTTGTTGGCCGCGTGGGTCGGGTAATCCTTCACCTTCACGTCCAGAACGGTGGTCAGACCGCCCAGACCCTGGGCGCCGATACCCAGCTCATTGACCTTGTCGAACAGCTCCAGACGCAGCTCTTCCGAACGATTGGACGCGCCGCGGGCCTGCAGGTCGTGGATGTCGATCGGATCCAGCAGCGATTCCTTCGCCAGCTCCATTGCCTTCTCGGCCGTACCGCCAATGCCGATGCCCAGCATGCCCGGCGGGCACCAGCCCGCGCCCATCTGCGGGATCATCTTCAGCACCCACTCAACCACCGAATCCGACGGGTTCAGCATGGCGAACTTGGACTTGGCTTCGGAACCGCCACCTTTCGCGGCTACGTGAACGTCCACCTTGTCGCCCGGCACCAGCTTGTGATGGATTACCGCCGGCGTATTGTCCTTGGTGTTCTGGCGCTTGCCGTCCGGATCCGCCAGCACGGAGGCCCGCAGGACGTTGTCCGGATGGGTGTATGCCCGGCGCACGCCTTCGTTGACCATGTCGTCCAGGGACATCTCGGCGTCCCACTGCACGTCCATGCCCACTTCAACGAACACCGTCACGATACCGGTGTCCTGGCAGATCGGGCGCTTGCCCTGGGCACACATCCGCGAGTTGATCAGGATCTGGGCCATGGCGTCCTTGGCCGCCTGGGACTCTTCCTTCTGATAGGCCTCATAAACAGCCTGGATGAAATCCTTCGGGTGATAATAAGAAATGAACTGCAGCGCGTCGGCAACGCTTTCGATCAGGTCGTCCTGGCGAATTACTGTGGTCATATCGGCTCTCATCAGTTGGAAGGTGCGCATAACGCATTGATCCGGGAGGACAATCGCCCAGCCATCGCTGGCTGTGCCGCGACACCTGCTCAGTGGTTCTTCGGTCGGCACGGACACAGGCGGCACTGCCGGCCCGTCACGACGCTTGAAAAGTGCGCCATAGTTTACCCGATTCAACCGCAGGAATCAGCGCCCGGCCTGTTCCTCCTCATGCCCGAAGACAGCGGTTCATACTCAAGGAATCGGGCAATCCGGTTGCATTGAGAGACCAAACCCGGCTTTAATCGCCCCACACCACAGATAACGACAAGCAGGAGAACCCCGTGACCGACCTTATCCAGACCGAACGTCACGACCGTGTACTGGTCATTCGCATCAACCGCCCTGAGCGTAAGAATGCCCTGACTCACGCCATGTATACCGGCCTGGCCGACGCCTTGGGAGATGCCGAAGCAGACGGCTCCGTCCGCTGTTCGCTGATCACCGGCAGTGACGAGTGTTTCACAGCCGGCAACGACCTGAGCGATTTTGCCGAGGGACTGCCGGGGGAATTCGAGTCCACCCCCGTCGGTCGCTTCCTGTTTGCCCTGGCCAACGCCACCAAGCCAGTCGTTGCGGCGGTCAACGGCCCGGCGGTCGGCATCGGCACCACCATGCTGCTCCATTGCGATATGGTCTTCGCCGGCAACAACACTCGCTTCCAAATGCCTTTTGCCAATCTGGGCCTCTGCCCCGAGGGCGCATCGAGCCTGCTGTTGCCGCAATGGCTTGGCCGCGCCCGGGCCAGCGAGCTGCTGATGCTGGGCAGCCCCTTCGATGCTGAACAGGCCGATCGCCTTGGCCTGCTCAACCGCATTTGCGCCCCCGACAGCACTGAGTCGGACGCCCTGGCCGCCTGCCAACAGCTGGCCGCACAACCGCCGGCGGCCATTCGGGCCACCAAAGCCCTGCTGAACCGTCCCAACCGGAATGCCATCCGCGAAACGCTGCTGGCCGAAGGGCAATTGTTTGGCGAACGCCTGAAGTCAGCCGAGGCCACCGAAGCGTTTACCGCCTTCCAGGAAAAGCGCAAACCGGACTTCAGCCGCTTCGACTGAACCCCGATGCCGGCACGGGCATCGTCATACATCGTGAAAGAACCCTCAGATCGGGGTCCCGATACTCGACAGTATCCGGACCCCGATCTATTTTTCATAAAGGCCCGCGCTGGGGATGTGGATCGATGAGAATCACACTTTAGAGCGATCAACAGGTTTCAGTTTCTTCCGATATAGTCAGACTGATAGAAACCACTGGTGTGCTCGCACCAGAGCGCTGGCAGGAGGGCGGTCGATCGCCACTCCGCAGGTTTTCAGACAAGAATTGGCGACTGACCGAGGGCAACCGGGCCAACCGGAGCGGTCAGTGCCGACAATAACGACACAACAACAGGAATAGGTTCCATCCATGTTTAGAAAAACGCTAATAAGCCTTGCCGTAGCGTCGACCGTTGGCCTTTCCGGCTGTCTTGATGACGGCTCCAATACAAAAAACGCCAACCCGGATTACAAGATCAGTAACCCGGACTTCTCCGGCAAGACATGGCCAATTTTCAATCCGATTACCAGTGAGCTGCCGATCCCTAATGACCTGATCTTCGATTCCGATCAGACGGATGGCACCTTCGGCGTAAGCGATTCCTCACCGCCCGTGACCACAGCGCTGAACGAGCTGAGCGGCGCGTCTACCGTTGCGCCGGCCGTTATACAGCTGAATGGCAAAGTGGATGCCTCCACCGTGAAGGCCGGTTCAACCGTTTTCCTGATTGAGCTCAAGTATGCCAGCGGCGACCCGGTTCAGGCGCTCAGCAACAGTGAACCGCCCACGATTGACCCGGACAACCAGCCATCGTTCCGCGCCGACGTCGAAACCCTCGACGGTACCTCTGCGATTCGCATTCTGCCGCTCAAACCACTCGACCCGCGTAAGCGGTATGTTGTCGCCGTGACCACAGGCATCAAGGATGTGAGCGGACAAAACATCGTCGGCTCCCCGTCCTACCAGAGTTTGACCGACGAAGAGCAGCCTCTGGGCAACTCGGCTCTGGCACCGGTGCGCACACTCATCAACAGCCTGTGGGAACCGCTCGTCACAGCAGCGACCTCAGGCGCCGTCACCGACAGCAACCTTGCCCTGACCTACTCGTTTACAACATCGAATGACGAGAAAGTCCTGCAATACATCGCCGAACCGGCTTCTTGGTTTGCGGATCAGCTCCAGACCTTCCTCAGCGTCTCCGCCGCCAAGAAGGTGACGGGCGCTGCGAAGTTCTACTCCAAAGAAACTCTGGATCCTGAGACGTGGGATCTCAATGACGATGGCTCGGTGACCGCTGCTGACTTTGACCTGAATGCAGACGGCAAAATCACACCGGCGGACTTCCTGATTGGTGGTGATGACACCTTCGGTTACGACGATACCTCTGCCGCTGTATCTGCAGCCGTCGGTTCTTACCCGACAGCTGCTCTAAAGGTTGCCCTTTCGCCCATCTTCGATGCCCCCCCTCCTGCAGGCTGTGATGGTTTGATGGGCAAATCAGCTATCGCCTGTACCGGCGTAGCACTGGCCTCTAATTTTTCTGACTTGATGCCAATTCAAGATGACCGAGGAGCCAGCGACTTTACGTTTGATACGTCTTCTGTTCTGCCCGTACCTCTGGTATCCGCCGTCACTAGCCCAATTCTTTCTAATGCCGGTTTGGCACAGAATGACGTGCTAGTGGCACAAGGGACGCTCTCATTGCCTTATTTTCTCTCTACGTCCAAACAAGGCATAGTTAGTGACAGTTGGGTCGCCGACAGTGGATTGGCATATGGCCTGAATGAAGCATTCTCATCACTGGGTCTCAAAATTCCGCAAGCGGATCCATCGAAGTCTACCGCGGTGAACTACATATTCCCGTTCCCGAAAAAACAGACTGATGTGGAAGTGCCTGTGCTAGTACTTCTACCGAACCCATCAGGGGATAACACCATCCCTAAAAATGGAAAAACCATCATATATCAGCATGGTATTACGACTGATCGCAGTGCAGCATTAACCTTCGGCACCCTATTGGCCGCTCAAGGATTTACAGTCGTTGCAATAGATCAACCCCTGCATGGCGTTGCCGCATTTTCGGCTGATGAGCAAGAGGAGCTTACTAGAACACTACTCTCATCAACGGGTGCTTCAGACAGCCAAGTTGATGCTTTGACACCTCTTGTCCTGGCCGGAAATGTAAGTAACCTTGCAGCAGCGCTAGGTGGCGATACGGCGACAGCAATGTCGCTAATCAATACCACTCAGAATGCCGGTAGCACGATTCCTGGCATAGCTCGAATGACTGGACATGAGCGCCACTTTGGTTACTACGCAGCACAACCAAGCACACCCGCCAAAATAGATTACGAAAACGGCGTTGGTGACTCAGGAAGCCTGTTCATTAACCTCACCAGTTTCCTAACCACCCGAGACAACCTCCGCGAAAGCGCCGTGGATCAGATGAATTTGCGCGCTAGCTTGTCGGAAGATGTAACAATCAAAACTGGAGTAACAATTCCTTCAGGCGACATTTACTTCGTCGGCCATTCCTTGGGTACAATTACCGGCACGCCATTTGTGGCTGCAGTAAATGCCAATCAAATCTCCGAAACTATTGACCCAAATGTTAAAGCCAACGACATCACCGCGGCCAGTATGCTGACCCCCGGTGGTGGCATCGTGCGTCTGCTGGAGAACTCGCCTACCTTTGCACCTCGCATCCTGCTGGGTCTGCAGCAGTCGGCCGGCCTTGCGCAGGGTGACGCAGACCTGGAAACCTACTTCAACATCTTCCAGGCAACGGTGGACACCGCTGACCCGGTTAACTTTGTGGACAACCTGGCGGATCAGGGCTCAACCGTCCTGTTCTCTGAAGTGGAGAACGACACGGTTATTCCGAATGCTGCAGACGACGATGTCTGGGGTATCCCAGCCCTTGACGCGACCTTGACGCCGGCTCAGACGGGTCTTCCGATCAACGTCACCGTCAAGAGTTTCAGTGCGCCGTTGGCAGGCACCAATCCGCTGAGCCTGGGCTTCGATGATGGCCTGGCAGACCCGTTGTTCCACATCTACAAGCAAGCCGACTATCCGGCTGCAGATGGCGAAGACAGCCTCAGCCACGGCACACCGGTTTCGGCCCAGCCGGCGGCTGCTTTCGGCACCATGGCCGTCGAAACCTGCGTCACCTTCGGTGAAGCTGCGGGCGATTGTTCGCCCTAAGTATCGCGAACAAGCCTGACGACAAGCCCCCGCTTTGCGGGGGCTTTTTTGTGGTTCCAGCCTCTTGATTCCGGCCCACCGTCTTTACCTCTTGTTGACACGACACTGACCGCCGTTATCGGCTAAGCTGGCAATGACTCTTTTCGATAACCCGATGTGACATGCCAGGCGCAGCCCATGACTGTTGAAAGCCCAACCGCCGTCTTCGACGACCCGAAACAGGCGCGAGACCAACGCCTGCGCAAGCGCCGGTTGGGCATGTCTTTCCTTTCCTACCAGGCTACTTTAGCCGTGGTCTCCCTGTGCTGGCTGACTGAATTGGTGCCCGCGCATGTGGTCATCGAATTCTTCCTGCTGTCACTGTTCATCAATGGCGTCTTTTTCCTGTTCATCCATTTCAACATCAACCTGCGTTTCAAAGACCCCAGCATGACCAGCGCGCAGATGGTGGCTTCTCTCCTGCCTCCGATCTGGGTCATGTACTTTCTGGAAGTGGCGCAGGCACGCACGATTTTCCTGCTGATTGCGATCGTTCCGGCGCTCTACGGCATTCTCGCGCTGCGCACACGACAGTTCCTGGGCGTGGCTGTCGCTTACCTGGTTCTCTACGGCGGGCTGGTGTTGGCCATCTGGCTGACGCGGCCGGCGCTCATTATGCAGAAACTCTCTATCGAAATTATCCAGGTATTGGCTTTCGCGCTGGTGATGGGTCAAATCGCCATCATTGGCGGCTACATCAGCGGCCTTCGTAAGGAGGTCCGTGAGCGAAACCGGGAACTGCGGGCGGCCATGCAGCAAATCAGGGAGCTGGCCCATATTGATGAATTGACGGGCGTCGCCAATCGACGTCGTCTGATGGATGTGCTGACAAGCGAGATCAATCGCTGCAGGCGCTCTCGATCTCCACTAAGCATCGCCTTACTGGATATTGACCATTTCAAACAGATCAACGACCGTTTTGGGCATCCGGCTGGCGATGCCATTCTGCGACGTGTTGCCTGTTCTGTTGATGAACGGATGCGGGACATCGATTGCTTTGGGCGCTATGGCGGCGAGGAGTTTATGATGATCCTCCCGCAAACCGATCTGAAGGGCGCGCGAGTCAAGGCAGAAAGGGTATGCCAGTCACTTAGGGAGCTTTGCTGTGACAACATTCAACAGGGTGTGCAGATTAGCGCATCTATAGGCGTTGCCCAACACCGTGACGGCGAAAGGACCGAAGACACCATCCAGAGAGCCGACAGGGCACTCTACCAAGCTAAGGCGACCGGACGGGACCGGGTGACGGACGAGCGCCAACTCCCCCCCTCAGCCATCCTGAAAACGACAAGCACCTCCAATAGCGATAGCCGGCCACAAAAACCGACTGCCCGAAGACAGCCGGCTGTTCTTACGCCTGCTTGCCAATGTCACTCAAAGATCGCGGCCTCACTTTGCGGCAACGAGATCTCCTCGAAATCCGATTCCATTTAATAACTTTGACTCAAAGGAATGGATTATCGATAGTCGGAGGCCGACGGACGCCGGCCTCCGGGAATCGATCAGCTCAGCTTGCGACCTTTGCTGGCTGCAATCCGCAGACGCAAGGCGTTCAGCTTGATGAAGCCTTCGGCGTCCTTCTGGTCGTAGGCGCCCTGGTCTTCCTCGAAAGTAGCGATCTTCTCGTCGAACAGGGAGTCTTCAGACTTCCGGCCAACCACGTCCACGTTGCCCTTGTAGAGTTTCAGGCGAACGGTGCCGTTGACGTAGGTCTGGGTCTGGTCGATCAGCGCTTGCAGCGCCTCACGCTCCGGTGACCACCAATAGCCGTTGTAAATCACTTCGGCGTAGCGCGGCATGATGCTGTCTTTCAGGTGGGCCACTTCACGGTCAAGGGTGATGGACTCGATGGCACGGTGGCCGCGCAGCATGATGGTGCCGCCCGGGGTTTCGTAGCAGCCGCGGGACTTCATGCCCACGTAGCGGTTCTCGACGATATCGATACGACCGATGCCGTTATCGCCGCCGATCTTGTTCAGTTGGGCCAGGACTTCATGCGGCTTCAGCCGCTCGCCGTCGATGGCCACGATGTCACCCTTCTCGTAGGTCAGCTCGATATAGGTCGGCTGGTCCGGCGCCTGCTCCGGTGCCACGCTCCAGCGCCACATTTCCTCTTCCGCCTCGGCCCAGGGATCCTCCAGCACCATGCCTTCATAGGAGATGTGCAGCAGGTTGGCGTCCATGGAGTAAGGGGATTTTCCCTTCTTCTTCTCCACCGGAATATTGCGCTCTTCGCAGTATGCCAGCAGCTTCTCGCGCGAGTTCAGGTCCCATTCACGCCAGGGAGCGATGACGTGGACTCCCGGCTTGAGCGCATAGGCGCCCAGCTCGAAACGGACCTGGTCGTTGCCCTTGCCGGTAGCGCCGTGAGAGATCGCATCCGCGCCGGTTTCGTTGGCGATGTCGATCAGTCGCTTGGAAATCAGCGGACGGGCGATGGAGGTACCCAGCAGGTACTCGCCTTCGTAGATGGTGTTGGCTCGGAACATGGGGAACACGAAGTCACGCACGAATTCTTCGCGTAGGTCTTCGATGTAGATTTCCTTGACGCCCAGGGCTTCGGCCTTGGCGCGGGCCGGCTCCACTTCCTCGCCCTGACCCAGGTCAGCCGTAAACGTGACGACCTCACACTGATAGGTGTCCTGCAGCCAGCGCACGATGACCGAGGTATCGAGGCCACCGGAATAGGCCAGTACGACCTTCTTGATGTTTGACATGTCCATGCTCCGAGTCGATCAGAAAGGAGACGCCGCGCCGGCGCCTCCGAATGGCTAAACGGCGCCCCATCTTCAACCCTAACGGAGGCGTGGAGAAGGAACGACCGGATTCAGAGAAGTGCGATATTGTACGGCAGGCGGGCGCCGCATCCAATCGGGAAGAGTGAAAAGCCGCGGTTCGCGGCTCTGTTAACCGTTGCGGGGATCGCTGTCCGCTTCCGCACGCTGAAGACTGCGGCGCTCGCCTTCCCGCTCCAGCCGCACCGTCGTGCGACGGTTTTCGGCCGGATTGCTGGAGGCCGGATAGCGCTCACCATGGTATCGCGTGATGATCTTGTCTTCGGGGATTCCGTTTGCCTTGAGGTATTCGGCCACCGTATTGGCGCGATCCTCGGACAACTGCCGATTGTGAATCCGGCTGCCGCTGCGATCGGTGTGGCCATCCACGTAGATCTGGGCGATGGTGCTGTCGGCCTGGATGAAGCGGACAATCAGATCCAGGCGATCCAGATCCGCATTGCTGAGCTGGGCACTGTCGAGCTTGAAGTGGATGCGAGAGCGTTTGATCTGATCGTAGTTCACCGGCAGCAGACCGGCGACACAGGTCTGGTATTCCTGATAGGTGTTGGCAAAGTGGATATTGGACAATTGCACCCGAACCGGACCGGACGAATAGCGCGCCGGGCTGGTGACCGTCGGCGCCATGCCTTTCATGAGCCCGTCGACCATCGCCATCGCCTGGGGCGTCCCGACTTTGACCGGGCGCGGATCAGAAGAGACACGGATCTGTCCCAACGGCCGCGGTGCGACACCTGGCCGCCAACTCGGTGCCTCCACGTTGAGCGATGCCTGCCCCACCTTCATCAGCCGGAGGTTGGACTCAAGATAGAAGGTCAACGCCTCCCCCGCCCGATGCTGGAAAACCGCGCGCCCGTATCCCGGGACGTCGTGGGTCATCGTGCAGTTGAACACTGAAGTGGTCAGGTACCACTGGCTATTCTCGATGCCGGCACCATAGCTCGCGGCCTGGCTCACCGGCAAGGGAACAGCAAACAGCGGGAGCATCAGCAACGGGCGCAGGACGTTTTTCATCGGACGGACCATCTGGAATACGGTAAACGGTTGATAGTGTTGCTATCGGCCGTTCCGCGGAAATCTTTAGGAAATCGGTTGGCCGTTACCGCGCGCCCAATCCCCATTCCGGGTCTGGTATACTCCGCCGGAAACCGTCACACCCGCATCAGGAAATCGCTGCCTCCATGACCACCACACTGACCCTGACCCGCCCCGACGACTGGCACCTCCACGTTCGCGATGGCGCCACTCTGGCCGATGTCGTACCGGCAACCGCGCGCTGCTTTCATCGGGCGATCATCATGCCCAACCTGGTACCACCGGTGGTCAATGCGGATGAGGCCATGGCCTATCGCCAGCGGATCCTGGACGCCCTGCCGGGCGACACCGGGTTCGATCCCCTGATGACCCTGTATCTCACCGAGCAGACGACGCCGGAAGATATCCGCACCGCCCACGCCGCCGGCGTTCTGGCGGCCAAGCTCTATCCCGCCGGCGCGACCACGAATTCGGCTTCCGGCGTGACCGATATCCGCAACATCGACGATGCGCTGGCCGCCATGAGCGAGTGCGGCATGCTCCTGCTGGTTCACGGTGAGGTCACGGACGGTGATATCGATATTTTCGATCGGGAAAAGATTTTCCTGGAGCGCGTGCTGGCACCGACCCGGGAACGATTCCCGGATTTGCGCGTCGTACTGGAGCACATCACGACGGCGGATTCCGCCCACTACGTGATGGAAAGCGAGCGCAACCTCGCCGCCACCATCACACCGCAGCATCTGCTCTATAACCGCAACCACATGCTGGTGGGCGGCATCCGCCCGCACCTGTACTGCCTGCCGATCCTCAAGCGCCAGCAACATCAACAGGCCTTGCAGGACGCAGTGGTCAGCGGGGATGCCCGGTTTTTCCTGGGGACCGATTCGGCCCCCCATGACACCAGCCGCAAAGAGAGCGCCTGCGGTTGCGCCGGCTGCTTCTCGGCGCCCGCCGCCATTGAGCTCTATGCGGAAGCCTTCGAGGATCTGGGTGTACTCGACAAGCTGGAGGCCTTCGCCAGCTTCAATGGCCCGGATTACTACGGCCTGCCGCGCAACACCGACACCATTACCCTGGTGAAGGAACCGTGGACCCAGGCCGATTCCCTGCCCCTGGGCGAGGGCCGCATTACGCCGTTGCGCGCGGGAGAAACGATCCGCTGGCGCCTGCAGGCGTAAATAACCGTGAGCCAAGCGACATCATTCAACAGCAACAGTAAGGGTATTCAGTGATCGAGGAAGAAAAACCGACCTCTCCCATGGCCGCACGTTTCCGGGGCTTCCTGCCCGTCGTCGTGGATGTGGAAACCGGCGGCTTCAACGCCCGGACGGATGCCCTGCTGGAAATTGCTGCCGTACTGATCGAGATGGACGATGAGGGCTGGCTCAAAAGGGGCGAAACCCTGGCCTATCACGTTCACCCCTTCGACAATGCCAATCTGGAACAATCGGCCCTGGACTTCACCGGGATCGATCCGTGGGATCCGGAGCGGGATGCGGTCCACGAGCGGGATGCCCTGAGTGATATCTTCACGCCGATCCGCAAGGCCATCCGCCACAACGAGTGCAAGCGGGCGGTGCTGGTGGGCCATAACGCGACCTTCGACCACAATTTCCTGTTTGCAGCCTCCGACCGGTGCGGCATCAAGCGTAACCCGTTCCACCCGTTCTCCACGTTCGATACGGCCACACTCGCCGGCCTGGCCTATGGGCACACGGTGCTGGCCCGCGCCTGCAAGATTGCCGGTATTCCGTTCAGCAACCGTGAAGCGCATTCCGCCGCTTACGACGCGGAGAAAACGGCCGATCTGTTCTGCGGTATCGTCAATCGCTGGAAGGAACTGGGCGGCTTCCCGCCACCGTTGGTGGACATCGGGGATGACGAGACGGAATAACGTCTCCGTGCGTATGGCCCGCCGCAACGTTCCGACGGGCCACTTCCCTCCTCGGTCAGAAGAACCCAGGGACAGTCAGATCAAGGGACCTGCCGATCAATCGTGACGGCGACCGGTTGCCCGTCATACTCTGCCAACCTGACCGGCTCGCTGGCCGAACCCTGCCAATCACCACTCTGTGGAATCGCATTGCCGGACGACGACAAGCGCGCCGACACGATCACCTGATCGGCACTGGAGAGCGTGTTGCCCGGTGCCATGGCCATGCTGTCGTCCAGGGTCACGGTAACCGGCAATTGGCCGGCCTGTAGTCGGGCAACCGCCAGCGGCATCGGCGATCCACCGGCCGCCTTGGCGAAGACGAACAGAGTCGTATCGGGTTGGATCTTGTCCCGCAGGTTATCCGCCAGTGTGACCTTCACCGTCACAGCCGCCCCACCAGACGCCATCAGTTGATCGGGCACCGGCTCGCCAAGGCGCCGGTAGGCTTCCGCCACGCCCTGTTTGATGGACGGCAACTGGGGATGATCCGGCGCCACCTGGATGATGCGTTCCCAGTAACGAATCGCTTCCCGGTAGTCCTGCTGCTCGAAGGCATGGATGCCCAGCAGGCCCAGCGCATTGACTTCATCCGGGTTGCGCGAGCGCGCCTTGTCGATGGTGGAGGTAACCACCGGGGTCATGGCCCCTTTGCTGGCGAAGAAGCGGGCCTGTGCGGCCAGGCCCCAGGCGGTCGCCGCTTCACGGGGCACCTCCTCCACCTGTCCGGCCAATTGCTCGAACGCCCAGGCCGCCTCATCGTAGTTCTCGAGGCTCATGTAAGTGCGACCCAGCATGGCCCAGCCGTCCAGATTGTCCGGGCTATCCATGAGGCGATCCCGTAACTGTTCCGCCAGCGCGGCCATTTTCTGGTTGCGGCCCTGATCCGCCTGCTGCAGGGCCAGCATGGTTCGGTATTGCTCCATCTGATCCACACCACCCCAGTCGCGATACAGCCACAGGGAGACCGCCGGCACCGCAACGACGCTGATAAGAACGACGACCAGGGCGGCTCGGCGGCTTCGCCCCGGCCCTCGGCCGGGAGACTCGGGTGATCGATCCACATCGTCCAGTAACGTCCCCGCCAGCTCTTCCTTCATCTGGGCGTACGTGGGTGTATCGATCACGCCCGCCTCATGGTCCGCATCCAGCTCTGCCAGCCGGGACCGGTACGCCAGCAGATTCTGGTGCCGGATATCATCGACGTCCGCCTTCTGCGACCGACCGAAAAACAACGGGTAGAGGACAAAGACCAGCGCCAGTCCAATCAGTGCGGCAAGCGTCAGCCAGAAAGCGGTTGTCATAGACTCGTGACCATGAATCAGGAATGTTGGGAGGGTGTATCGCGGGGAGACTCGTCGGCATCCAGGAGGCGGTCAAGGCGCGCGCGATCCGCCTTACTGAGTACCGGTTCGTTGGTGCCTGCCGAGCGCCTGGAGCGAATCACCAAAATGGTGACGGCGACAATCCCCACCACCACGACGATCAGGGGCGTGAACCAAAGCAGCAACGTCCGCTTCTCAAGTTCGGGCCGGTAGCGCACGAACTCGCCGAAGCGGGATGTCATGGCTGTCATGATGGCGTCGTTACTTACGCCTTGCTGGACCAGACGATGCACTTCCGCCCGCATATCCGCGGCAATCGGCGCGAGGGAATCGGCAATGCTCTGGTTCTGGCACTTGGGGCAGCGCAATTCCTGCGTCAGGGTCTCGAAGCGATTCCGGTCGGCATCGTTGTCAAAGGGATAGGTGTCGCCGACCGCGTGGGCCACGCCGCTGAGAAGGATCAGAAAAAGCAGGCCAATCTCGCGCATCAGCCTTCCCTCTTGTAACGGGCAACCAGCGGTGCCAACTCTTCTTTCCAGACTTTTTCGTCCACCACGCCGACGTGGCGGTAGCGCACGGTGCCGTCCGCATCGATGATGTAGGTTTCCGGTGCCCCGTACACGCCCAGATCGAAGCCGAACGTGCCTTGTGGATCAAACAGGACCTTGCTGTATGGATTGCCCAGTTTGTCCAGCCATTTCAGCGCTTCCTCGCGATTATCCTTGTAATTCAGACCAATAATGGGGACGCCCTGTTCCCGCGACAGCTTGACCAGTTGCGGGTGTTCGACACGACAGGACGGGCACCAGGTCGCCCAGACATTGAGCAGCCTGACCTGGCCCTTGAACACATCCGGCAGGTAGGTGGTTTGCGGATCCTGCAGCGAGGCCAGCTGGAATCCGGGCACGGGCTTGCCGATCAACGCCGACTCCAGGGTTTCCTTGTCCCGGCCGATGCCGGCAGACAACACCACGCCGACCCCAACGGCGACCACCAACGGCAGGAACAGCAACACTCGTTTGAGACTCAAGACGCGCTCCCTGTAACAGTACTTGCTGAAGCGGGTTGTTGTGTCGACGCTTCCGGCGATTCACGGGTGACCCGCATCCGGTAACGCCGGTCGGCGATGGCCAGCGCCCCACCCAACGCCAAGAAAATCGCGCCCAGCCAGACCCAACGGACCAGCGGTTTGTACTGGATCCGCACGGCCCAGGCGGTGTCGCCCACAGGCTCGCCCAGCGCCACAAACAGGTCCCGGAACAAACCGGCATCGATCCCCGCTTCGGTCATCACGTTGCGCTGGACGGTGTAGACCCGCTTTTCGGGATAGAGCGTGGTGACCGGTTCTCCCTCGTGGGTGATCACAAACCGACCCTGTTCGGCGGAATAGTTGGGGCCTTGGCGATGTTTGAGGCTGTCGAAATGGAACGTCAGACCGCTCATTTCCACCGTTTCACCCGGCGCCATGCGCACGTCCCGCTCGACGCCATAGTTGGTGACAACGGTGGCGCCGGCCATGACGATCGCCACGCCCAGATGCCCCAACACCATCCCGTAATAGCTGCGGGTCAAGCGACGCAGGGCCGCCCAGCGTCCCTGGCGGGAAGCGGACCGGGCCCAGATGTCTCGGAAAGTGGCGACGACGACCCACGCCGCCGCAAAACAACCGGCAAACGCCCAGGGCTCCAGATGCCCCAGCCACAGCGGCACGATCACCGCCAACACCAGGCTGATCGCCGCTGGCCACAGCAATTGCCGACCCAGCCAGCCACCATCCGTGCGTTTCCAGCGCGAAAAAATACCGGCGCCCAGCAGCAGCGCCACGGCTATGGCCACCGGGCTGAACGTCATGTCGAAGAACGGTTTACCGACGGACAGGCTACCCGCGCCCAGATAGTCCAGCACCAACGGATACAGCGTACCGACCAGCACCAGCAGCATCGCCGCCATCAACAGCACGTTGTTGAGCAGCAGGAAAATTTCCCGGGACAGCGAGCCGTAGCGGACCCGCGTGTGCACCACCGGCGCCCGGAAAGCATACAGCGCCAGCGAACCGATGATGGTTACCGCCAGGACGCCGATCAGGAATTTGCCCCGCGCCGGGTCGGCGGCGAAGGCATGCACCGACGTCAGCACCCCGGAACGCACGAGGAACGTGCCCAGCAAACTGAGCGAGAAGGTGACAATCGCCAGCAACACCGTCCAGCTTTTGAACACGCCGCGCTTCTCTGTGACTGCCAGCGAGTGCATCAGCGCCGTGCCCGCCAGCCAGGGCAGCACGGAGGCGTTCTCCACCGGGTCCCAGAACCACCAGCCGCCCCAGCCCAGCTCGTAATAGGCCCACCAGCTGCCCAGTGCGATCCCCAGTGACAGGAAGCACCAGGCCACTGTGGTCCAGGGCCGTGACCAGCGCGCCCACGCGCCGTCCATGCGGCCGTTGATCAGCGCCGCAATGGAGAAGGCAAAGGCCACCGAAAAACCCACATAGCCCATGTAAAGCATCGGCGGGTGGATCACCAGGCCGAAGTCCTGCAACAACGGATTCAGGTCGGCGCCGTCTGCCGGTACATTCGGCAGCAGACGCGTAAACGGATTGGAGGTGATCAGGATAAACAGCAGGAAGGCGACGCTGATCATGCCCATGATCGACAGCACCAGCGACACCAACTCGGTTGGCAGGCGCCGGCTGAAAATCGCAACAGCGACGGTCCAGGCTGTCAGGATCAGGATCCACAGCAGCAGCGAACCCTCGTGGCTGCCCCAAACGGCACTGAATTTGTAGTACCAAGGCAGCAGGCTGTTGCTGTTGTTGGCCACATAGGCGACCGAGAAATCGTCCGTGATGAACGCCCAGGCCAGGCAGCCAAAGGCAATGGCCACAAACACGAACTGACCGCTGGCCAGCGGACGGGCGAACGCCTGCAGGTCCGACCGTTGGGTAATGGAGCCGGCCAGGGGCACCAGCGCCAGCAAAATCGCCAGCATCAGGGCCAGGATCAGGGCAAAATGGCCAAACTCGGGAATCATCGCGCTCTCCGCCTATTCCGTGACAACCGTTTTCACCGCATCTGCGGCGGCATCGTCACCGGTCTTTTTCTTCAGGGATTTGGCCACCTCCGGCGGCATGTAGTTTTCATCATGCTTCGCCAGCACCTCATCCGCGACAAACACACCGTCATCCCGCAGACGGCCGGTGGCCACCACGCCCTGCCCTTCTGCGAACAGGTCCGGCAGGATGCCGTCGTACTCCATGAGGACAGTGGACTTGAAGTCGGTCACCTTGAACCGGACCTTCAGGCTGTTGGGCTCGCGCTCGACGCTGTTGTCCTCAACCATGCCGCCAGCCCGGATGACGATGTCGTGGGGCGCCTCCCCGGCCGCGATCGCCGTGGGATCGTAGAACAGGTTGATATTCTGCCGGAAGGCGTAGACCGTCAGCCCAACGGCAATGCCCAAGCCCGCCAGCAGGAAGATCACGATGGTCAGGCGTCGTTTGCGGACGGGATGCATCAGGACGTGCCCTCTTCGGTTCTCGGTGTGGCCGTTGCGGTTTGGCGACGCGCCATTTTCAGCTGCCAGCGTTGACGATCGATCACCCGGCGACGCTGGAGGATCGAACCGATGACCAGGGTCGCCATCACCAGGAAAAACACGCCGTAGCAGGTCCAGACATACGGCCCGTGCCCGTTCATCGTCCAGAAATCGTGCAGCGAATCAAACGCCATAACAGCCTCACTCTACCAGTTCCCGGACCCAGCGCGCGCGCCGTTCCCGATGCAGGATTTCGGTCTGCATCCGCAGACAGGCCAGCCAGCCGAACAGCAGGTACAGCCCGACGATCGATAAGACCAGCGGTACCCACATCTCCGGCGGCATGCTGGGTTTCTCGGTCAGCTTCAGGGTGGCAGGCTGATGCAGCGTGTTCCACCACTCCACGGAATACTTGATGATCGGGATATTTACCACGCCCACCAGGACCAGCACGGCCACTGCCCGCGCAGCGGACTTCTCGTCGGCGATGGCGTTACCCAGGGCGATCACACCGAAGTACAGGAACAGCAGGATCAACATCGACGTCAGACGCGCGTCCCAGATCCACCAGGTACCCCAGGTGGGCTTACCCCAGACCGAACCGGTGAACAACGCCAGGAACGTCACCACGGCGCCCACGGGCGCCACCGCCTTGACGAACACATCCGCCAGTTTCAGGCGCCAGACCAGCGTCACCAGCCCCGCAGCCGCCATCATCACGTAGCAGGCCTGGGCCAGGAAGGCCGTCGGCACATGGATGTAGATGATCCGATAGCTGTTGCCCTGCAGGTAGTCTGGCGGTGCGAAGGCCAGCCCCCAGACAATACCGGTCAGCAACAGCAGCAAACCCGGCACCAGGAACCAGGGCATCAGCCGGCCGGCGATGCCATAGAACCATTTGGGGGAGCCGAGTTTGTGAAAGAACTGCCACATCAGACCTGTCTCCGGTTAACTGTTTGAAACGCTGATACGCAGGGCGGCGGCCGTGGCGAAAGGCGCGCAGGTCAGCGCCAGGACCAGCAAGGCGCCCAACAGCGCAAGGTGACTGGTGATCGGCAGGCCCTGGCCGGCAGCCATTACGGTACCGGTGCCGAAAATCAGCACGGGAATATAGAGGGGGATCACCAGCAGAGAAAGCAGGATGCCCGCCGAGCGCAGCCCCAGCGTCAGCGCCGCACCGATTGCGCCAATAAAACTGAGCACCGGCGTTCCAAGCAGCAGCGTTAGACAGAGGCAGGCGATCGAGTTCCCGTCCAGTTGCAGCATGAGGCCCAGCAGCGGCGTCATCAGGATCAGCGGCACCCCGGTCACCAGCCAGTGGGCAAATACCTTGGTCAGCACGATCAGGTAGAGCGGCTGGGGCTGGAGCAACAGCTGTTCCAGCACCCCTTCCTCGAAATCATGGCGAAACAGATGATCCAGCGACAGCAGGGTCGACAACAAGGCCGCCACCCAGAGAATGCCGGCGCCCGCTTCGCTCAGGAAAGCCTTCTCGGGACTTACGCCAAGCGGGAACAGCGACACCACCATCACAAAGAAAACCAGCGGATTGAACAGATCCTGTCGCTGGCGCAGGCTGCTCAGCAAATCCCGCCGCAGTACCGCCCAGCACGCGGGCCAGACCGGCACACTCTCCTGTTTGGGCGTCAGTCGCGGCAATTTCTGCATGGCACTCATACCGACAACGCCTCCCCGGCATGGATCTGCAGGTCGAGGGACCGGGCACCCTGGATGGATAGCCGATGATGGGTGGTGAGTATGATGGCCCCGCCAGCCGCCATGCGCTTTTCCAGCAGGCGTTCCAGGGATTCCACGCCAGCGCGGTCGATGGCGGTAAAGGCTTCGTCCAGAATCCAGAGCGGTTCGTCGGACAGGTAAAGACGAGCCAGTGCCACTCGACGCTGCTGCCCTGCCGAGAGATGGTGGCAAGGAATGTGGGCGAATGGCAGAAGCGACACCGCCTCCAGGGCCTCTTCCTGCTGATTCCGGGTCATCCCCGGATTGCGAGCCAGCAGCGCACCCAGATTCTCCAGCGGTGTCAGCAGGGGTTTGATACCGGGACGATGCCCAATGTACAACAGGTTCCGGAGAAAATGTTCCCGCGCCCGCCGAATCGGTTCGCCGCACCAGAGAATCTCGCCTTCATAACCGGCATGCAGCCCGGCCAGAATGCGCAAGAGCGTGGTCTTGCCGGCACCATTGGGTCCCTCAACCCGCAACAGGCTCCCTGCCTCGACCGCCAGATCCACGCCGGTGAACAGGATGCGATCGTCCCGCTCACAGCTGAGGCTGGTGGCTTGCAGAAGAGGAAATGACATCAGGTACCCCGGTGGCCGCTCACGATGTGCTTGCAGGGCACCATCGGCTTAGAATCGGAAGGCCGCACTATAGCCGAAATCAGGTCGGGATGCCGTACTGTTGAATCGTGTTTCATTGTTATCATGACACCCAGAAGAGCCCCAGGGAGCCTCTGCTCCGCTCCTTCGATTACACAAAAAGGTCCGAAAGGGTTTAACCTGAACAGAATAGTGAGAACGTGCCAGGGGAACAATGCCTCGAAGGGCTGATTCCCCTACTACAAACGGGCCAACCATGAAAATTCCCGTACCGGGACAGACACCCCCTACACCGGATAAGAGCACCCAAACGGACAAGGCCTCCTCCACTCGCCCCGGGCCCACGTCCGGCAGCGACGGCGAATCGGCTGCACTCCCGACAGTGAGCCCGCGTCAGCTGCTGGACCAGTTGCAGCTTCGCCAGAGTCAGCAGGTGCTGGCCCGGGTGTCGCAGGTTCTGGACAAAACCGCGTCCGCCCCGGAACAGCTCCTTTTGGAGGTGCGCGGCAAATCCCTGGTGGTCAACAGCGATACCCGCCTCCAACCCGGCGACTGGGTCAAAATCATGCGCGCCGGGAATGAGCTGCGACTGATGGGCCAGGTGGCCCAGGACACCACGCCGCAGGCCCGGATTGCCCAGCAACTGGCTCAACACCTGCCCTGGCAGCATCGACTGGATCAGGGGCTTGGCCAGTTGGCGCGGGCATTACAGACCCTGTCCTCACCGCCGACGGACAATCGCCAGACGACCGTTCCACCCCAGGTTCGCCAGGCCCTGGAGCAACTGGTTTCCCAATTGCCGCAAGCCGGCAAACTCCAGAGGGCCAATACCGACAACCCGGTCGACACGCTGAAAGCCTGGGTCCGCGACAGTGGCCTGTTTGCGGAAAGCCGCCTGGCGCAGGCGCCCGCGTCGCCACCGGCCGACCTGAAGCTGGCCCTGAACCGCCTCGTCACGGCCCTGCTCAACAGCCAGAATGAAGAAGCCGAAGCGTTCAACCGCTATGTACCCTTGACCAGCAAGGACCTGGTGCAGTCGCCGTTGCAGTTTCCCCAGGCCGGTTCGCCACTGGCACCGCCCCCGGCCCAGGATCAGCTCAACACCGGTCAGATGCTGCGCCTGCTGGCCGGCATGCTGAACCGCATTACGGTCAACCAGCTCCATAGCCAAACGCTGACGACGCGCACCACGGCGGATGCGCCGGTAGCGACGCCCACCTGGCTGCTGGAATTGCCCTGGCTGGACGCCCAGAATCAGCCACGCACCGCGCAACTCCGCCTGGAACACGATGGCGAGGACGCCGACAGCAACCGTCCCAAGCGGCGTGTGGCGGAGTGGCGGTTGACGCTGGCGATGGATCTGGATGAAGCGGGCGCCGTTACGTTCGAATTGGGCATTCAGCAGCAACAGGTGTCAGCCCGGATCTGGGCCGAGAAAACCGACACGCTGCGTCGGGCCAACGAAGAGCTGCCCCAGCTGCGTCAGCGACTCGGGGATCTGGGACTGGATGTGGTGGAGCTGGAATGCCGTCGCGGCCAGCCGCAGGGGGCCAAAACGCAACTGGATCATCGACTGGTGGATGTCAGGGCATGAGCACGGAAAACAGCACAGATTATCGGCGGGAAACGGCGGTCGCCCTGAAGTACGACGGTGAGCGAGCGCCCACCGTCGCGGCCAGCGGTACCGACGAACTGGCCCGGGAGATCATTCGGATTGCCCGGGAACACGGCGTACCGCTGTATGAGAACGCCGAGTTGGCCGGAATCCTGGGACGACTGGACCTGGACGAGGAAATCCCCGAGACCCTGT
This sequence comes from Marinobacter sp. R17, assembly GCF_003789045.1. Taxonomy (NCBI): domain Bacteria; kingdom Pseudomonadati; phylum Pseudomonadota; class Gammaproteobacteria; order Pseudomonadales; family Marinobacteraceae; genus Marinobacter; species Marinobacter sp. R17. The sequence goes on along the minus strand of NZ_RHGZ01000002.1, from coordinate 129,399 downwards.
ACCGGGTCATTGCGGAGATTCTCTCCTTTGCCTTCCACCTGCAGGGCAAGACGCCGGCCGATGCGGGCCGGACCGGGACAGACTCACCCGAGGCAGACGGACCGGCTCAGGCGACCTGACGACGACGCAGCGCGGACACCAACTCGGCTTCTGGCCGGGAGATGCCGCAGGTATTCATCAGGTCGTCGATATCCGCACCCAGGTCAACCAGGCGCGACGCCTCGTCGTAGGAAATTCTCAGCGGATCGTTCTGACGCATCTCGTCCACCGCAGCCCGCAACTCGTGCAGGCTGCGCTCGCAGGCAATCACCCGCTGTCCCACGCCCATGCTGCCACTGCTGGTGGCGTGCAGCTCGCGGCCCACGGTTTCAAGACGCTCCCGGAAACGGGTCTCCAGTTGCTGGATGCGACGACGATTGAGGATTGCCTGAACGCTGAGCAGGATCAGGGACCCTGCCGTGAGGGCCCAGGGTGCGATGTCTAGCCAGTCAGCCATAGCCTTTTCTCCCGGCTGGCAGCATCACACCCCGTGAAGGGCCCTCCGGTCGGGAGGGGTTACAGTGCGGCGATTTCCGCCCACTCGTGATCTGCCAGCATCTTGTCGAACTCAACCAGAATGATGAGTTCGCCGTTCTTGTTGCACACCCCCTGGATGAACTTGGCGCTTTCCTCGTTCCCCACGTTGGGTGCGGTCTCGATTTCACTGGACTTCAGATAGACGACTTCAGCCACCGAATCGACCAGGATGCCCATCACCTGCTGGGAGGACTCCATCACCACGATCCGGGTGGCATCGGTCACCTCGGCATCCGCCAGACCAAACCGGCGGCGGGTGTCGATCACCGTGACGACGTTGCCGCGCAGGTTGATGATCCCCAGCACGTAGTCCGGCGCGCCTGGAACCGGGGCAATCTCGGTATAACGCAGCACTTCCTGGATCTGCATCACGTCGATGCCGTAGGTCTCTTCGTCGAGCCTGAAGGTCACGTACTGCAGGACCTTGTCTTCTGCGCCCTGACTCTGTTGTCCACTTGGGGAAGCCATAATGTCCTCTCTTCAATCAGATGGCGCCCCCGGCAAGGGGCACCGCACAAACGCTGTCAAAATTCCAACACGGTTGCCCCATACTATAGAACAGGGCACAAAGCGTGCCATCCCGGGCCAACCATCATTTTTCAATATTTGTAAAACGAATCAGTTCAGATCGAGTTTCTGTTCCCGCTCCGCACGGGACAGCAGCTGGGTCATCGCCCCCACATCCAGCAGCGCACACATGTGATCCACCACCGTGCCCGCCAGCCAGGGCCGGCGGCTGCGCTCCGAGCGCCAGCGTACATCGTCCGGGCGCAGGGTAAAGGACTGGGCCACTTCGTCACAGGCCAGGCCCCACTCGCTGTCATCCAGCCGGATCACGAACTGGTAGCCGTCCCGCGCGCCTTCGGGAACCCGTCCCGACATCACCCATTCCGCGGTGTCCACAACCCGCAGGTTGTGTTCGCCTGACGGCATCATGCCCATAAACCAGCGGGGGCGCCCGGGAATCGAATGCAGGTCGGTATCCATGCGATGGATGGCTCCCAACAGCACCAGCGGAACCGCGAGCTGCAGACCTGCAACCCGGAAGATCAGACACTCGAACGCCTGATCCGCCCACTCTGGACGCCCCAGCGGTGCCGGCTGGGTATCGGGCTGGGCCGCGTCGGCTGGCTCGGCGATCACCTCTGGCGCCGGCGGTGCGGCCGTTTCTGTCACCACAGCCCGAGCTTCAACCTGCTGGAGTGCTTCCGCCTGACGCTGCTTCTCCGCCTCCGCCCGACGGGCCTTCACACGCAGGGCCTGCGCCCGCACGCGCTCACGACGGGCCTCGCGTTCAGCCTGTTTGACACGGTCCTGTTCCGCAACATCCACCGAGGGCGGCGCTTCCACCGGCGCGACCGGCGCTTCGGCTTTGACCTCCGTCCCGGTTTCGGTTTCGGTCTCGGTTTCCGTCGCCGTGCTGGTCGCCACGAACAACAGATCGTCCAGGTAACTGGATAGAGCCGCCGTGGGATCGACGTAGTCTGTTTTTTGACTCTTTTCCTGCATCAACGACTCCGGCGTCAACAAACTGACGTACTCATTCCTGGCCTTTGCCCTGTTCGATCAGATCATCCAGCAGACGCCGGTAAGCCCTGACACCATGGGTGTCACCACTGAATGCGGACGGCACCTGCCCCGCTTCGCTAGCATCCCGGAACTTGGTGTCCACAGGAACGGCGAAACGCCACAGGTCCTCGGGATAGGCTTTGCGCAATGCGTTGAGACTGTGGACGGACGCCTGGGTGCGACGATCGAACAGCGTCGGGATAATCGTGTACGGCAATGGCGTGTTGCGCGACCGGATGATCATCTTGAGCGTGTTGATCATCCGCTCCAGGCCCTTCATCGCCAGGAACTCGGTCTGCACCGGTACCAGAAGGCGCTGTGACGCCGCCAGGGCGTTCACCATCAATACACCCAGTGACGGGGTGTTATCCAGCAGCACGTAGTCGAAGTCGTCCCAGAGCTGCGCCAGCGCCCGGGAGACGATCAGCCCCATGCCCTCGACACCCACCATCTTTCGCTCCAGCGTCGCCAGCGCCGAACTGGCCGGTATCAACGACAACCCCGGGCAGGACGTCTCCAACAGCAGTTGCGCCGGCAGCCCCTCGGGCACCTTGCCACTGTGCTGGAACAGATCGAAGGCACTGTGAGCCAGACTGTCCGGATCATGCCCGAACCAGCTGGTCAGCGAACCGTGGGGATCGAGGTCGACAACCAGCACACGCTTACCCGACTCGGCCAGTAATCCACCCAGTGTGACCACCGTTGTGGTCTTGCCGACACCGCCTTTCTGATTGGCGACCGCCCAGATTCGCACGAAATCATTCTCCCGTTGAGCCTCATCGCAGTACCCTGCGGTGCCTGATTAGATCGCACTCACCGCTGCCATGACATTTATTTTTGTATCGGCTCCGTGACGGAAAACTTGAGCCGCTTCCGCAAGCCGACGACGCGGCAACAGGCAAACCTTTGCCCGTCGCTGGTGACGACAAGGATAAATACAGAAACCATGCCAGTTTCAGGGGATTGGAAGCGAAAATGAAACGCGGATGAAACTGTGGCTGACTGCGATCTAGCGAACGGCACCGCGGATACTGGCGTCCCTGGAGATCAGCAGAACCACCCGCCGGTTGCGGCTGCGCCCTTCCCGGGTGTCGTTGCGGGCCACTGGCTGGTACTGGCCGTAACCAATCGCTGCCATGCGCCGCGGATCGATGTGATTGCTCGCCAGCAAGCGGACAACGGCTGCCGCCCGGGCGGCCGACAGCTCCCAGTTCGAGGGGTAGGCCGCGGTGTGGATGGGCTGGTTGTCGGTGAAGCCTTCGACGCGAACGGCATTGTCGTAGCCGGACAGGATACCGGCAATTTTCTCCACGACCGGGAAGGCATCGTAATGGGGTTCGGCATCGCCGGAGCCAAACAGCAGGCTGTTCTGGAGGCTCAGTTCGATCCAGTTCTCGTTGGTCTCAACGGAAATCAGCCCCTTGTTGATGAGGGTCTGGAAATGGTCTTCAAGCTGGTTGGCGATGGATTCCAGGGCCTTGCTGCGCCCTTCCTCGTCGTTGGCTTCATTGGCCGGGGCAGTGGCCACCGGAGGTGCGATCACCTGATCTTCTGCGGGCGGTTCCGGGCGGGAAATACGATCCCCGACGGTAATCGGCTCCACCGAGTGCTGCGGCGCATTGAACACCCCGGTCAGGGTTTCCGAAAGCACTTTGTACTTGCCTTCGTTCACCGACGAGACAGAATACATGACCACGAAAAAGCCGAACAGCAACGTGATGAAGTCCGCGTAGGATATCAGCCAGCGTTCCCGGTTGTGCTGGTCGTCTTCTCTGGCGCGCCGGCGTCGCATAGTCGTGCCTGCTACTGGATGAAGCCCTTGAGGCGAAGTTCGATGGAGCGCGGGTTCTCCCCTTCCGCAATCGCGATGAGGCCGTCAATCATCATGTCTTCGTAGCGCGTGCGCTGGCGGGCAATGGCGCGCAGCTTGCTGGCGACCGGAAAGAACAGGAGGTTGGCCAGCGCCACCCCATAGATGGTGGCCACAAACGCAGTGGCAATGCCCGCCCCCAGAGTGCTGGGGTCTTCCAGATTGGTCATGACCTGGATCAGCCCCATGACAGCGCCGATGATGCCGATGGTCGGCGCATAACCACCCATCGCCTCAAACACCTTGGCCGCTTCGATATCACTCTGCTCGCGGGCATCCAGCTCCACTTCCATGATGCTGCGGATGGATTCGGTCTCGGCGCCATCGACCAGCAACTGCAGCCCCTTACGGGCAAACCGCTCCGGCTCGCGCTCGGCCAGTCCCTCAAGGCCCAGCAATCCCTGTTTGCGGGCGCGTACGCTCCAGTTGATGACCTTGTCGATACCGTCTTCAAGGCCGATATAAGGCGGCACAAACACCCAGCGGACCTGTTTGAGCGCCCGCTTGATGACCGGCCAGGAGGTTTGCAGGATCGTCGCGGCGACCGTGCCGCCCACCACGATCAGGCCAGCGGGCGCATTGAACAGGGACCCAAGCGCACCGCCCTCCAGGACGTTGCCACCGAGGATGGCGGCAAAGGCGAGGATGATGCCCAGTAAGCTGAGCACGTCCATCAGCAGACGCCCTCGACCATCCGCTCGCCAATGTCATCCAGGGCCAGTACTTCGTCGCTCAGGCCGGCCTTGGCGACCGCCATGGGCATGCCGTAGATCACGGAGGATTTCTCATCCTGGGACCAGATCACGCTACCGGACTGCTTCATCATCCGGCAACCTTCCTTACCATCGGCGCCCATGCCGGTCAGGATGATACCCAGGGTCTTGCCGGGAAAGCTGCGAGCCAGCGAGCCGAACGTCACGTCGACGCAGGGTTTGTAGGTCAGGCGCTCGTCGCTTTCCAGGATGCGCACCCGGCCATGCGGGCCCTTGTTCTCGATCATCATCTGCTTGCCGCCGGGCGCAAGCAGGGCCAGGCCCGGGCGCAGCATGTCGCCGTCTTCAGCCTGGCGGACCTCAATCTGGCACAATTTGTTGAGGCGATCCGCAAACGCCGGCGTGAAACTGGCGGGCATGTGCTGGATCAGCACGATCGGTGCCGGAAAACGGGATGGCAAACGGGTAAGAACCCGCTGCAGGGCAATGGGGCCGCCCGTGGACGTGCCAATGCCCACCACGCTGTAACTGCGCGGCTGGGTCTTGCGCGATGACCGGGCGGCTTCCGCTTCCGGCTCGGCCCGGCGCTGTGCCGGTGTGGGCCTGGCAGGACCACGTGTCTGCGGGCGAGCCGGTTGCGCGGGTGGCGGCGTGGACGGCACGGCCGGAGCCGGTCGAGTGCCGGGGCGACTGCGCGCCACATCCAGGATACGTTCGCGCAGGATCTTCTGGAGCTGGCTATTGTCCCGGGCAATTTCCTCGAAATTCTTGGGCAGGAAATCCACGGCCCCGGCTTCCAGGGCATCCAGCGTCACCCGGGCGCCTTCGTAGGTCAGCGACGAAAACATCAACACCGGCACGGGCCGGCGCTTCATGATTTCCTTCACGGCGGTGATGCCATCCATGATGGGCATCTCATAATCCATCGTGATCACGTCCGGGCGCAGCTTGTCCGCCATCTCGATCGCTTCACGACCGTTAGTGGCGGCACCGACCACGCGGATATTACCCGACGCGTTCAGGATTTCGGTGAGTCGCTTGCGGAAGAAACCGGAATCATCAACGACCAGAACGGAAACGGTCATTCAGGCATCTCCCCTGTTATCCGTAGTGCTGCAGCAGACTGGGCACATCGATAATCAGCGCGATCCGCCCGTCGCCGGTAATGGTCGCACCGGCCATACCCGGCGTGCCGTGGAGCATCCGGCCCAATGGCTTGATCACCACTTCTTCCTGGCCGATCAGCTGATCCACCACGAAGCCAACCCGCTTGGTGCCCATGGCGACAATGACCACGTGACCGTTCTCGGGGTCCGGGTTGCCCACGGCGCCGTGGATCAGCCAGTTCTTGATGTTGTAGATCGGGAACACCTTGTCGCGTACAACGATGCACTCGCGACCGTCGACGATGTTCTTCTTGGTCAGGTCCAGATGGAAAATTTCCACCACGTTGACCAGCGGCAGTGCGAAAGACTGGTCGCCCAGCATGATCATCAGCGTCGGCATGATCGCCAGCGTCAGCGGAACCTTGATCAGGATGCGAGAGCCTTTACCCAGCTCCGACTCCACATGAATGGTACCGTTCAACTGACTGATCTTGGTCTTGACCACGTCCATGCCAACGCCCCGCCCGGACACGTCGGAAATCTGGTCCTTGGTGGAAAAGCCAGGGGCAAAGATGAGGTTGTAGCATTCGTTGTTGGTCAGACGATCCGCGGCGTCCTGTTCGAACAATCCTTTTTCGACCGCCTTCTGACGCAGCTTGTCCGGATCCATCCCGCCACCGTCGTCTTCGATGGACAGCAGGATATGGTCGCCTTCCTGCTCGGCCGACAGCGTCACCACCCCCGTCCGGGGCTTACCGGCTTTTTCGCGCACATCCGGCGCTTCGATGCCGTGGTCCACGGAATTGCGCACCAGGTGAACCAGCGGATCAGACAGGGCTTCGACCAGGTTCTTGTCCAGGTCGGTGTCCTCGCCGTGCATGACCAGGTTGATTTCTTTCTTGAGGCTGCGCGCCAGATCGCGTACCACACGCGGGAAACGGCCGAAGACTTTCTTGATCGGCTGCATGCGCGTCTGCATGACGGCGGACTGGAGATCGGTGGTCACCACGTCGAGGTTGGCCACCGCCTTGTGCATCTGTTCGTCTTCGCTGTCGTTACCCAGGCGCTGCAGGCGGTTACGCACCAACACCAGTTCGCCCACCATGTTCATGATGTCGTCGAGGCGTTTGGTGTCCACGCGCACGGTGGTTTCGGCAGCCGGCTGGGTGTCCCGCTGTGGAACGGCCGGGGTGGCGGGCGATTTATTCTCGTCCTTATTGGCGGGAGCCGCCGGTTTCTCAGCCTTCTTGGGCGCCGGTGCCGGTTCCGGTTTCTTCGCCGCCGGCTGGCTGACGCCCGGGACACCGGGGCCTTTGCCGGAGCCGTGCAGTTCGTCCAGCAGGTTCTCGAATTCGTCGTCAGTAATCAGCTCATCGCCACCGGCCGTCTTGGCGGCCGCATCCGATGAACCCCCACCCTTCGACTCCGATTCGACGGAGCCCTTGAATTGCCCCTTGCCGTGGAGGTCATCGAGCAGACTCTCGAACTCATCGTCGGTGATTTCATCGCCGCCGCTGTCGCCGGCATGTCCGGTAGCGGCGGGTTTGTCATCCTCTGCCGGCTTGCCGCTGTGCTGGCCCCTGCCGTGCAGCTCATCCAGCAGGTTCTCGAACTCGTCGTCGGTGATCTGATCGCCGCCGCTGCTGTCGCCGGATGAAGATTTCTCATCCTCAAGGGCATCCAGCAACTGCTCGAATTCTTCGTCGGTGATATCACCCTGGTCCGCATGGCCGCCGGCTTCAGCCGCCGGTTCAGGCTTGGGAGCTGCCTCCGGCTCGGGTGCGGCGGGGGCCTCACCTTCGGGCAACGCCAGGGCATCCAGCGCCTCGATCAATGCCGGATCGGCCGGTGTCGGTTCCTCCCGGTTGCGTACCTGGTCAAACATGGCATTGACGTTGTCCAGGGCTTCGAGGACCACGTCCATGAGATCGGAGTCGACCCGGCGCTTGTGGTTACGCAGGGTGTCAAAGACGTTTTCCGCCGAATGACAACAATTGACCAGCGCTTCAAGCTGCAGGAAGCCGGCACCACCCTTGACGGTGTGGAACCCACGGAAGATCGCGTTCAGCAGATCCCCGTTATCCGGATTCTGCTCCAGATCCACCAGCTGTTCGGACAGCTTTTCGAGTATTTCACCAGCCTCTACCAGGAAGTCCTGGAGAATTTCTTCGTCAGCATCAAGCGCCATGCAGTGTCCTCACTCAAAAACCAAGGCTGGACAGGAGGTCATCGACATCATCCTGGCCGGATACGACATCCTCACGCTCTTTGGCGTTCATTTGAGGGCCTTCGCCTTTTTCGATTGTTGTCGTTGTTTCGCCGATATCATGGACAGTGCCGGTGATTTCATCGACATGGCTGGCCATGACCACCAGGCTGAGCAGGTGTTCTTCCACTTCCTTGACCAGCGCCGTGACCTTCTGGATGACCTGACCGGTCAGGTCCTGGAAGTCCTGCGCCAGCAGGATCTCGGACAGGTTGCCGTAAAGGGCTTCCGCATCGCTGGCCGTTTGTTCGAAGAAGTTGTCGATCCGGTTGTACAGCTCGCGGAATTCGCCGGCGCCGATTTGCCGGCGGCGCAGCTTGTGCCAGTCGGCTCGCAGCGCGACGGCCTGCTCCCGCAGGCTGTTGGCCTTGGGCATCGCCTCTTCCACGATGTCCATGGTGCGGTTGGCGGCCTGACTGGTCATGTCCACCACGTACGCCAACCGGTCGGAAGCGTCCGTGATCTTGGACAGGGCTTCCTGCTGCTCCGGGTTCTGCGGATCGATATTGAAGTTGCGAATGGCCTCGTGGAGGCTGCGGGTCAACCGGCCAACCTCACGGTAAAGGCTCTGGTCCCGGACATCATTCAGTTCATTAATCAGGCGCATCGCCGCGGCGTAATCGCCGGCGTCCACCTGTTGCTTCAGTTCTTCCGCCTGGTGCTGCAGCTTCTCAACGACATCGGGATCGAGGGAGCCGGCCTTGTCTTTTTTTGTGCCCATGATTGGCGCTCTGATACTCAGGACTGGATGCGTTCGAAAATCTTCTCGATCTTTTCCTTCAGGACAGCCGCCGTAAACGGCTTCACGACGTAACCGTTAACGCCGGCCTGAGCCGCCGCCACGATCTGGTCACGCTTGGCTTCCGCCGTCACCATCAGGATCGGCAGGTTCTTGAGGTTCTCGTCCGCGCGAACGGCCTGCAGCAGTTCAAATCCGGACATGCCCGGCATGTTCCAGTCGGTGACCAGAAAATCGTATTTGCCACTCTTGAGCATGGGCAGCGCGGTGTTGCCGTCATCCGCCTCGTCAGTATTGGTGAAACCGAGGTCGCGAAGCAGATTCTTGATGATCCGTCGCATCGTGGAGAAGTCATCCACGATCAGAATTTTCATGTTTTTGTCCAAAGGGACCTCCAATCATTACAGCCCGGAATACCAATCCAGCGTCCAGTTCAGTGTCCGGCAATCCATACGATACCGGCGCCACTGAAAGCACCGCCTATTCTGTCGCGTCAACGCCCGCTGTAAAGCGTCCGTTACCAAAAACTACAGTTCCGGGATCGTAGCCTGGGCATCAACGCTGACCACAAGCTCCCGGAATTCGATGTCAACTTTTTGCTTGTCGCGCCTGATGTGGCGCGTCCGCCCATTCTGCCCTGCTCCACCGGTGTTTTGCGAACCGGCTTTGAACGGCGTGGCTAACGGGCTTCCTGCCAATCCGTCAGACGTGATTTCAGGCGCAATGCCGCCTGACTGTGAATCTGGCTGACCCGACTTTCACTGACACCGATGACGGCGCCGATTTCTTTCAGGTTCAGCTCTTCCTGGTAATACAGACTCAACACCAGCTTTTCCCGCTCCGGCAGCGCCGCGATCGCCTCGGCCAGACTGCGCTGGAATCCGGCTGCCGACAGCTCTTCGAACGGACGATCGGGCACGGCCTCTTCATTGTCTATCGGCAGCTCTCCCGATTCATTTAGCTCATCCAGACTAAAAAGACGGCCGCTGTTGGAATCGGCCAGGCAGGCATGGTACTCCGGCAGGGTCATGTCCAGCTCGTCGGCGACTTCGTGATCCTGAGCCTCGCGCCCGGTCCGGTCTTCGACGGCCTTGATCGCCTGGGCGATGCGACGGGAATTGCGGTGGACGGAACGCGGCACCCAGTCGCCCTTGCGAATCTCATCCACAATGGCACCGCGAATGCGGATACCCGCATAGGTTTCAAAGGAAGCGCCTTTGCCGGCGTCGTACTTCTGAGCGGCCTCGAGAAGGCCGATCATGCCGGCTTGCATCAGGTCTTCAAGCTGGACAGAGGCGGGCAATCGCGCCAACACATGCAACGCGATCTTTTTCACCAGCGGCGCATGATCCTCGACCAGTTGATGGGCCGATTTGCGCGAGCTCGTCTGTTGGTAGATTCCCAGGCCTTTTGCCAACGTCATCAATCCGGATTACCCGTGTGTTTCAATCGACCGTCATACCACGCCACCTGTCGGTCAGGGTACTCCATCAGGCGTCCACCAGGCGCTCAACGAAAAATTCGAGATGCCCCCGTGGAGAAGACGGGAGCGGCCAGTTGTCCACCTGCTGGGCCAGCGCCTTGATCGCCAGCGAGGCCTTGGCGCGTGGGTAAGCGTCAAGCACCGCACGCTGCCGTTGTACCGCTTTTTTGACGGCTTCGTCGTAAGGGACGATGCCCACATATTGTAGCGCAACATCCAGAAATCGCTCGGTAACCCGGGTCAGTTTCCCAAACAGATGCTTGCCTTCCTGCTCGTTGCGAACCTGGTTGGCAAGGATGCGAAACCGGTTCACCCCGTAGTCCCGGTTCATGAGCTTGATCAGCGCGTAGGCATCGGTAATGGAAGTGGGCTCGTCGCAGACCACCAGCAGCAATTCCTGAGACGCCCGCAGGAAGCTGACCACCGATTCGGAAATGCCGGCAGCGGTGTCAACGATCAACACGTCGATCTGATCGCCCAGTTCGCTGAAGGCGTTGATCAGGCCAGCGTGCTCCATGGGCGTCAGCTGGGTCATCCGCTGGGTGCCGGACGAGGCGGGAACGATCTTGATGCCGCCCGGGCCGTCGACCAGGACATCGCGCAGGTCGCACTCGCCGTTCAGCACATCATTGAGATTGTGGTTCGCAGTGATACCCAGCAGGACGTCGATGTTGGCCAGCCCCAGATCGGCATCCAGAACCACCACCCGACGCCCCATCTGTGCCAGTGCAATAGCCAGGTTGACCGAAACGTTGCTCTTGCCAACGCCGCCCTTGCCACCTGAGACGGCGATCACCTGGACCGGGTTAACTCTACTCATGCCGGATACAGTCTCTCACGACAACTCTTGATAAGGATGGCCGGTTGATAACCGGCTCGATAGTGGAGCCCATGAACGCCCTGCGGCTGTTCCGGCGGACTCCCGGGCCTCAGGCGCCGGCTGCAACCACAGCGGTTTCCCGAACCTGTTTCAGACGCTCCACACCCAGTCTGACCAGTGGAGCCGCCTGTGCCGGATGAATGTCCTCGGGGATGCGCTGCCCATCGGTGTAATACGCCACCCGAAGACCCGTTTCCATGGCAAAGCCTAGCACCTCGCCGAGTGTCAGGGCTTCATCCAGTTTGGTCATGATACACCCGGCCGGATTCGCCATCTTATAGCAATGCCACGTGGATTTCATAATGCGAGGCTGGCTGGTGGCTGCCAGCACCAGGTAAGGCTTGACCGGATGCCGGCTTGCAGCCAGCTCCTCAAGCTGTTCCTGGTGGCCGCGATCGGAATGGGTCAGGCCCGCCGTGTCGATCAGAACCAGGCGTTTATCGGACAGGTCATCGAGGATCTGGTCCAGGGAATGGCTCTCATCCACCACCCGCACCGGCACGTTCAGGATGCGACCGAATACAAACAGATGCTCATGTGCCGCGATCCGATAACGGTCGGTGGTGACCAGCGCCAGGGAATCGGCGCCGTGCTCCAGGACATAACGCGCCGCCATCTTGCCGATGGTGGTGGTCTTGCCAGAGCCAGTGGGGCCCACCAACGCGACCAGACCACCCTGCTCGACCAGTTCCTGCTGCTGGGTGCGCAGGCCGGCCGCCAGCGTGCGCAACGCCCGCTTCCAGCCCTCTTCCAGTCGAACACCAGCCGCGTTACGAGACAGCGTGGAGGCCAGCGTGTGGGACAGTCCGTACTCTTCCAGTCGCTCCATCAGGCGCTGCTGACTCGCGTCCACCGGGTCGTTTGCCGGTCCATTTGCAGCGGCCGGAGAACGACGCTCGTTGACCATATCCCGCAGCGAATGGATTTCCGCCCGCATGGCTTCGAGGGCCGCATGGGTGGCGTCCTGAGCGGGTTCGGCAGCCGCCGGTTCCGGCGTGGTGAAATCAAGAATGTCCTGCTCACGGGGTTGGCGCTTTTCACGAATTTCCCGGATACGGTCCCGCGAGCGGCCGAGTTCTTCCTCCAGGCGGCGATGTTGTTCCGCCTGCATTTCGGCCAGCCGGGCGCCATTGGTGGCTTCGACCGCGGCGGTGCCCAGACGCTGGCGCGCCAGATTTTCGTCATAGTCGAGAGCCGTCACAATTTCGACGCCCCCGTCCACGCGCCGGTTCGACAGGATGACGGCATCCTCTCCCATCTCCAGGCGAACCATCTTCAGGGCTTCCGCCATGGTTGGAGCAAAAAACCGTTTAACCTTCATGATGACCTACCTCCGGTGGCGCCGCGGCCCGCGACGCCTTGCTGTTGCTGGGCGAGCCTCACTGCTGGCCCACCGACGCGACAATCGTAATCTGCTTGTTGTCCGGCACTTCCTGGTAAGACAGGACGTGCAGGCGTTCGACCCCGTAACTCACAAAGCGCGCCATGACATGCCGCAGTGGCGCCGAAACCAGCAGGATGGCGGGCTTGCCCATCATTTCCTGACGTTGGGCCGCGTCCTGCAGGGAGCGCTGGAGCCGTTCCACCATGTTGGGCTCCAGCACCAGACCGATATCGTCCTGACCGCCGGATTGTTGACTCTGTTGCATGGACTTCAGCAACATCTGTTCCAACTCTGGATCCAGGGTGATGACCGGGATCTCGGATTCGTTGCCACAGATGCTCTGGACAATCATCCGACGCAGGGACTGGCGGGCGGCTGTTGTCAGGATCCGGGCGTCCTGGGTCTTCGGCTGTACATTGACGACCGCTTCCGCAATCGACCGCATATCCCGGATCGGCACCTCTTCTTTCAGAAGGCTCTGCAGGACTTTCAGCAGCAGACTGATGGAAATCGTGTTGGGTACCAGCTCTTCCGCCAGCTTGGGCGACATCTTCTCCAACTGCTCCAGCCACTTCTGGACTTCCTCGTGACCGATCAGCTCGTGGGCGTGCTTCTGCAGGATCTGGTTAAGATGGGTCGCCACCACGGTGCTGGCATCCACCACGGTGTAGCCCAGGGTCTGGGCCTGATCTTTCTTGTCCGGTTCGATCCAGCTGGCATCCAGGCCGAACGCCGGATCCTTGCCCTCGATACCTTCAATTTTGCCGAACACCTGCCCCGGGTCGATCGCCAGTTCCCGGTCCGGGTGGATCTCGGCTTCGGCAATGGTCACGCCCATCAGGGTGATGCGATAAACGTTGGGCATCAGGTCCAGGTTGTCGCGGATATGGACCGACGGCATCAGGAAGCCCAGATCCTGAGACAGCTTCTTGCGCACGCCCTTGATCCGGGTCAGCAGCTGGCCGCCCTGGGATTTGTCCACCATGGGGATCAGGCGGTAACCCACTTCCAGGCCGACGATATCGACCGTGGACACATCGTCCCAGCCCAGTTCCCGGGATTCGGTTTGCGGACCGGGCAAGGCCTGCTTCTGCGCGCCATCGCCGCCGCCCTGCGGACCGCCGGAAGGCGCCGAGCGCGGCATACCGCCCCCACGCGCCGGAAAGACGGTCTCGTCCTCTTCCACCTGCTGCTGGCGTTTCCAGATGTAGTAGGCGCCCGCGCCGGCAATGAGACCGAGCCCTATAAAGGCCACGTGCGGCATCCCCGGGATAATGCCCAGGATGATCAGGATGGCGCTGGCAATAAACAGAATCCGCGGTGCGGTGAACATCTGGGACAGGATCTGCTGGCCCATGTCCTGACTGGAGGTGACCCGCGTCACCATAATGGCGGCGGAGGTGGAGAGCAGCAGCGACGGAATCTGGGCAACCAGACCGTCACCGATGGTCAGCAGCGCGTAACTGCGCATGGCATCGCCGAACGACAGCGAGTGCTGCATCATGCCGATGGCCACGCCGCCGGCGATGTTGATGAACAGGATCAACAGGCCGGCGATCGCGTCGCCCTTCACGAATTTGCTGGCACCGTCCATGGAGCCATAGAAATCCGCCTCCTGGGCGATTTCGGCGCGACGGGCCTTGGCTTCGTCCTGATCGATCAGGCCGGCGTTCAGGTCGGCATCGATCGCCATCTGCTTGCCGGGCATGGCGTCCAGGGTGAAGCGGGCGCTGACTTCCGACACCCGACCGGCACCCTTGGTGACGACCATGAAGTTGATGATGACGAGTATGGCGAAGACCACCAGGCCGACGGCGTAGTTGCCGCCGATCAACACGGCACCAAACGACTCGATCACCTTACCGGCGGCGTCGCCCCCTTCGTGACCGTTGAGCAGGACAATCCGGGTCGACGCCACGTTCAGCGCCAGACGCAGCAAGGTGGCCACCAGCAGCACCGTCGGAAACGCGGCAAACTCCATTGGCCGCAATGCGTACACACACACCAGCAGGATGACGATGGACAGGGTGATGTTGAACGTGAACAGCACGTCCAGCAGGAACACCGGCATGGGCAGGATCATCATGCCCAGCAGTGCCATCAGCAGGACCGGGATGCCCAGGTTGCCGTTTGTCAGCGATTTGACGTTATTGAGGACCAGCGCTCTGTCCACGACCCGATGTTCTCCAGTAAACAGGGTATCTCACGTGCCGAGATGTCGTTTTTTTGACGGCACGACTGTATCTGGAGGGTATTCCGCAATAAGCGTACCAACCGACGCTCAACCCGCCCGACAAGGGGATTGCGGCCTACCCGGACTGACTGAATCGGGGAAGTAAGGTATCCTTGGTGAGATTTTATGTCCCTATTTTAGAAAAGAAGGTGAGCCATGCCCGTCCTCGAGGTAAAGCACCCCCTGATCCGCCACAAACTCGGCCTGATGCGCCGGGCGGACATCAGCACCAAGAACTTCCGTGAGTTGGCGCAAGAGATCACGGCCCTGCTGACTTACGAAGCCACCAAGGACTTCCAGCTGGAAAAACAGACCATCCAGGGCTGGGCCGGGCCGGTGGAAGTGGATCGCGTGAGCGGCAAGAAAGTGACGATTGTCCCCATCCTGCGTGCCGGCATGGGCATGCTGGAAGGCGTCCTGACCCTGATCCCCGGCGCCCGCGTCAGCGTCGTCGGCCAGGTCCGTAACGAAGAAACCCTGGAAGCCAGCACCTACCTGGAAAAGCTGGTCGGCGAACTGGACCAGCGTATGGCGATGATCGTCGATCCCATGCTGGCCACCGGCGGCTCGCTGATCTCCACCATTGACCTGCTCAAGAAGGCCGGCAGCACGGAAATTCGTGCCCTGGTCCTGGTGGCGGCGCCGGAAGGCATCGACAAGGTCCAGAAGGCCCATCCGGATGTCTCCATCTACACCGCGTCCATCGACGAGCGGCTGAACGAGAAAGGTTACATCCTGCCCGGGCTCGGTGATGCCGGCGACAAGATCTTCGGCACCAAACAGAAGGAAAACTAAACATGCAGACGAGTCCGAACGAGCCGGTATGGCGCCAGGCCCTCGCCGGCGCGCAGATGTTGCTGGTCGCCTTCGGCGCCCTGGTCCTGATGCCGCTGATCACCGGTATGGACCCCAACGTTGCCCTGTTCACCGCCGGTATCGGCACCCTGATCTTCCAGATCATCACCGGCGGCCAGATCCCCATTTTCCTGGCCTCCTCCTTTGCCTTCATTGCGCCGATCATCGCCTCCAAGGCCAAATTCGGCATGGAAGAAACCCTGGGCGGCCTGGTGGCCGCGGGTGTCCTCTACATGATCCTCAGTGGCGCCGTGAAACTGCGGGGCACCGGCTTCCTGAACCGCCTGCTCCCCCCGGTCGTCATCGGTCCGGTCATCATGGTCATCGGGCTGGGTCTGGCTTCCACGGCGGTCAACATGGCGATGGGCAAGGCCGGCGACGGCAGTGCGCAGCTCATCCCCTACAACACCGCGATCTGGATCTCGATGATTTCCCTGCTGACCACGATTCTCTTCGCGGTCTTGGGCAAGGGCATGTTCCGGCTGATCCCCATCATGTTCGGCGTGATCGTGGGCTACATCGCCTCTGCCATCATGGGCATCGTCGACCTGTCACCGGTCAGTGAGGCGGCTTGGCTGCGCATCCCGGATTTCGTCGCACCGGAATTCGGTTGGGGCGCCATTCTGTTCATGGTTCCTGTCGCCATTGCGCCGGCGGTTGAGCACATCGGCGATGTACTGGCGATCGGCACGGTCACGGGCAAGAACTACATCCAGAAGCCGGGTCTGCACCGCACCCTGCTGGGTGACGGCGTGGCCACCAGCGCTGCGGCGATGCTGGGCGGTCCGCCCAACACCACCTATTCCGAAGTCACCGGCGCGGTCATGCTGACCCGCAACTTCAACCCGCGGGTGATGATCTGGGCGGCCATCGTGGCAATCCTGCTGGCCTTCATCGGCAAGTTTGGCGCCGCGCTGCAGACCATTCCGGTACCGGTCATGGGCGGCATCCTGTGCCTGCTGTTCGGCTCCATTGCCGTCGTCGGTCTGAACACGCTGATCCGTCACCACGTCGACCTGTCCGAAGCCCGCAATCTGGTGATTGCCGGTGTCACGCTGGTCTTCGGTATTGGCGGCATGGCCCTGGGTCACGTGGAGGGCATCGCTCTGTGCGCGGTGGTGGCCATCGGGTTGAACCTGATCTTGCCCGGCAGCCAGGCTGCGTGGGGCGATTCGACCATTCCCAACGGCGATTCCCCGGCGGCAGAATAGGTCGGGCCTTGAGCAGGCGCTCCTCTTAGCGGAGCGCCTGTTGTCAGGGCTCGTCCCTGACAACAACAAGGATCGCCCATGCCCCGCCCGATCGACAGCACCGGCATCAGCTTTACCGCCCTCTACACCGGCGCCGTCTGGCAGCACAATGGCCTGTCGGAAGACGGCCTCACTCCACCCGCCGGCCACGCCCTGTACAACCTGATGACGCCTTTTGAGGGGCTCAGTCGCCTGGTTACCGGCGGCAATATCCGCACTTTTCTTCTGCAACGCCACCTGATCATCGACCAGCTGATTCACGAAGCCATCGAACAGCGCGGCATCAGCCAGATACTGGAAATCGCGTGCGGCCTGTCGCCCCGCGGCATCCGCCTGCGCCAGCGCTTCCCTCACCTGCAGATGCTGGAAACCGACCTGCCGGCCATGGCTACCCGCAAGGCAGCGTATCTCGCCACCCACGGTTATCTGGGGGACCATCATCAGGTTCGGCCCATCGATATTTTTGCCGATGGCGGCCCGCTGGCGCTGGAACGGGTGATTGAGGATCAGTTCGACGCCGCTCGCCCGCTGCTGGTGGTAACCGAAGGCCTGACCAGCTACTTCTCGCTCGACGACATCAGCCAGTTCTGGCGCCGGCTCGCGCGCTGTCTGGCGGCAAGACCGGGCTCGGCCTACCTGACGGAAACCTATCTCAAGCCCGAAGGGAAAATTCTGGGCCGTGGCCTGGATGTGCTGCGCGGCGCGCTGGGCCAGATGACCCGGGCCCAGGTCAGTTTTCATTTCCGCGATGGCGAATCCGGTGCCCGGCACCTGGCCGGCCTGGGGTTCGATGACGTTCGGGCGATTGATCCTGAGGAATACTACGGGCGATTGCCGATTCCGGAAAGCCGCGGGACGCCGCTGGTTCGAATTCTGGACGCGCGGAGTTAGCGGCTGGACACGGGCGCCTGGCGGCACCTCGATGGGTAGGTTGGGCTGACGAAGGAAGCCCAACAATGTCACGCCTAAACATGGAATGTTGGGCTTCCTTCGTCAGCCCAACCTACGCCACCATGATTACGCGGGGCACTCAAGAGGCTTGAGAGAGACTTAATCGAAACCAATGGATGCCATCGCTGGAGAAAAGGACACGGATGTCCTTGGCCGCAATAGCGGGCCAGGGATGGCCCTCTAGGGCGGCGGAAGCGATGGCATCCATTGGTTTCAGCCCCCAAGATCTGCTGAAGTCCCCCAACTCAGCTATCCCGCCGCAAATCACCGGGAATCGGGAAGTCCGGCATACCCGGCCGCTGCCCTTGCCCACGACGATAACGCCGCAACTGGTACAGGTAGGCCAATACCTGGGCAATCGCCACATAAAGGCCCTGGGGAATCTCGCCGCCCACGTCGGTGTTGTGATAGACCGCCCGGGTCAGCGGCGGCGTGCGCAAGACGTCCACCTTGTGCTCCCGGGCGATTTCCATGATCTTGAAGGCCACCTGATCGGCGCCCTTGGCCACGACGACCGGCGCCGCCATTTTCTTCTGGTCGTACTTGAGCGCTACCGCATAATGGGTCGGGTTGGTAATGACCACGTCGGCCGTCGGCACATCCTGCATCATCCGGCGCTGGGCCATCTCCCGCTGGAGCTGACGGACCTTGCTCTTGACCTCCGGCTTGCCCTCGGTGTCCTTGAACTCGTCCTTGACCTCCTGCTTGGTCATGCGCAGCTTTTTCTGGTGGTCGTAGATCTGGAACGGCACATCGATGGCCGCAATGATGATGGTGGCGCAGGACAGCAGGAAAAAGCTCCAGCCCAACGTCCACAACACGTGCTCCATGGCCGGAATCGGTGCTTCCTCGGCGATTGCCAATAAGTCGTCGGTGCGCTGGTCGAGGATCACCAACGCGATAACCATCACCAGCGCCACTTTCGCCACCGCCTTGACCAACTCGATCAGCGCCCGTAGCGAGAACATCCGCTTGAGCCCCTTGAGGGGATCCATACGACTGAGCTTGGGGGCAATGGCCTTGCCACTGAACAGAATACCGCCGATGCCTATCGGCCCGAAGATGGACGCCACCAGCAGCAACAGCAGAATGGGCGACAACGCGACGGCGGCATCCTGGGCGGCGGCTCCCAGCATGGTGGTCATATAGTTCGTGTCAAACGCCACCATACGCTCGAAGGAAAAGCTGTAGCGCATGATGCGCTCGAGGGATGCCCCCAATGTGGAACCGAACATCAGCAGGCCACTGGCGCCCGCCAGCAGGACGGCCATGGTTGCCAGTTCACGGGAACGGGCCGTCTGCCCCTCTTCACGGGCCTTTTCAAGCCTTCGGGGGGTGGCCTCTTCGGTTTTTTCCTGACTGTTGTCGTCTTCTTCAGCCATCGCCGTCAACCCGTCGGATCAGGGGATTCGCTCTATGGAGCGCATGAAATCAAAGGTTTGCCGGGTGTAGTCGTCAAAGTGTGGCAGAAAATTGGCGTGCAGCACCCAGATGGCAAACAATCCAAAAATCAGGCCAATCGGGAAGCCGAGGGAGAAGATGTTCATCTGGGGCGCGGCCCGGGTCATGACCCCGAACGAGATATTCACGATCAGCACCGCCGTCACCGCCGGTAGGGCCAGCAGCATGGCGGAGACAAACATCCAGGTGATCCGGTGTGCCAGCTCCCAGTAGGCATCCGGTCCCAGTCCGCCAGTCCCGATGGGAATGGTCCGGAAGCTCTCCAGGAAGACTTCGAACGCCACCAGATGGCCGTTCATGGCCAGAAACAGCAGCGTGACCGTAATGGTGTAAATCTGCGACAGCACCGGTACGTTTACACCATTGGCCGGATCCACCATCGAAGCGAAGCCCAGCCCCATCTGCATCGCAATCATCTGGCCGGCAATCACGAACAGCTGGAACAATGCCGTGAGCACGAAGCCCAGGCCGGCACCAATCAACACCTGCTGGATGGTAATCACCACCGCGTTGGCATTCAGCGCGTCGACTTTCGGCACATCGCCGATCATCGGGACCACCAGGATCGTCATCAGCAAGGCCAGTCCCAGGCGAATCCGGGCCGGCACCAGAGCGGCGCCGACGAACGGAATCGTCATCATGAAGCTGGCAATGCGAAACAGCGGCCAGACGTGTTGCCCGACCCACTGCCCCACGCCGTCGGCGGCGATCTCCAGTGCCATCGTCAACCGATCAGGTAGGGAATATTGGTGATCAGCCGTTCAGCGTGATCCATGAGCTGATGCAGCATCCAGGGACCGAACACGATGATCGACAGCAAGGTAACCAGCAGGCGCGGCAGGAAACTCAGCGTCTGCTCGTTGATCTGCGTGGCCGCCTGGAAGGTACTGACAATCAGACCGACAATCAGGCCTGGCCCGATGATGATCGCCGACAGCAGGACAATCAGCCAGAGGGCCTGGCGCATGATGTCGATCACGGTTTCCGGGGTCATGGCCGACCTCCCCTACAGTCCGTAGCTGGCCGCCAGCGTTCCCATGATCAGGGACCAGCCGTCAACCAGCACAAAGAGCATGATCTTGAATGGCAGCGAGATAATGATGGGTGACAGCATCATCATCCCCATCGCCATCAGCACACTGGCCACCACCATATCGATGACCAGGAAGGGTATGAACAGGATGAAACCGATCTGGAAGGCGGTCTTCAACTCACTGGTGACGAAGGCCGGCATCAACACCCAGAACGACACATCGTCGGGGCTGGCCGCCTTTTCGCCGGAAATGCGCATGAACAGCCCCAGGTCGTCTTCCCGGGTCTGGGCCAGCATGAACTTGCGGAACGGTTCAGAGGCGGCCTCGACCGCTTCCAGGGGCGCCATCTGTTCAGCCAGGTAGGGCTGTAACGCCGTCTCGTTCACCTGCTCGAACACCGGCCGCATGATGAAGATGGTCAGGAACAGCGCCAGCCCCAGCAGGATCTGGTTGGACGGTGTGGACTGCAACCCCAGCGCCTGACGCAGGATGGAAAAGACGATGATGATGCGGGTGAACGACGTCATCATCATCAGCATGGCCGGCAGGAACGTCAGCGCCGTCATCAGCGCCAGGACCTGCAGGGTGACCGAATACTCCTGGGTATTGCCATCCGGACCCGGCGTTACGGTGATCGCCGGGATTCCGGGGATATCGGCCGCCTGGGCCGGGAGAACAAACAGGAACAGGGGAAGGCACGTCAGGCACAGTTTAAGGCTTCGGGCCAACAGGGTCACGCATCACCTCCCTGGTCATTGCGGGAGGCCGAGCGATCACCCCAGCTGCGCCCGAGCATGGTCTGCAGTCGCTTGGCAAACTCACTGTCGCCGCCCACGCTGCCACTGACCACTGGCTCGTCAAAGACATGCAGCGTCCGGATCGCGGTGGCGGTAATGCCCACCAGGATCTGGGTGCCGCCCACTTCAATCAGGGCAATGCGCTCGCGGGCGCCCACCGGCATGACGCTGACCACTTTGATCGCCTGGTTGTTCATGCCGGACAGGCCGTTCATCCGCTTGACCAGCCAGGCACAGCCAAAAATCAGGGCAATGACGACAATCAGGCCAAGCCCCAGGCTCATCAGTGATGTGAGGTTATCAGCGCCGCGAGTGACCGCACCAGCGCCATTTTTTTCTTCGGCCAGCAACGGGGCGCTGAGCAGCAGAAGCCATCCGCAGAACAGGATGCGATACAAGGGAATACCTCCACCCACCCGTCAGGCCCGGGCCATCGGCCGGGCCGGGGGTCAGGCTTTCTTATTTTGACAGTCGCTTGATGCGCTCGCCCGGGCTGATGACGTCCGTCAGGCGAATACCGAATTTCTCGTTCACCATGACCACCTCACCATGGGCGATCAGGGTGCCGTTGACCAACACGTCCAGCGGTTCGCCCGCCAACCGGTCCAGCTCGATCACCGACCCCTGGTTGAGCTGCAGCAGGTTACGAATGGGAATCTGGGTGTTCCCGACCTCCATGGAGATGGTCACCGGAATATCCAGGATGACATCCAGATCCGGAGCCGGACCCGTGCCGGTTTCCGAGATCGCACTTTCCTGGCCGAACTCTTCCATCGGTGCGGCTTTCACATCCTCTTCACTGGCACCGGCCTCCGCCATGGCGGCCGCCCATTCGTCATCACGTTCACCGCCGTCTTCGGCAGCGGTTTCGCCGTCAGCCGCATCATCGCCGGATTCGGACATGGCGGCTTCCCACTCGGCAGCGAGCTTTTCGTCTTCGCTCATCTCCTGCCCCTCTTTCTTTTTGTCGTCTTCAGCCATGCCTGTTCACCTTCAGTTGCTTCTTCACTTTGGGCCGGTTCATGCGACGGGTGACCCGCAGCGCCAGATTCCCGTCGCGGGTGCCCATTTGGGCCTGATAGATTGGAATGCCGTTAGCCGTTACCGTCAGCTCTTCTTCCAGCTCCACCGGAATCACATCGCCGGCCTTGAGCTTGGCGATTTCCCGCAACGACATCCGGCGTCGGCAGACCGTGGCATTGACCGGAACATTCACGGCCTTGATGTCTTCCTGGAGGGCATTGACCCAGCGTTCATCGACTTCGTCGATATCACTCTGGACACCCGCGTCCAGCACATCCCGGATCGGTTCGATCATGGAATACGGCAAGGCCATGTGAAGCTCGCCACCGCCGCCGTCCAGCTCAATATGGAACGTGCTGATCACCACCACTTCACTGGGGCTGACGATGTTGGCCATCGCCGGATTGACCTCGGAGCTGAGGTACTCGAAATCCATTTTCAGGACGGCATTCCAGGCCTCGCGCATGTCCTTGAAGACCTGATCGAGCATCATCTGCACGATGCGGGTCTCGGTGGGCGTGAACTCGCGGCCCTCGATCTTGGCGTGCCGACCTTCCCCGCCAAAGAAGTTATCCACTAACTTGAAGACCAGCTTGGCGTCGAGAATAAACAACGCGGTGCCGCGCAGCGGGCGCATCTTGACCAGGTTGAGGCTGGTGGGCACGTACAGCGTGTGGATGTATTCGCCAAATTTCATGATCTGCACGCCGCCGGTGGAAACGTCGGCGTTGCGGCGCAGCATGTTGAACAGACTGATGCGGGTGTAACGGGCAAATCGCTCGTTGATCATCTCGAGCGTCGGCATCCGGCCGCGCACGATCCGATCCTGGCTGGCCAGGTCGTAATTCTTGACGCCGGTATCGTCGACGTCGTCATAGGTGTCGACATCGCCGTCATCAACGCCGTGCAGGAGCGCGTCGATCTCGTCTTGTGAGAGTAAGTCCTGCATAGTCCCTATCCGACCTCGAGATTAGTCAATCGGCCACAATCTGTCATAGCTACTGCAACACAAAATTTTCGAAAAGGACATGGTCGATCGGCTCGCCGCCTTCCTCCGCCAGGATGCCGTTGATCGTGTCCAGTGTCTCCTGCAACAGCTTTTCCTTGCCTTCAGGCGTCTGCATGGCCTGGAAATCCTGCCCGCCAAACAGGGTCAGCAACCGGCTTCGGATCAGCGGCATGTTGGCCTGCGCGACGTCCAGCGCCCCCTGGTTGCGGCTTTGCAGCGCCAGGAAGATCTGCATGTAACGCTGGCGCCCGTCCGTGGACAGTGTGACCACAAACGGTTTGGTGATGGCGTAGTAGTGGCTGGACTGGAATGCTGGCTCGGCCGTCTCGTCGGCGGCCGCTTCATCGGCGGCAGCACCGTCATCGGATTTCAGGAACCAGAGGGTGCCGGCCACCGACAGCCCCACCGCCAGAATAATGATCAGGACAAGGCCGATGATCAGCTTCAGCTTGCCTTTACCCCCGCCCGCAGGGGCCTGCTCGGTATTTTCCGCCATAAGTCCTACAGTCAGATTATTGTCATATCACGCTGTCTGGAGATGTTAGCAGCAAGGAACAGGCCAATCCTGCTCCAGATAGCCGCTTCCAGTCAGATCTTTTGGAAAACAGAAGTTTAGCGTTTGGACGCGGAGACATAAACCACGAACGCACGTTCCGTGCATTCTGACGGGGTCTGACGGAAAATTCGTCGCGAAGAGCGGGAGGGGAAAGCCAGCCTGACCGGGCGGTCAGGCGTACAGATCCACTTCGCCACGCCAGCTCAGATCAAGCTGACCGCTGGCGAGCGTGCCGGATTCGTCGGTCGAAAGTTCCTCGCCCTCTCCGGCCAGGCTGCCACTGCCATTGCCACCATTCTCATCCTCCTGCTGCAGTTGCTGCTGGGCGCCCTGGTCTGCCGTGTCAGCGGACACTTCAAAACGATCCAGGTTCAACCCGTTCTCCTGCAGCATGTCACGCAGACGGTGGCCGTTCAGTTCCAACTGGTCCCGGACGGCGGCATGGGTGGCGTGGACCGTCACCTGGGCCTGGTCGTGATGCACCTGAACCCGGACTTCCAGCGGTCCCATGTCCGGCGGGGTCACGTGGATTTCCGCGGCGGACATGCGCTGACTGGTGAGCCAGGCCAGCTTGCCGGCGATCTTGTCGCCCCACTCGGCGTGCTGAACCGGCAGATCAATGCTGGTGGAATAGCTTTTCAGGGGCGCCATGGTTTCGCGACCTTCAAGCCCCCGTTGCAGACTGGTGGCGTTATTCTGCACCGACGTTTGGGTGCTGCTGTCTCCCTGCAAGCGACCCAGTTGGGCAGAGAAATCCAGGGCTTTGCCTTCGGCGGCAGCGCCCTTGCCAAGCAGCGTGCTGACGGCGTCCGACTTACCGGCCCCCAGGCCGTCACTGTTCCCGTCCTGGGCACTGTTGCCCGATGCCCCCTGACCTAGCGATTTGAGAGAAAGCCCCTGCAGCGGATTCTGTGCGGCAGAAGACGAGGTCGATGGACCGTCGGTTGCGGATGTTTTGGCGCCTTCCACCGGCACATTGGTTGGCATGGAGAAGAGCATCGGCGCAGCGGCATCGTCTTTCCGCTTGTCGTCTTTCTGATCCTTGCCGTCCTTTTCCTCATTAGACACCGTTTTCTCGCTCTTGTCGGCCTGGCTCTCCGCGACCGACTTGTCATCGTCGGCGGCATCGGCCTCTTTGCCCTTGGCATCCTTGGCCTTGGCGTCATCGGAACGCCGCTGTTCTTCGGCCTTGTCCGCCCGGGCGCTTTCTTCCTGGCGCTCGTTGGCATCGGCCCGCTCAGCCCGTTTTTCCTGCAGACGCTCATCTTCCGCCCGGCGCTGGGCCCGGTCCTGCTGCGCCTCCTTTTGCTCCAGGCGAGACTGTTCGCGGTTGGACACTTCCTGGAACGCTTCTCCGGAACGTTCCGAGTCTCCAGCCGACGAGGATCGGTCCAACATTTTATCGGGTGTGGGTGATGCAGGGTTAAGCACCAGTCCGGACATGGCAACCTCTTGCCGCTAGGCATCAATCAATCAGTGTTGCAGGGACTGGAGCAATTAAGATGCCAGATTCCATCCGGCGGGCGGGTGCTCGCTGAGCGGGCACCCGCCCGCGCTGACCTGTCGGACCACCGGCACAAGGGCCGGCCCGACAGGCCGACTCCGGCTTCAAGGCATCAGGGTGCGTTCAAGCAGCTCGCGGACGGTAGCAAATTCGCTCTGGATATCGTCCAGAACGTGGCGGGCATCTTCAATGCGATTTTCCTTGCCCGCCATTTCCGCATCGGCACACAAAGCGCCAAGTCGTGGCGCACCAATGTTGATGCAACTTCCCTTGAAGCTGTGGGCGGATCGGGTGAAGGCGTCGGCGTCACGATCACTGATTGCCGATCTCAGTGTATCCAGCCGTTCCGACGAGTCGCTCAGGTAGGTCCTGATCAACACGTCGAACTCACCTTCCATAACCTCCTGAAGTTCCGCAAGCGCGTCATCGTCCAGATGTGGCTTGTCGTTCATGATTGTCTCCTTGTCATCCGGCCGGCCTGCGGCTTGGCCGGCGGATCACCTTGTCCAGCTTGGATCAGCGGGCATCCCTCAACGATGCCCCGGACGTGCCCCCTCGGGAACGCGCCGCCAACGGAGGTCGGCTACACTGCCTGCTCCGTCATCCCGGTTCAACCCGTGTGTTGTTCCGATTCGTCGGGATCGAACGTCCAGCGATAGACCGCCTCGACTTCATTGCCCGTGCCATGGTGCGTCAGCGAGTCACACAGCTGTCGCAGCAACGCCAGCCCGCGGCCGGCGTACCCGGCCTCAGGGACGGTCCTTTGTGTCTGCTCAGTATAGTTGAAGCCCACGCCACTATCCCGGCACACCACCCGCAACTCACCGCCGTTCCGGCCGGTCTTGTGTTCGAGGCGGAACAGCACCGCATGATCGCCCACGGTTCGCAGTCGGCGTTCCCGCTCGGCATAGTACTGGCCGAACCCTTCCGGTGAATTCTTCCAGACAGACGGCAGTCCCAACACCCCATGTTCCAGGGCGTTGGTGTAAAGCTCCGCGAGCACAGTGTACACTTCGCCACCCCGCCGGCGCAGACCGGGCACCTCCATACAGATGTGGAGCAACAGCGGCAGCGGGTTGAACTGGGCCAGCGTTTCGCCAGTTACCTCATACTCACAGGACCAGGTAGCCGGCCCGCTCAGGGCCGACTGGGTGACCCGCAATGGCAGCTCTTCAACCTCGGCCGGCGGTACCACGTCGACGGTCAACACCGTCAGATCATCGCTGGATTCCTCGGCGCCAGTAAACCGGGCTACCGCCCGCAGCACCGCATCCAGCACCGACTGGTCGTCGGGCGTACCGGCAACGGCGGCTTCCAGCCGGGTCTCGCCGAACATCTCGCCCTCGGCGTTCATGGCTTCGGGAACACCATCGGTGGCAAACAGCACCGTGTCCCCTTCTTCGACCTTGTAACGGGCCACATCCACACTGAAGCGTTCCGCCGCGACGACCCCCAATGGCAGGTGGGCCGAGGTCAGTCGTTCAACGGCCTCTCCCCGGCGCAGCAGGAAGCCACAAGGTAATCCGCCATTCCAGATACTGAGGTTGCCCAGATGAAGGTCAAGCTCGATAAAGGCGGCGCAACAGAACATGTCCTTGGGCATGATGCGCCACAGCTTCTGGTTGATCTCGCGCAGGATATCGCCGCTCAGGAAGCCCTTGCTGGTCATGCCGTAGAAAATCTCGGCCACCGGCATGGCCCCAATGGCCGCCGGCAGACCGTGGCCGGTGAAATCGCCGATCAGTATATTCATGCCACCCGACGGACGCGGACAGGCATACAGGATGTCGCCGTTAAACACCGACATGGGCGAGGCATGGTAGCGGATATTCGGCGCATCCAGGCAGCCAGTGTGGGCGACATTGTCGAAAACCCGTTTGGCAATATTCTGCTCGTTGACCAGTCGCTGGTTGTGGGCACGAATCACGTCCCGCTGCTGGCTCAGGGTCCGGTGCATCACCCGCATGCGATTAAAGGCGTTGATCTTCGCTTCGATGATGATGCGGTTGTAGGGCTTGGAGAGAAAGTCATCGCCGCCGGCTTCCAGACAGCGGGCCAAGGCGTCGGCGTCGGACAGGGACGTCAGAAAAATGACGGGCACCAGCGATTCGCCCGCCAGCGCCTTGATATGGCGTGCCGCATCCATACCGTCCATGCGCGGCATCATCACGTCCAGCAACACGATCTGGGGCTGGAAACGCCGAAAGCATTCCACCGCTTCGATACCGTCAGCAGCCGTCATGACATCATGGCCCTGACGCCGGACCATGGTACTGAGAATCAGGCGGTCGCTTTCGCTGTCATCGGCAATCAGGATGCGCAACGTCTGCGCGTCCTTTTGCACATCGTCCAACGTAACGTCTCTTCCCGTTTACTGGATGGAGAACAGCTGCTCGAAATTGGAAATGCTGAGAATCCGTCTCACATCGCTATTGCAGTTCTCGATGCGGACGCGGCCGGCATCACCGCCGGCGTAATCCCGCAGCAACAGGAGCATGCCCAACGCGGAGCTGTCCAGATAGGTGGTCTCAGACATATCAATGACGTAATCGCTGACGTCCTGATCATCGTGTTCGTAGGCATCGCGGAAGCTTTGATGGGAACTGAAGTCGAAGCGTCCATCAATACTGATAACCAGCGTGCGACCATCTTCGCTTCGCCGCGTATGAATTGCCATGCGGTGTCCTCCGTCAATGCTTGAGCCAGCGGTTCTGAATCGGGCGCGGCACCTTTGAATGGCGTCTGCGGCCCTGCCCCGGGTATGTCCTTTACGCCGAGTGTCCGGGATGTCTCCGAACTCATTTTTGATTATTCCACGGCATTGAGGATAGACAAAACTCGGCGAAATGCATGCGTAAATTTAAAGTGGATTCCCCGACGGATCACGTCAAACGGCGTCGGGCGTGCATTCGATTGGCGGCTTCGTCAGCCTGTTTCTGGTCCCGCAGGTCCTGCTGGCGCTGCTCCTGGGCCCGGCAGGCTTCAATGTGACGCGCCATGCCCTTGCGACGTTCATAAGCCTCGCGCCAGACATCCCGGGCCTTTTCAAACGCTTCAACCGCTTTGCGGACCTGTTGTTCCTGGGACACGATGGCCTGATCGAGCTGGGCAATGAAGGCCTGCCAGCCCTGCAGCTTGGTCACCGACACCACCCCTTGCTGACCGCGGCGCATCTGGTCCCGGTAGTCGGCCTGGTAGCGGCGCAGCTCATCCAGCTGGTGTTGTTGTTGCTGCATGTGCTGGCGCGCACGGTTAAGCCCATCCAGCGCCTGGTCCTCGCGGCGCTGCTCCAGCGACAGGACCACTTCTAGCCGTTCGGACCGCGGTTTCATACGTTACCCTGCTGCGGCGGTTCCGGCGCCCGGTTCTTGCGATTGGGCAGCACCTCCTGTAACCGGTCAACGCTGGCCTGGTAGGGCGCGCTCTCTTTCAGCCCCTGGCGCAGGAAGGCACGCATGTCGTCGATGCGTTCGATGGCGTAATCGGTCTCCGGATCGGACCCTTTGACGTACGCGCCGACGCTGATCAGATCCCGCGCCTGCTGGTAGCGGGCGAAAACCTGTTTGAATTCCTGGGCTTTGCGGAAATGCTCGTTGGCCGTCACCTGGGGCATGACCCGGCTGACCGAGGCTTCCACATCAATGGCCGGATAATGCCCCTCTTCCGCCAGCGAGCGGGACAGCACAATGTGGCCGTCCAGGATCGCCCGGGCCGCGTCGGCTATCGGATCTTGCTGGTCATCGCCTTCGGTCAGGACCGTGTAGAACGCGGTAATCGACCCGCCACCGGGCTTGCCGTTACCCGTACGTTCCACCAACTGGGGCAGCTTGGCAAAGACCGACGGCGGATAGCCCTTGGTCGCTGGTGGCTCGCCGACTGCCAGCGCAATCTCCCGCTGGGCCTGGGCGTAACGGGTCAGCGAGTCCATCAACAGCAGGACGCGTTTGCCCCGGTCACGGAAATACTCGGCGATGCGCGTGGTGAGCATGGCGGCGCGCAAGCGCATCAGGGGCGAATCGTCCGCCGGTGAGGCCACGACCACGGAACGGGCCAGACCCTCATCGCCGAGGATGTCTTCGATGAATTCCTTCACCTCTCGGCCCCGTTCGCCGATCAGGCCGACGACGGTGATGTCCGCGTCGGTGAACCGGGTCATCATGCCCAACAGCATACTCTTGCCCACACCACTACCGGCGAACAGCCCCAGGCGCTGGCCCTGGCCGACCGTCAGCAGCGAATTGATGGCTCGAATCCCGACGTCCAGGCTCTGCCGGACCGGGGCTCGGTGCAGGGGGTTGATGATTTCGCCGGCCAGGCCCACCTGGGCTTCGGCCCGCAGGGGGCCACCGCCGTCCAGCGGCACACCGGAACCGTTGATCACCCGGCCCAGTAGCTCAGGTCCCACCGGCACCCGGCTCGCCGAAGACAGCGGCACAACACGGGCGCCGGGTCGCAGCCCCTCGATGGCGGTCAACGGCATCAGGTAGACGCGGTCATCCTCGAAACCGACCACTTCCGCCTCAACACTGCCAATACCCTGCCCCTGGATCACGCAGCGATCGCCCACCACCATCGGGCAGCCGACGCACTCCAGCGTCAGCCCGACCATACGAGTCAGGCGCCCGGACAGCTCCGGTTCGATCTGTGGTGGCAAGTAATCCTGGAGTCGGTTGAGGCGGTCAGCCAGAGTGCTCGTCACGGTCATCCTCCCCGCGGTCGGTCTCGGTGTCCGTGTCGGTCGGGCCGGACGCTGTCTGGTCGTCGGCGTTGCCGGTTTCCAGCACGTCGCGATGGAAATCCGTCAGGTCGCCCATCATGGCATCCAGCTCGACGCTGTCGCCGGGCTCGTCACTGTCCAGTTGCTGATCCAGCATGCGCTGGACGGCTTTCTGGAAGCGTTTCTCCACCGTGAAATCCACCAGGCTGTGGCGGGTTTCCACCTTGCAGCCGCCGGCCAGGATGGTCTCGTCTTCGACGACACTGGCTTCGGCTTCCAGACGGCCGGCCACATCCCGGACCCATTCCAGGTCCGACGGATTGACGCGGATGCGTACGTTATCCTGGGTGGACGGCAGGCTGGCTATGGCTTCACGGACCACGGTGCGGATCTGGGACGAATCGGTTTGCAACTCCCGATAGACCACCGCACGGGCCAGAACGGTGCTCAGATTGAACAGGGCCGTTTCCAGCTCGTCCTCATGGCGATGGATGGGATCCACCAGATCGGCCATGATGGCTTCGAGCTGCTTCAGCCGGGCCTCGACCTCTTCACGGGTCTGTTGCAGCGCTTCTTCCCGGCCCTGGGTACGGCCCTCTTCCAGCCCCTGCTGGAACCCTTCCTGGTGGCCGGCTTCCCGACCGCGGGTCAGACCTTCCTCGTGGCCGGCTTCCTGCCCCTCCTTCTGACCGTCTTCCCAGGCTTCCTTGCGAATGGCTTCCAGATCGGCAGCCGTCAGCGGTTTGACGTTGCGATCTTCCTCCCGGGAATGCGCCACCATGTTGCCTTTTTCATCAAGCAGCGGGAGCTCCCAACGCTCGTAGGCAGTCAGCTCTTCGGAAGGAATTCGATCACGATGGCCCTTGTGTTTCATTACATCATTTCTTCGCCGGAACCGCCGAGGGTGATTTCACCCGCTTCAGCCATTCGGCGGGCAATGGTGATAATGTCTTTCTGCGCCGTTTCCACTTCGCTGACGCGGACCGGCCCCTTGGCCTCCAGGTCATCCGCCAGCAGCTCGGACGCGCGTTTGGACATGTTCTTGAAGATCTTGTCCTTGACCTCGTCATCGGCACCCTTGAGTGCCACGACCAGGACTTCGGAAGAGACTTCGCGAAGCAGGGCCTGAATGCCCCGGTCATCGATGTCCTTGAGGTTGTCAAAGACGAACATCAGGTCTTCGATGGTCGATGCCAGATCCGGATCCATGTCCTTGATGGAATCCATCAGGTTGCCTTCGACGCTGCGGTCCATGAAGTTCATGATATCAGCCGCCCGCTTGACCCCGCCAATCCGGCTGGTTTGGGTGGTAGAGCCGCCGGAGAACTGTTTCTCAAGGATGTCGTTGAGTTCCTGCAGGGCCTGGGGCTGGACGCTCTCCAGCGAGGCTACCCGCATCAGGACATCCAGCCGGACCTTGTCGTCCAGGGTAGCGAGGATTTCGGCGGCCTGATCCGGGTCCAGGTAGGACACGACAATGGCCTGGATCTGGGGGTGTTCGTAGCGAATGATGTCCGCCACCGCCCGTGGCTCCATCCACTTCAGGGTATCCAGACCGGTGGTGTTACCGCCAATCAGGATCCGGTCAATCAGGCTGGAGGCTTTGTCGTCACCCAGTGCCTGGGTCAGCATCGCCCGGATGTAGTCGTCGTTACCCACGCCCAGACCGGTTTGCCCGCCCACGGCGTCGACGAACTGATCCAGCACATACTTGACCTCTTCGCGGCTGACGTCCTTCATCTGGGCCATGGCGACCCCCACGCGCTGGACCTCCTTCGGCCCCATGTGCTTGAGGATCTGCGCAGCATCCGCTTCACCCAGGCTCATCAGCAGGATAGCAGCCTGCTCCACCCGGGGAATCTTGCGCATCGGCTTGGCCTGCTCCTTGGCCGGCTGGTTTTGCGCTGCGTTGTCGTCAGTCATCCACGTTTACCCACTGGCGCATGACCTGGGCGACCCGAGCCGGGTCTTCCGAAATCACGCCTTTCAATGCGTTCAGTTGCTTATCATAGCTATCTGTCGCACCAGGCAAAAGGAGGTCGTCGCTGCGATCCATGGCGCTGCGCAGGGCGTCGTCACCTTCGATGCCCTGCAGGCTGTCGTAATCGTCCGAACCCAGTGACCGGTCGCGCTCGCTGCGACCGGCGCCGGACAGGCTCTTCAGGGTCGGGCGCAGCAGACCAAGGACCAGGATCAGGATCACCAGACCCGCCAGCACCTGCTTCATCAGATCCCAGAACCAGGGCTGCTCCCAGAAGCCCGGTTTTTCAAAGGCCACCTGCTGCTCCGGCGCAAACGCCGTATTCATGACGGTCACACTGTCGCCACGGGCTGCCGAGTAACCTACCGCATCCCGCACCAGCAGGGTCAGGCGCTGCAACTCCTGCTCCGACCAGGGCTGGTAACTGACTTCGCCGGTGTCGGGATTGACCACCCGCTTGTCGTCCACGGCCACGGCAACGGTCAGACGCTGGACCGTGCCCTGCTCCTGACGAATGTAGCTGACGGAACGGTCCATCTCATAGTTCTTGGTCGACTCGGTGCGGACGTTAACCGGCGTACTTTGCTGCTGGTTCTGTTGCCCCTGCTGACCCTGACCGTTCTGCTGATTCTGCTGGGCCTGGTTGTTGTTGGCCACTTCCGGTGCCGTCGCATTGCCTGGCGGCTGATTGCTGAGCGCACCCGGAATCCCGCCCTGAGCCCCCGCAGTCCGCTGCTCGCTCATCTTCCGCTCGGACCGGATGGCCCGCTGTTCGGGGTTGTAGAGTTCCTGGGCTTTCTCCACGTTGGAGAAATCCAGATCCGCCGAGACTTCGGCGCGGAAGCGGTCGTCACCGACCACCGGCGCCAGAATACTGGCGACCCGCTTGTTGAGCTTGTCCTCGATGCGGGACGCGTATTCATACTGGTCCTGCATCTGCTTGGCGTCGCTGTCCTCGTCATCATTGGTCAGCAGGTTGCCGTTCTGATCCACAACGGTGACGTGCTCCCGCTTCATTTCCGGCACGCTGCCGGCCACGAGATTGACGACGGCGGAAATTTGTTCGTCCGAAAGGCGCCGACCGGAGTAGACCTCCAGGAAGACAGACGCCGACGGTTCACGGGCATCCCGGACAAATACGGAACGCTTGGGAATCGCCAGGTGG
The DNA here is from genome assembly GCF_003789045.1 of Marinobacter sp. R17. Taxonomy (NCBI): domain Bacteria; kingdom Pseudomonadati; phylum Pseudomonadota; class Gammaproteobacteria; order Pseudomonadales; family Marinobacteraceae; genus Marinobacter; species Marinobacter sp. R17. The sequence continues at coordinate 96,277 of NZ_RHGZ01000002.1, read as the reverse complement.
ACACGCGCCCCGTGGACGTTGCTCATACTGGAAATGGTACGCGCCAGCTCCCCTTCCAGGCCGCGGCGGTAGCTGATGTTTTCCATGAACTGGGACGTGCCCAGCCCCTGCTCCTTGTCGAGCAGTTCATAACCAACGGTTTTCTCGTCGGTGACGCCAGCGGTGGCCAGCTTGAGGCGGGCGTTATAGACGTCATCCGAGGCAACCAGGAGCGCACCGGTACGGGGCTCCATGTGATAGTCGATACCGGACTGATCCAGGATATTGGTGACTTCCTGGGTGTTGTAACTGGACAGATCCCCCAATACCGGTTGGTAGTTGGGCTCCTGGGCCCAGAGTACCACCGCGACGCCCAGCGCGACGCTGGCTGCCAGCCCTACCATCAGGCCAATCTGGCGCAGCAGGGTCAGGCGATTGAAGCCGAACAGGAGATCGCTCTGGCTTTCATTGCCGGCGTCGGTCGTTGCCGGTGTATTGGATGTTGTTGCTTCGGCGGCTGCACTGGCCATGGTTCTGCTCCGCTATCAGACCGGCATGTTCATGATGTCTTCATAGGCCTGCACCACACGGTTGCGGACCTGAGTCAGGGCTTCGAAAGAGACCGAGGCTTTCTGCGAGGCAATCATAACCCGGGCAATATCCACATTGGGATCGCCTTTCTCGTAGGCCGTGGCCAGTTGCGTGGAGTTGGACTGCAGCTCGTTCACGCCATCTACGGCCTGCTTGAGCATGTCACCAAACCCCGGGGCTTCCTGGGTTTCGCTGGGACCATTGGGCTTGCGGACGCTGTCGAGGGAACCCTTGAGCTGGTTCTCCTGCTCGACCCGCTGATTCTGCATCATCTGCGAGCGCAGAGAACGAATCTCGGAAAGGACGTTGTTGATGTCGGCCCGTTGAACCATGGTGCTCTCTCCTCGCCGGTTGCGCCTGACAGCAAACCGGCTCGCGTTGATCAGTCATTGCTGGAGGATTTAAAGCAAAGTCCGGGCCAAACCATAAATAACGTTAATTTTCATAAGGATAAGTAGAGTTTTCGATATTGTTACCGGAACCTTGCCAAATAATTGACTGGCGCCAGGCAGCAGCGCCGAAGGACCAACGGGCCGGTAACAAAAAAGTGGCACCCGAAGGTGCCAGACGAAGGAGTTAACGCAGGAGTCAATCAGGGGTTCACAATGCGGATCAGGCTGTGGCCAGCTCCGCGTCGAGGTCGATACCGAAATCACGCATTTGGGCCAGTTTGTAGCGCAGCGTGCGGGGACTGATGCCCAACTGCTCGGCGGCGCGATTCCGGCGGCCGCGCTCACGCTTGAGGGCATCGATGATGATGCGGAATTCACGTTGTTTGAGGTCCTGCCCCAATGAACCGGACTCGGCCTCTTCTTCGGTCATTTCCGTCTGGAGCGGCTCACTGACCGGCAGCGTCGGTTCTTCAACCACCGGTTGCGGCGGGGTTGGCACGGTGCGGGGACTCAGTCCGGTAATGCCCATGTCCAGACACAGATCGTCGGCGACGATGTCCTGACCCTGGAGCAGCACCAACGCCCGCTGGATGGCATTGTCCAGCTCACGAACGTTGCCCGGCCAGCTGTGATGGCGCAGGGCCTGCTCGGCATCGCGGCTGAAGCTGATGCCAGTCAGCTTCATCTTGCGACTGTGGGACTTCAGCAGGTGGCGCGCCAGGGGCATAATGTCCCGCGGGCGCTCGCGCAACGGCTGCCACTGCATCGGGAAGACGCTCAGGCGATAGTAAAGGTCTTCCCGGAATTTGCCTTCGCGGACATAATCCGCCAGGTCACGGTTGGTGGTGGCCAGCACGCGCACATCCAGCCGGATCGGCTTGCGACCGCCGACGCGCTCCACCTCTCTTTCCTGAAGGACCCGCAGCAGCTTGGCCTGCAAGCCCATGTCCATTTCGGAAATCTCGTCCAGCAGCAACGTGCCGCCGTTGGCCTGCTCGAATTTGCCCGGCGATGAGGCGTGGGCGCCTGTAAAGGCCCCTTTCTCGTGACCAAACAGGATCGCTTCCAGCATGTTTTCGGGAATCGCCGCGCAGTTGATCGCCACGAACGGCTGATCCGCCCGCGAGGAATACTGATGGATATAGCGAGCCAGCACTTCCTTACCCGTCCCGCTCTCGCCGGAGATCATCACCGTCGAATCACTGGCGGCTACCTTGCGGGCCAGTTGGAACATACGCTGGCTGACCGGATCTTCCGCTACCGGCTCGTCCTTGCGGCGGGAGCCATCGCCGCCCACAACGCGACCAACCGCCTCTACCAGCACCTGCGGCTCGAACGGCTTGACCAGGTAATCGATGGCGCCGGCCTGCATCGCGGCCACCGCGTCGCTGATCTGGCCGTAGGCGGTAATCAGCATCATCGGCAGCCCCGGATGCAGTCGCTGGACGTCCGACAGCAGGTCATGACCGGACTTACCGGGCATGTTGACGTCGCTCACCACAATATCGACGGGGCCGTCCGCCAGCCGCTGCAGCGCCTGCTCGGCGGAGTCGGCTTCACGTACCTTGAATTTCGCCAGCTCCAGGGTCGTCACCAACGCCTCGCGCAGGTCACGATCATCCTCGACGATCAGAACGGTTGATTTGGCCATGATTGCCTCCGCCTTGTCCTTACTCTTGTACTCAGTTTCTTGAGTTCAGTGTTAAACCGCGTCCTGGGCCAGAGGCAGGCGTAGAATCGCTTGCGCACCTGAGCCCTCGGACGTCAGATCAAACTCGCCCTTGTGCGCTTTCACCACCGCCTGGACCACAGCCAGACCCAGCCCGGTGCCCTGGGATTTGGTGGTGTAAAACGCTTCGAGCAGTTGCTCACGCTCTTCCGGCGCAAAGCCCGGCCCGTTGTCGGCCACAATGATTTCCGCCTGCCCTTCGCTCACGCTGACCCGCACCGTCACATGATTGGCACCGGCTTCCAGGCTGTTGTTCACCAGGTTCAAACAGGCACCGACCAGCGCGTCACGATTACAATGGATCGACGCGGTAGACGGTGTCAGCGCCCACTCCAACGTCGTTTCCGGACGCAGCGCCAGACCATCGGCCGCGCCCTGCAGGGCCTCACCCAGGGACGCCAGGGACAGCTGTTCCGCCAGGCGCGTTTCGCCCCGGGCAAAGATGAGCATGTCGCGGACCTGTTGTTCCAAATGAGTCAGTCGGGACATCAGCCGATCGGCACAACGCTGGCGCAGTTCCGGCTCCAGGTCCGGCTGGGACAGGTGCCCGCCGTAGAGAATGGCAGCGGACAACGGTGTACGGATCTGGTGGGCCAGCGACGCCACCATCCGGCCCATGGCCGACAGGCGCTGGGCGTGGGACAGCTGGGCCTGGAGGCGACGGGTTTCTGTCAGGTCGTTCAGCAGGATCAACTGGCCCGGCTCGTTTTCCATGGAGCGGATTTCAATGCTGACCCGCCGGCCATCCCGCAGAGAGACTTCATGACCGTCGTCCCGACGCGGTGCGAAACAGCGCCGGATCACCTCAAGCCAGGCCTCCCCTTCCAGCGGCTCGCCGAGCAGCGACACCGCCGCCGGGTTGCACTGGCTGACGACGCCCTTGCTGTCGAGAACCACCACGCCCGCAGGCATGACGGAGAGCAGTGTGGACAGTCGGTCGGCCAGGCGCTCCTTCTCTTCCAGCTCCTGCTGGCGCTGTCGGGTCTCAGCGGTCAGTTCACCAGACAGCTGGTTCACCCGGGACTCCAACGTGCGGTAGGAATCGGTAATCTGCCGGGACATGCGGTTGAACAGGTCCAGGGCGGAATCCACCGCAGCATCGTCGGTGGCTTCCGGAAACAGCGCCGTCACCTTCTGATTGGCGTCGGCGGCGGCGTTGGACCCACCGGCCGTCGCGGATGACTTGGCGGAAAACTGCAGCTGGCTCATGCCTGACCTCCCGGCTGCGGGCTCACGACGAAAGGTCGCGACGCCCGCAATATAATTAGCGTTGCAGGTCTTAAAGCTATTGCTGTGCCAGTTTTTATTTTTTCTTACTTTTCAGTAAGTTTCCGGAAAACAGAAAGCGGAGATGCCAGATATTTGTCGGAATATGAAGGCGTTAGACAAGGCGGGAACGGGATTTTGACAGTGGAAGGAATCAGGCATTCGGGCCGGCCACGAACAGCCGGCCCGGAACATTCAGGCGTTTTCGGAGGTCTCTTCGCGCAGGCCGTATTTGCGGACTTTTTCCACCAGCGTGGTCCGGCGAATGCGCAGTTTTTCCGCCGCACGGGCCACAACGCCGCCGGCTTCATCCAACGCCTGTTGGATCAGCTGCTTCTCAAGATTGCCCAGGTAATCTTTCAGGTCGATGCCGTTGACGGGCAGTAGCGCCGGCGCATCCAGCCCCACCAGGCCCGGCACGGCACCCGGCATGCCCTGATCTTCCATCGGCCGATTCTCATCGAAATCGTCCACATAGCGGAACTTCTTGGGCAACTCCTGGACACCGATCACGCCGTAGGGGTGCATGATGGCCAGGCGCTCCACCAAGTTGGCCAGTTCGCGCACATTGCCCGGCCAGTCATGGCGGCACAGGCTCATGATGGCGGCGGAATTCAGGCGCAGTGAGCCGCGCTTTTCCTTCTCCATGCGGGCGATCAGCTCGTTCACCAGCAGCGGAATGTCCTCGACACGCTCGCGCAAGGCCGGCATCTCGATGGGAAAGACGTTAAGGCGGTAGTAGAGGTCTTCCCGGAAGTCGCCGCCCTCGATCATGTCTTCGAGGTTCTTGTGGGTGGCGGCGATGACCCGAACGTCGGCGCTCTGGGTGCGGTTACTGCCCACCCGTTCAAAGGTTTTCTCCTGCAGGACCCGCAGGATCTTGACCTGCATGTTGAGCGGCATATCGCCGATCTCGTCGAGGAACAGGGTGCCGCCTTCGGCCATCTCGAAACGCCCAATCCGGGCGGTGATCGCCCCGGTGAATGCGCCCTTCTCATGGCCGAACAGTTCGCTTTCCAGCAGTTCGCCGGGAATGGCGCCGCAGTTGACCGGTACGAAGGGCTTGTCGCGACGCGGCGAATGGTAGTGCAGGTTGCGCGCCACCACTTCCTTGCCGGTTCCGGATTCGCCGGTGATCAACACGCTGACTTCCTTATCGGCCACCTGGCTCATCAACTGGCGCACGTGCTGTACGCTCCGACTCGTGCCCACCAGACTGCGGAACAACTGAACGCTACGCTGCTGTCCCCGCTCTTTGGAACGGGCGTACTGATCGCGGAAGACCTGGCCGCGATAAAGGGAGTCGACAAATTTGGTGTAGTTGAGGGGCCATTCCATGCGGGCGATCACCCGCTTCGCGATTTCCTCGCTGGCATCGGCCAGATCGGGATCCCCCACTACCAGGACAGGAAGCCCGGGATCGCGTTCGTCCAACTGCTTGAGCAGGTCGACCAGCCCCGGCTCGGCGCTGTCCACCATCACCGACGTCGCGTCGGCCAGATCGGTCGTCTCAATACTCGCCAAAGCCTCCGGGGCGACCACCTGAGAGACCTCTCCGATAAAATCCAGGATCGTTGTCAGATCACGACGGACTGCGTCATTACTAATCAGGACCAGAATTTTATTGTGTTCGCTGGACATGCGGGATTTGTCTCCGGGTTATCAGGAAGGCACCGACCAGCCAGCTGTCAGATCGCCCCGGGGACGGGTCTGCGAAAGATGTGCTGCATTGGATGCCGGAGCCCCTCGGCAATGCTCTGGAAAGGCCACAGTTTGCCTGAATTCTGACGCGTAGTTAAGACTCCGGAAAGGTTTGAGTCAATTTTATGACGCAAAATTTTACCAAAAATCACGGCCGGCGCCCGCGGGCTCGGACATTGGCGTAGGTCTGCAGCGCATTACGGTTCTGGTTCATTCCCCGCAGCTCCCTCGCCGCCGTATCCCGGGATTCGGTCGCCCGCCGGGCAGCGTCATCCATCAGTTGCTGGAGGGTTTGCAGTCGCTGCTCCAGCTCGTCGCGATCGTTCCTCTCATCCGCAACCACCGCTGAAACCGTCGGCTGAACGGACTGACTGACCTGCCCCAGTGTCTCCCAGTCATCCTGCGAGAGCGCTTCGCGAAAGGCGTTGATCAGGCGATCCAGCGATTCCAGTGCATTCGGCATTCGGTCTTCCCCTTCCCGGCGTTCAGTGGATGATTCACGCAGTATAACCGCGATATCGCCTGCCGCCGACCGGTACGCCACCAGGCTTGCGTCCCAACAAAAAACCCGATCCACAGGGATCGGGTTTTATCGGCGTCGATATTCATCAGCGGCGGGCTGAGCGACGTACCGCAGAGGCAGTGAACTCGTTGCCACGGAAGCCCGGATGGAAATCATACGGGCCCTGGCCATCATCGAGCCCGTCCACATAATAGCGGTCGGACTTGAGATCGTAGGTCAGTTCCAGCGTGGTCCAGAACACCGGTACCGTGTAGTAGCTGATGTTGTGAGCCTCTGAAACCCGCCAGAGGTTGCCGTCCTCGTCGTACTCTTCAGACACCAGGATCTGCCAACTGTCTTCGTCGATGTAGAACACACGACGATGATAAATGTGCTCGATGCCGGTCCGCAGGGTAGCTTCCACAACCCAGACCCGGTGCAGTTCGTAACGGGTCAGTTCCTGATTGATGTGGCGCGCCTGGACGATCCTGTCGGCCGTCGCGGACGGCTGATGCAGGCGATAGGCGTTGTAGGGCACGTAGATTTCACGCTTGCCCTTGAGCACCCAGTCGTACTGGTTGGGCGCACCGTTATACATATCCTTCTGATCCACCGAGCGCAGCGACGAGCTGTTGGGCAGATCCGTGGTATAGGCCAGGTTCGGGGACCGACGCAGGCGACGCTCTCCGGATTCATAACGCCACGCCAGACGCGGCGACCGCACCTGGTCCAGCGTCTCGTGAACCAGATTCAGTGTCCCGGCCAGACTGGAGGGCGCCATAATCCGGGTCTTCAGATAGAAGATCTTGTTGTCGATATCCGCGAGGGTAGCGCCCGGCTCGCTGTAGGCGAAGAAGTAGTCGTACTCGGTCAGCACCGGCGTGAACGATCCATCCACCGTCGGTGTGGCGAAGGCGGAACGGTAGGACACTTCTTCCCCGCGGTAGCGCAGGATGTGATTCCAGATCGCTTCCAGGCCGCTCTTCGGTATCGGGAACGGGCTGGTGGCAATGGTATCGCGCACGCCATTACCGTTATCCAGCAGGGTTGCAGAAACGGCGTTATCACGCAGGCGATCATAGATTCGCTCGGGGTAAGCCGCCGTGCGCCGGGTCCGGTAGACCGGCATCACATAATCGGAGCCGTACTGCTCCAGCAGTTTTCGATGGCCGGCGGTCAGCTTGTCCTTGTAGAGATCGGCATTGCGGGCCGTAATGACGAACAGCGGCTTGTCATCGGTAAACGGATCCGTCTCGATCTTGCCCTTCTGGTAACTCGCGGGCGGCGTTGACAGCCCGCCGTCCCAGGCCGGGATCGTGCCTGACGGGTTTCCGGCGCGCTCGGCGCCAACCGGTGTCAGGTCCTGATCCAGGCGGGCGGCCTCAGCGTCGGATACCTTGGCCTGGGCGATACTGCCCATCCCGGCCAATGACAACACTGCCATCAGTGCAAGCGTCTGCTTCCCCATAGTCCGTTCTCCAACCAGCATGGACGCATTCCGCCACGGACGACCTTTCGTCGAACGTGTTGCGAACACGTCGTTATATTTTTCGAATGCGCGCGCTTTTTGCCTGATTGGCGAGCGGATGACAAGCATTGAATTGTAGGAAGTTGTTAATTGGTAGCTTGCGAGGCGCCCATCATCGACACACAACGACAGCGAAACACAGGCAACAATCTGGTAGAATCACAACCAGTAGCGATCAATGGAGTCACGGGGTTCCGACATGGCGTCACAATGGCCGTCATTCACCAGACAGAAGCTGTTTCTGGCCAGCACCCTGTTCCGGCTTGCCGAGCAGCAGGAACACGCCGTTGAGCGGGAAGCCAGCATTCAGGGCGGGATTGCCCTGTTGGCCGAATCACGCCAGGCCCTGCTGCGAGTCATTGCCGACATCTACCAGGCGCGCCAGCAGGCACCACAAAGCCTGGACGCCCTCGCAGACAGCATTGGCGGTGATCGTGCCGAGGTGGAAGAACTGAAACGCCTGGCTATGGAACACGGCTCCTGGTGGCAACAGATCGAACAGTTGCTCAGTGAGCAACAGAGACCGACAGAGCGCAAGGCGCCAACCGAGCAGGAAAACATGATTGCGATTGCGTCCCAGAATGGGCCGGATCGCGCGCTGCCGGCACTGCAGGAAACCGCCGCCGGCATGAAAACGTATCTGGAAATGGTCGTGGAGCGTCATGACGAGTGGTGACCAATCACTCTCCCCATGCCATGACGCGGCGACAACGAACACACTGATTTGAAAAGGCCAATGGCCTTCAGGATAAGGCAGTCTATATGTCCACATCGATTCTGGAAATTGTCGAACTTCCCGATGGTGACTTTGCCCTGCGCCGGGCGGACGACGAAACCACACCGCTGGTGCGTATTTCTTTCTCCCAGGAAGCACGGGACATGATGGAAGATCGCGACCTGTCTGTCGCCAAGGCGATGATGACCGCCGGTATCGAGGCGGTGGGCAATATTGCAGATGCCATCGATTGGGATGATGAAGACGCCGAGGCCGAGGTCGCCAAACCGGTTACCCCCAGAACACTTCACTGACAGGGCCGGATCTTCCAGGCCCTGCTTCTCATCGTGGCGAGTTCAGCGCGGCTGCTCGCCGCACACCACCTCCCCCGCTCCAACTAACCTGAAAAACGACCCATCCAGAGCATCGGCGACCCGACCACGACGACCGACTAACCGGAACAACAGCGCCTACCATGCTCGACCTGAATGTGCGCGATTCGATTTGCCCACAAGTCGCCAGTAGGCCGGGATCATCCCATCCGAGCGAACCATGATATCCGAATGCCCCTGCGCTCAACGGCCACGCCCGCGAAAGCTTACCTCTGGCGCAGTACGACGCCATGACTGTTGCCCTGCGCTGAAGCCGACTGCAGGCGCTCGAACGCCGGCGCGCCCATAACACCACCGGTCCACATCACGACCGCATGGCACGTTCCGGCCCGCAGAGCACGCTCGGCCAGTGACGACGCATCGTGCTGATCGCTGGAACGCAGCACCAGGATTTCCCCGGCAACGATACCGTGCATCTGCTGCCATTTCTGCATCAGTGCCTGGGGCGGATCAATCCACGCCAGCCAGCGGCGCTCCTGGTTGAGCTGGGTCAGCATGGGCAGGAGCAACTGCATGTTTTCCACCTGCGCTTCCGGCAGGATAATCTCCGTCACATTACCTTGGGGTACCTGAGGCGCCGATGCTCCGCGGGACGACGCGCTCCTCGCGAAATCAACGGATCCGGTCGGGCGGCCCGTCTCCTGGCGACGACTCTGTCGTTCCAGGGCCGGCTCCACAACAGGCGCCGGCATCGGATGACGGGAAAGTGACGGGTTAAAACTGAGCTGCTCCATGGGACACCTCCGAATGCTCGCGTGCCGGGTGGTCAGTGCATATCCGAACGACGGATCACACCCACCCCCAGGCCTTCGATAAACAGTTCCTGCTCTGTGAGATCAACCTCGATGGGGTCGAATTCCTCATTCTCGGCAATCAGGTAGACACGGGAGCCGTCGCGCTTGTAGCGCTTGACCGTGACTTCCTCGCCAACCCGGGCCACGACCACCTGACCGTTATGCACGTCCTGGGTCCGGTGAACCGCCAGCAAATCGCCGTCGAGGATACCGATGTCCTTCATACTCATGCCGCGAACGCGCAGCAGGTAATCAGCGGATGGGGAGAAAAAGGTTGGCTGCAGGGCACAATAGTCGTCAATGTGTTCCTGCGCGAGAATGGGACTGCCGGCAGCGACCTGGCCGACAATCGGCAGGCCCGGATCCTCTTCCGCTTCCGGCAACCGGATGCCACGACTGGCGCCCGGCACCATTTCGATCGCACCCTTGCGGGCCAGCGCCCGCAGGTGTTCTTCCGCGGCGTTTGCGGACTTGAAGCCCAACTCCTGGGCGATTTCCGCACGCGTGGGGGGATAACCCGTCTCGTCGATCGACCGACGGATCACATCCAGTACCTGGGTTTGTCTTGGTGTCAGCTTCATGCCGTTGACCTGTCTTTATATACAGTATCAGCGACTATATACAGTATTTCATCCAGTGTAAAGACGGTATACAGAAATCGGATCCAAGCCCTGAATACAACTATTTGATGCGGAAACCCTGATGGCTCCGGAAGCCGACCGCCTCAACATCCACGTGATCCACCCGAGCCCGCTCAGGGCCCTTGTGAAGCCACTCCACCAGACGATCCAGGGCATCGCCGTCACCGCAGGCAACGACCTCGACACGCCCGTCCGGCAGATTCTTGGCATACCCGGAGAGGCCTTTCGCCTGTGCCTGTTCCTGCGTACTGGCACGAAAAAAGACGCCCTGAACCTGTCCGGAGATCCGGACCCTGATGCATTGCTCGTCCATAGCCACCTCCTGATAACGGCGTGACGCCGCGGGCAAAATGCTGACCCACTGCATCGCCGGCGCCACATTCTTTCCATCGTCCTTACTCTAACGCGGTGCCGGCGCACTGAAAATGCCGCCAAAGAGGACCGAACGCCCACTTCATACAGGATCAGGTCGGCGCGCTCCCGCTTGATGACGGGCTACCAGCGGTATTTGCCCCAATTCTCGGGGTTGGCCCAGAAACGGGGATTGTTCCAGTCCCGGGGTCGGTTGTAGGTGGCGATGTCGTAGGTAAACAGTTCGATGCCGTCGTCCAGAGTCGCATAGCGGGTGAAGGCCAGGCTGATCATATCGTTGAACGACCAGTCATCGTCCGGATGCACGCTGACCGCAACCCGGCGGGCACCCGCGTTGCGCAGCCAACCCAGCAGCTGCCGGGCGTCTTCATGGGAAAGCGTCCCCAGCACGTCGGTCACCAGCGCCAGGTCGACCACTTCAGTCTGACGGGACAGGCCCGTAACAGACTCGCCGCTCAGATCCAGCAATTGCGAGCCGGCATGATCGGCCCAGATCCGACCGATACGGGCTGCCGTATCCCCTGCAACGATCAGGCTCTCGGGTCGGTATTGGCCGATTAGCTGTTTCAGGGTCTGCTCGAGCATGTCGATGTTTACTCCAGTGGTCATCATAGGGTGCGGGGTCATCCCGTCCCGATCGCGCACTACCGGCTCCCGACGCAGGGTAACCCCCTCGCCAGAGCCTCCTTCAGTCTAACAGCCAGCCACTAGCGGCGTCGCACGCTCGGACCGGCAATGACGGTCTGTTAAGCGGCACTCGCCTGAGAGGCTGTGATAGAGTCACCCACAGCGAGTAGTGGCCTGCCTGGCAGGCCTGTAGACGATCGATCGGAGGGTGCGGCAAACGCTGCGACACCCTCGTCCGGCTTTCAGACAAGGAGTGAACATGAGCTCGGATCAGGTAATCCGGATGCCCAGCATCCGCAACAACCGGGACGGCGATGAACGCCGTGTCGGTGTCGAAGTGGAGATATCCGGCCTGTCCTATGACGGTCTTGTCAATCTCTGCGCGGGTTTGCTGGAGGCAGAGCCCCGCCTGGAGTCCCGGTACGTGAGCCGGCTCGACTCGCCGCTCGGCGATTTCACCATCGAGCTGGATTCCGATCCGATCAAGGACCTGGACCTGCAGGACGATCGCCTGCCCGAATCCATCCGGGAGCTGGGCAGTCATGCCATGGAGGTGATCGACGCCGCCGCCGAGCGCATCGTGCCCCTGGAGATCGTCAGCCCGCCGCTGGCCCTCTCCGACCTGAAAACCATGGAGACACTTTGCGACAAGCTGCGTGAAGCCGGTGCCGAAGGCAGCCGGGAAGCCCTGATCTACGCCTTCGGCCTGCAGCTCAACCCGGAACTGCCCGATCTGGAACCGGCGACGATCCTGGCCTACCTGCGGGCCTTCGCCGCGCTCTACGACTGGCTCAAGTCCCGTCACCAGCTGGATATCAGCCGCAAGTTCACCACCTACATCGAGCCCTGGGACACCGATTACGTCGACCTGATCATGCAGCCGGACTACACCCCGGATCAGGCGACGCTGATGAAGGACTACCTGCACTACAACCCGACGCGCAACCGCGCTCTGGATCTGTTGCCGCTGTTCTCTCACCTCGACGATGCCCTCCTGCGTCAATACGTCGACGATGAAAGGGTCAAAGCCCGTCCCACCCTGCACTACCGGCTGCCGGACTGCGATATCGACAACCCGCAGTGGCACTTTTCCACCGTCTGGAACGACTGGGTCCTGGTGGAAAACCTCGCGGCCGATGCCGAACGGCTCCAGTCGCTGATGGCGCTCTACCGTGAGAGCCGCAAGATCAGCTTCAAGAACCTCACCACCAGCTGGAAGGACCGCTGCGACGAATGGCTTACGCAGAACCCGGGCTGACCATCGGGATCAGTGGACCGTCACGACAACGGCTGACACACCGTCTGATGCGCCTTGGGCTGGCGCTTTACGGCGCCCGTAGCGTCTTTATTCGCCCGGGCGCCCGGGTGGACGTCAGCCTGCTCGACGGCCTGATCCTTTCCGGGGGGACACACGTCCATCCGGAACGATACGGCCGCAAGCCGGAAGTGACCGCCCGCTTTGACCGAATGCGCGATACAACCGACTGGCACCTGCTGGAAGAATGTCAGCGCCTGCACTTGCCGGTGCTGGGTATCTGCCGAGGCGCCCAGTTGATCAACGTGTTCCGGGGCGGCTCTCTGTGCCAGAACGTCACACCGCTTCGCGTCAACACGCGACACCGACCCTTGCTGCTGCCCCTGCAGACCGTCCGCCTGGTGCGTGACAGCCTCCTCGGCCAGATCATGCGCGCCACCACCATCGGCGCCAACCGCATCCACAGCCAGGCGATCAAGCGGCTGGGACAGGGGTTGCGGGTGGTCGCGATCGACAACGACTATTTCGTGCAGGCGGTTGAGAGCGAGGAAGGGCAATGGCTTCTGGGGGTACAGTGGCATCCGGAATACCTGCTCTATCATCCGATGCACCGGCGTATTTTCGAATGTTTTGTCGAGCAGGCCAGGGAATACAAGTTACAGCGACTGGGGCGGAGTGAGGGGCCGGTCCTTTAGCTCACAGAGCCAACAGGTATTTACTGAGGACGGACTTGAGCCGACGTAACGTGTCGACATCATGCTCTTCCGCGGCCAGGTTGGCCTCGGCGTAGCGGCGCAGATCGTCGCGGGTGCGGATCGCCGACGGATCGCGGCCGGTGAGCTCCAGCAGGACCTGTTGCTCTCTGCGCGTGAGGCGCACCTGCTGTTCATGAACCAGCATGAAGGAACCTCTGATACTGACTTTGGTCCATTCTCACTCGTGCCGGAAGGCGGAATCAAGGCTTCCGGCTTGACGGCCACGGCAGAAAACGACAACGCCCGATGTCCCAGGACATCCGCTTCTTCGGGGGCCTGAAGCCCCCGATCCGACAACACAAGGAACCATCTATGGTGTTCAATCAACTCGGTATCCACAAGGTCATCCCTCGCCCGCTGTTGCTGGCCCTGGCATTCACTCCGGGTCTGGCCCTGGCCGGCGAAGTCAACGTGACCGGCGAAGGTAAGGTGTCCTATACCCCTGATAGCGTCCGCCTGCAGTTTACCGCACGGGCGGAAAATCCCGACGCCCAGGCGGCGACCCGGGCCGTCAAGACCACCATCGCCCAGTGGGAGGACAATGTCAGCGCCTACCGCAACCAGTTGGACGATTACGACAGCGCGGCCCTGAATCTCTATACACAACGCCTGCCGCCACAAAAGGACGGCGACAAACCGCAGACCCAGAGCGTGGCCGCCCAGTCCGTCAGCTTTACCCTGTCGGCCCTGGACAGCCTCAACCCGGTGCTGCAGGCTGCCCAGGACGCGGGCATGGAATACCATGTCGGCGAGGGCAACTTCTTCCACTCCAACGAGAAATCGCTGGAACGGGAGGCCCTCGGCAAGGCGATCGATGATGCCAGGGACCAGTGCCAGTTCATCGCCAAGCGCCTGAACCAGAGCTGTGGTGAGGTCAAATCGCTGTCCACCAGCTACGGCGGTCGCCCGGTTCCCATGATGATGGCGGAAGCCCGCGGCAAGAGCGGCCCGGTGACCGCCGTTGGCGACCGGGAAGTCACGGTGACGGTCAACGCCACCTTTGAATTGGACTGAAGCCTGCCCACCCGCTGGCGCTAGAAATCGCGGGTGTAGAACAGGTCCAGGGAGGCCGCCAGCCCGCTGGCGGCCTCCAGATAGAAATAGCGCCCCAGATCGTAACGCAGCGCCACGGTCGTAATCGGCTCGAACACCCCGACGCCATAACGCACGGACAGGTCGTCGGTGATATAACCACTGGCCACCACGCTGGCTTCCTCGCCCGAACCCTCGGCCTCCAGCGTCAGATCCCGGATGCCGAACTCCTCGCCCAACCCCCGGGTCAGCTCGTTGGTCTGCGCCAGCCCCAGGCTGAGGGCGGCCTGGCCCACCTGGCTCTGGTCGCCACTGGAGCGGAGCGGACGCCCGAGAATAACGTAGGACAGCGCCTCGGCCTGCGGCATGGACGGCTCCGAGAACACCTCGGCTTCCGGTTCGTCCGCCGGCCCACTCAGTCGCACCCCGGCCACCACGTTGTCGACGGTTCGCACCGCCTCCACGTCGATATAGGGTTCACTGATCGGTCCGACAAACACCAACCGGGCGCGGCGAATCTCCAGTTCCTGCCCATAAGCCTTATAGGTCCCGTCAACCAGCTGCAGCGTGCCCCGGGTATCGAGATTGTTGCCGATGTGCAGCTCCCCTTTGAGGTTGCCCGTCACCCCGAATCCCTTGAAGGTGACCTTGTCCTCACCCACAACGACGGTCACGTCCATCGCGATTTCCTTAACCGCGGACGACTGTTTCTCCTGGCCAACGATCACTTCGTCATCGGAGACAGAGACCGCGGAGGGCGGCAGTTCGCGCACCTCGATGTCGCCCCGGGGAACGCCAACCCGACCGCTGACCGAGACTTTCTGGTCCTTGAAGCTGAACTGGATGTCCGGCGACAGCTCGAGCCGGGCATAAGGCTCATACACCAGCGGCAGGCGATCACCCTTCAGGTTCAGGGCAATGGACGGCTTGCCGCCACGCCAATCGATGTACCCATCGAGGCTGCCCTTGCTGCGTTCGTTGCTGCGCCAGCTGCCATCGACTTCAGCTCGCTGCCCCTTGAAGGCCATATCAAGCGACACGTCCCGGAACGGGATGGGGATCGAGGGATCCAGCACCTTGCCGTTCTGCAGGCTCAGGTTGCCGTTCACCTGGGGGTTGAGCAGCGGACCCGACAGATCCCCCTCCCCGCCAATCTGACCCTCGATGGATTGCAACCCCACGAAGGGCTCAACAATGGCCAGCTGTAAGCCAGACAGGGCGTAATGCCCCTCGATCTCCCGGTTGCGGCTGTTGGGGTCGACGCTCAGGTCCAGGGTGAAGCGTCCCAGTTGGTCGCCGCTGAAGTCGAGGTTCAGGTCGGCTTTGCGTGGCTTCAGCTTTGCGTTCAGTTTCAGGGTGTTGTATCCAATGGACCGCCATTCATCCTGCTGCTGGATGCCAAATTCGCCGGGGCCCGCATCCAGGCTGATTGAGCCATCGGGCCCTTTGTCCGTCATCGTCAGGTCAATCTCGCCATTCATTTTGGCCTGCCAGCGGAAATCGTCCGGCCACAGCGCGGCGAGGCTCTCCATCGGGAAATTCTGCAGCTGGTAGTGGATGCTCTGATCCGGCAGCAGCACCTGATCGTCCGCACACAGGCTGCTGGACTGCCAGCGCCAGCAATGGGCCGCCAGCGTCAGCCGTCCCTTGTCGGTGTACTCGATCGCCGCAGGCTGCTCCAGGCGCCAGGTCTGGTCGGACGTTTTGACACTTGCCTCGGCCAGCGCGCCGGACCACAGCTGGTCCAGGCGGCCCTCGAACACCGTCCTGACGGTGGCCTCGGGATGGGTGAGGTCCAGTGTCACGCGATGTTTCTCTTCCGTCCCCTTCAGCTGCACATCCAGGTCACCAATCACCTGTTCGCCCATGTGCAGTTTGTCGACGGACAGGCTGGCGTCCACCTGTTTGCCGCCCAGCACCGAACCGTTGAGATCCAGGGTAGCCAGCTCCAGATCCTGCCAGGCCAGCTGATGGCCTTTGAGCGTCACTTTGCCCGACGGCGCCTGCGGCGAGCCGGACACTTGCGCTTCACCTTCGACACGCCCGGCCAGCCCCGGCCAGAGCTGGTCCAGTTTGGGCAGGGCCAGCTGCACATCCGCCTGGATCTGATCGGCCCACTGACCGCTCCCGGATACCGTGTTCTCGCCCACCACCAACTTCAGCGGATCCATCCTCCAACGGCCATCGCGACCGTCCAGGTGCCCCCGGGTCGACAGTTTATTCTGGCGCCAGGTCCCATCCAGCTCCCAGTCCGCCTTGGCCTGGAGACCGGACGCCGGGATTGAGCCGGTAGAAGTCACCGATCCACTCAACTGGCCATTAAGCTCAGCGACCCAGAAGCCCGGATTGAACTGGTCCAGATTGAGGTCCGCGTCCCAGCTCACGATATCGCCGTACTGGACCTGCGCCCGCCCGGCCAGCCCGCCGGCGCCGGTATCCAGACGCAGGTTTGAAAGGGTCACCTGCTGCAGGTCACCCTCCGCATTCGTCGCCAGCGTCATGTCGCCGGCGGGCCCCTCTGCCGACGCCTGCAGTTCCACGTTGTACCGGTCGTCCGCGTAGTTGAACGTGGCCTCTGCAGACCGCAGCTTCACCGGCGGCTCTTCGACTCCCGGCAGCAGCGTGTACCAGGGAAACCGATTGATGGCGAGTTTGCCGCTGGCGCTGAGCGCATCCAGCCATTGCACTTCGCCGGTCAGGCGGGCCTGCTGCTGCGAGGCGTCCGGCAAGGCCAGCTGCAGCTCTATATCCCGTGCCCGATCGGTCAGCGCGTTGCCGGTCAGCGTCAGCGACACCGGACCCTCCGTGCCCGGCAAGGTGGCGGAGGAGGTCACGTCAAACCCGTCGTCCAGATTGCCATCCAGCGCCAGCGTCCACTGGTCCAGTTCCAGGGTGGCCGGCAAGCCCGACCAGGGCATGAACCGTTTGCTGTTGAGCTTCAGCGACGCCGGCAGCCCGGGCTCGAACGGCTGCACGCGGCCGGACAGCTGGGCTGCCAGGTAGCCTTCGCTGCTGCCGGTCAGCCGCAAGTCGCGAGCGCTGCCGGCCAGCTTGAGAGCCAGCTTCCACGCCTTGTCCGGCTCCGGCGAAGGCAGAGCCAGTGCCACGTCCAGATCCAGCGGCCAGTCGCCGCGGGTTTCCAGGCGGCCCTTGGCATTCACCTCGACCGCGTCGGTCACCAGCCCGAAATCCTTGATGGTCCAGGCGGCTCCGGACGCGTCCACGGCCAGCGTAAACGACTGCCAGATGGTGCTGTCGTCCACGGCCAGCGGCCCCAGCCGGACATCACCGACCGACAGTCCGACCGGCAGATTGATCGACGGCAGTGTGAAGGGTACATCGCTGGATTCCTCGCTGGGCGCCAGACGCACATCAATCCGCTCGGCCAACAGCCGGTCAATACACAGCACGCCGGTGAACAGGCAGCTCGGCGACCAGTCCAGATACACCTGATCCAGATCCAGGTTGACGCCATAACCCTGCCAGTGGACATGGCTGGCCTGCCAACGCCCGAGTATGGCGCCCTGCCCGCCGGAGACGTCCAGGCCGGGTACCTGCTCCAGCAGCCATGCCGTGCCGGTCTCCGAGCGCAATACCAGGAACACGGTAAACAGTGCCAGAAGAACCAGGGCCAGCACGCTGCCGGCTGTCCACAACAGGAACCGCTTCATAGCTCCGGCCCCATCGAGAAGTGCAGACGCCAGCTGCCCCCCAGATCGTCGTCGAGACCCTTGGCCAGATCCAGGCGAATCGGCCCGACCGGGCTGACCCAGCGGATACCGGCACCGACACCGGTCGCCAGTGGATCGTTCAGGCTATCGATGGCATTGCCCCGGTCGACAAAGGTCGCCAGGCGCCATTGATCGGACAGCGGATACTGGTATTCGAGGCTGCCCACGATCAAATACCGGCCGCCCACGGTGTCGCCGTCGGAGTCCTTGGGAGACAGGGTCTGGTAGCCGTAACCTCGCACGCTCTGGTCACCACCGGCGAAGAAACGCAGCGAGGGCGGCACGTCGTCAAAATCATTGGTGGCCACCGCCCCGAGCTGCAAACGACCGAGAAATCGATGACCGTTTCCGACCGTCACCAGCCCCTTGGCCACCGCCAGCACATGGGCAATATCCGCATCGGAAAGAAGCTGTCGGTGGGCCCCGGTGACATCCAGCTGCAGACGATACCCCCGTGATGGATCCATCGGCGAATCCGCCACCAGCTTGGAAAAACTGATGCCCGGCAGCAGCAGTTGACTGCTGTTGGGCTCCTGCTGGCCAATGGTGTAGTTTTCCCGCTCCAAACGAAGCGAAAGCACCCGCATCCACTCGTTATCGAGCTGGTGGCGCCACTGCTCACCAAAGGTGAAGCGCTCGGACTTCACATCCTCTATGTTCTCGTTCTGATACCCGGTGGTGAAACGGATGGCATCGGTCATGGGGGGATCGAGCGGCAA
Organism: Marinobacter sp. R17; assembly: GCF_003789045.1. Lineage (NCBI taxonomy): Bacteria > Pseudomonadati > Pseudomonadota > Gammaproteobacteria > Pseudomonadales > Marinobacteraceae > Marinobacter > Marinobacter sp. R17. Next base: position 77,556 of record NZ_RHGZ01000002.1, on the reverse strand, counting down.
TTCGTAGTAGGCACTGACACTCTGGCGCGGCGCCGACAGTTCGGCCTCCGCTCCACGGCGGTGGCCCATGGCGTTAATCCAGTGCTCCGTCCAGGTGCCCCGGAAGCGCGGCCCCACATCGGTGGAAAAGCCGATACCCGCGGCCACCGAGCGAGGATCCCTGGTGTTCAGCCGCACATGGATCGGAACCCGTCGGTCGGTTGCCTCTTCGTGACGAGCATCCAAAATCACCCCGGCAAAATAGCCACTGTTGGAAAGATTGTTGTCGAGTTCGGCGATCTTGTCCGCATCGTAGGGATCCCCGGGCTTGATCTCGACAAAGCCGTCAAGCAGCTGCTCCTCGAAAGTCCCGTCGCCTTCAAAGGTGACGTCACCAAAGAGATAACGCGGTCCGCTCTCAAAGACAATCAGGATATCCGCCGTGCGGGCCTCCGGATCCACCTTGAGCTTGCGCTCGGTGAATTTTCCATCGAAGTAACCCAGCTTGCGGGCCCGGTTGCGGATACGCTGGCGAACCGCCTCATAGGCCCCGTGGTTGAGCACCTTGCCCGGCGCAATCGCGGACAGATCGCCCTTACCGAAATCCGGATCAGACGCTGCATCGCCCTCCACCCGCACCTCGCGGTCGCGGATCTTTACCGGTTCACCCGGTTGGACGGTGAGCTGGAGGTGCGGCGCTTCTCCGGAGTCGTCCACCTGCCACTGGACGCTGGGATCGTAATAGCCCAGGGCCCTTAATGCTTCACGCACCTGGGACTCGGCATGGCTGACATAGCGGCGGAGATCTTCGGCGGAACGACCGTCGACGTTACCGATGTAATTGCTGGCGTTTTCCTGGAGGGCAGGAAAATCACCTTCGACGCGAACCTCGACCTGGCCCGCGCCCAGCGCAGAGGCGGCCCAGAACAGACCTGACAGCAGAAAACCGGTGCATGCACCCAGGCGTAATGCGCTGATCGTCAAAAACGTCTCCGTCCCTAAGTGACCTTTCGAACAGCCGTATGCTACCGAAGATCGGCGTTCCCTGCCTGACTTTCCGGATTACAGAATGGGACGATCAGAGGCGCTTCAAATCTTGTCGTAAAGGACGCCGTAATAGATGGCGAAAAAGTGACAGGCCCCGCCACCGACCACGAACAGGTGCCAGATGGCGTGATTGTAGGGAATCTGCTTGATCAGGTAGAACACCACGCCCAGCGTGTAGGTAATGCCGCCGGCCACCACCAGCCATAGCCCCAGGCTGTTCACGCTTGCCGCCAGCTCGGTGGAGGCAAAGACGATCAGCCACCCCATCAGCAAATAGATCACGATCTGCAACGCCTTGAAACGGTGGCCAAACACCAGCTTCAGGGTAATCCCCGCCGCCGCCAGACCCCAGACGATGCCGAACAACAGCCAGCCGGCTCCATCGCGCATATTCACCAGCAGGAACGGTGTGTAGGTCCCCGCAATCAAGAGGAAAATGGCACAGTGATCCAGCATCTTGAAGATGCGGCGCAGATGGGGCTGACGGGCGCTGTGGTACAGCGTCGAGGCCAGGAACAGCAGGGTCATGCTGGCGCCATAAATGCTGAAGCTGACAATTTTCCAGGGGTCCGCTTCCAGGCTGGCCAGTACGATCAGCACCACCATGCCGGCGATACTGCACAGGGCCGCCAGGCCATGGCTGATCCAGTTCAGCCATTCCTCGACGACCGGGTAGTCCTGCACGCTGCCATCAACGTTGACCGTGGGTTGGGTACTCAAGGATGCCTCCGGAATCTCTTCTCGACGCTCAGAATTTCAGCTTACAACTGTAAGCTGAAAAAGAATGATTTCAAAGGGGGATAACCGAATCGTCACAATGTGACAGGCCTATCGCCCGGCTCGATGTCGTCAATACCGGCACAGTCCGGGTCGCGTTGACCGGATTGCCCTGCCCCGAAGCCCCGTTCGCCAATGGCGGAGGGCCAGCCGCACCACATGATCAGGTTCAGCTTCCTGAACCAACAACAACGGAGATCCAGCATGACGCGCGATCCAATTGGTTTCGCCCTGTCCGCCATGAATCGCCTGGCCGGCCTCCCCCTGCTTGATCGCCTGGGCGTGCGCAAGCCGGTCGAGCGACTGGCCTACCAGGGAACTCGTGTCGGCTTTCAGACGTTGACCGTCGCCAACCGTGAATTCAAGCGGGCCCGGGATCTGTTCCCCCGCCAGCGGCTGCCCGCCCGCCGACCGGGCGACCTGTTCGACCTGAACCTGGACGACGACCAGCAGATGATCGTCGACAGCCTGCGGCGCTTTGCCTCCGATGTGCTGAGACCGAATGCGGCCGAGTGCGATGAGAATGCCGCCCTGCCGCAGGACATCGAGCACCAGGCGCAGGCGTTGGGCCTGAGCCTCTATGCCGTGCCCGCCGAGTTTGGCGGGGTTGCCGAGAATCTGTCGCCAGTGACCAGTGTCCTCATCGCCGAACAGCTCGCCTGGGGCGACCTGGGACTGGCCCAGGCCCTGCTGGCGCCGTTCAGCGTGGCCCAGGCCATCACCCGCTGGGGTACGGCCGAGCAGCAGTCCACCTACCTGCCAGCGTTCTGCGAAGACCAGCCGCCGGTCGCCACCATCGCCATCGACGAGCCGGTGCCCCTGTTCGATCCCATGTCACTTTCGACCCGCGCGACACGCCATGGTGACGACTTCACGCTGAACGGTCTGAAAAGCGGCGTTGTCCGCGCTGGCGACAGCGATCTGTATCTGGTGGCTGCCGAACTGGACGGCGAAGGCCCAAGGTTGTTCCTGATTGAGCGCGGGACCGACGGCCTGGCCTTCGAAGCCGAACCCGCCATGGGTCTGCGAGCTGCCGGGACGGGCCGCCTCCGCCTGGATAACGTGAGGCTGCCAGCCTCCGCCCTGCTGGGCGACGAGGACTTCAACTACAGCACCTTCATCGATCGCGGCGTGTTGCTGCGCTGCGGTCTTGCCGTGGGCTGCGCGCAGGCGGTACAGGACTATGTCATCCCCTATGCCAACGAGCGCGAGGCATTCGGTGAACCCATCAGTCACCGCCAGTCGGTTGCCTTCATGATCAGCAACATGGCCATCGAGATCGAAAGCATGCGACTGCTCACCTGGCGCGCCGCCAGTCGGGCGGAGACCGGTCGCACCTATCACCGGGAAGCCTGCCTGGCGCGGCTGCTCTGCAGCGAGAAAGCCATGGAAGTCGGCACCAACGGCGTGCAGTTGCTGGGCGGTCACGGCTTCGTCAAGGAGCACCCGGTGGAACGCTGGTATCGCGACCTGCGCTCGGCCGCCACCCTGTTTGGCGGTACCCACGCCTGATGCCGTTAAGGAGACTTCGATGATGAACCTGGAAATACCGCGTAAGTTCACCCCGCTCATCAATCAGGCCCAGCAGGTGGCCCGGGAAGTGTTTCGCCCCATTTCCCGCAAGTACGACCGTGCCGAGCACGACTATCCCCGTGAGCTGGACATGTTCGCCTCCATCATGGACGGCATGAACGAAGGCGCCGGCGACGGTGGTGCCGGAGCAGGCAGCCTGGCCCGCGCCGGCGATGAAAACGGGTCGGGCAACCGCAACGGCACCAATATGAAAACCGTCCTGGGGTTGACCGAGCTGTGCTGGGGCGATGTCGGGCTGGCCCTGTCCATTCCCCGCCAGGGCCTGGGTAACTCCGCCATCGCCGCGGTCGCCAACGAGGAACAGTTGGCCCGCCTGGGGAACACCTGGGCCGCCATGGCGATCACCGAACCCGGCGCCGGATCGGACAGCGCCTCGATCCGCACCACCGCCACCCGGGACGGTGACGACTACATCATCAATGGCGAGAAAATCTACGTGACCGCCGGCGAAAGAGCCGATGCCGTGGTGGTCTGGGCCTCACTGGACCGCAGCCAGGGCCGCGCCGCCATCAAATCCTTCGTGGTGGAGAAAGGCACCCCGGGCATGAGCGTGGAACGGCTCGAAAAGAAACTGGGCATTCGCGCTTCGGATACCGCCGCCATTCGCTTCGACAACTGTCGGGTACCGGCCGCCAACCTGCTGGGTGATCCGGAGATCAGCGTCGACAAGGGCTTTGCCGGCGCCATGCAGACCTTCGACAACACCCGCCCGGTGGTCGCCGGCATGGCCATCGGTATCGCTCGCGCGGCACTCGACCAGACCTACGCCCTGCTGGAAAAGTGTGGCCAGCCCCTGACCTACCGCGCCCAGACCTGGACCCAGACCGCGGCCGAACGGGAGCTGCAACTGTTGGAGGCCGAGTGGGACGCCGCCCGCCTGCTTACCCTCAAGGCCGCCTGGATGGCGGACAACGGTCTGCCCAACTCCCGCGAGGCGTCCATGGCCAAGGCCAAGGCGGGGCGCGTCGGCAACCAGGTGACCCTGCGCTGCGTGGAGCTCTGCGGCAGCCTTGGCTACAGTGAAGTGGAGTTGCTGGAAAAGTGGGCGCGGGATTCCAAGATCCTGGATATCTTTGAAGGCACGCAGCAGATTCAGCTGCTGATCATCGCCCGCCGCCTGCTCGGCAAAAGCTCGGCGGAACTCAAGTAGCCGGATGCCGGCGGTCGCCACCGTCGGTTTCTCGCTGGCTGTATGCCGGTGGTAGGCTACGGCGTCGAGCAGTCGTTGTCCGCTGCCCTGGATGGGGCGGAAACGCCCCCATTCATCGGCCAGGCGAGGCGCATGTTTACCATCAATCGAGCCAATCTACGTCGCAGTCACCAGCTGTTCTGGTTCATCGTGGATTTCGTGATGCTGGGGCTACTGTTCCTCAACATCACCTGGATCATCTTCGATTCACTGTATGCGGTCGAAGCGGTCAAGGACCTGCTCTTCCAGTACGCCCAGCCGTTTGCGGAATTCTACCGGCCGATCCACCGCAACTTCATTTTCTATGACCTGATCTTCGTCTGGATCTTCCTGACCGAATTCGTCATTCGCTGGATCTACGCCATTCACAGCAAGCTCTACAGCCGTTGGTATTTCTATCCGTTTATCCACTGGTACGACCTGCTGGGTTGTATTCCGATCGGCTCCTACCGTTTCCTGCGGGTGTTGCGGGTCATCTCCATCGTATACCGGCTGCACAAGTACCAGGTCATCGACTTTACCCAGACCCGCGTCTACCAGTTCCTCAAGTTCTACTACGAGGCTTTCATGGAAGAGTTGTCGGACCGCATCGTCATCAAGGTGCTGTCCGGCGCCCAGGAAGAAATGACCCACGGTTCACCGCTGATCCACCGCATCCAGAACGACATCCTCATGCCTCGTCGGGAGCTGCTGACCCAATGGCTGTCGGAAAAGGTCGCGGAAACCGCCCAGACCGGTTACATCCCCAACCGCGGGGCGCTGCGCCATTACCTGGAAAACTGCGTGGACCATGCCCTGACCCAGAACGTTGAGCTGTCCCGCCTGCGTCAGGTGCCGATGCTCGGTCCCCAGATCACGGAAACCCTGGAAGCCGCCGTGGGCGATATCGTGGCGGAAGTCATCCACCGGATCCTGGAAGATCTGGCGTCGGCCAAGAACCACGCCTTCATTGAGGACATCGTCGGCACCTTCCTCCAGGAAACCGCCGCCCCCGGCGAAGGGCCGAGTGAAAGCGAGCGTCAGATCATCCAGGTGGTCAACGAAATTATCGAGGCCTTGAAGAAGCAGATGGCCATCAAACGCTGGCGCCAAGAGCTGTAATGGTCGAATCGGGCCAAAAGAGGATCGCCGGCGGTCCCACTCGCTTCGCCTAAAGCAATTGCTTTACTTGTCGCTACAGCTTGTCTTTAATGGATGATTCAGAACGTCTTTTTCCGAGGAAGTCATCCGGCATGTCTGATCTCCATTACCACAGTGCGGTCGAACTGCTCGCGGCCTTGAAGTCCGGCGAGCTGACCAGTGAGGCACTCACCCAGGCCCTGATCGCCCGCATCAAGTCACGCAATCCCGACGTCAACGCCGTGGTCACTCTGGCCGAAGAGGACGCCCTGCGTCAGGCCACCGAGGCCGATGCACGGCGCGCCCGGGGCGAGCCACTCGGCCCCCTGCACGGCCTGCCGATGACCCTCAAGGACACCTGGGAAGTCGCCGGCCTGCACTGCGTGGCCGGCGCCCCGGCGATGAAGGATTATGTGCCGCGCCAGAACGCCGACCTGGTACAGCGGCTCGTGGATGCCGGCGCCATCATCCTTGGCAAGACCAACGTGCCGCTCTACGCCATGGACATCCAGAGCTACAACAAGGTCTTCGGCACCACCCAGAACCCTTACAACCCCAAGCACACGCCTGGCGGGTCCTCCGGTGGTGCGGCGGCGGCGCTCGCCGCCGGACTCACACCGTTGGAAGTGGGCAGCGACCTGGCGGGCTCCATTCGCACGCCCAGCCACTTCTGTGGCGTGTTTGGCCATAAGCCCACCCGCCACCTGGTGTCCATGCGCGGCCACATCCCCGGACCGCCCGGGACCCTGAGCGAGCCGGATCTGGTGGAAGGTGGCCCCATGGCCCGCAGCGCCGGCGACTTGCGGACGCTGTTGCCGGTGATTGCCGGTCCGCGCCGACTGGAGCAGCGCAGCTGGTCCCTGTCACTGACGGACAGCCGCCTGGAGAGTCTGGAACAGGCCCGGGTCGGCCTCTGGCTCGACGATCCCCTGTGTCCGGTGGCCGACGAACTGACCCAGGCCTATCGCGCGCTGGGCCGACGGCTTGAGGAACAGGGCGCGCTGGTGGCGGATGCCCGACACAACCTGCTGGATATGGAAACCATCCTGCCGGTTTACTTCAACCTGCTCGGCAGCCTGGTGAGCGCCTCCCTGACACCGAAACAGCGACGCCAGATGGCCTGGGTCGGACGCCTGGAAAAATGGCTGCGACTCTTCCTGCCCATGACCCACCACATCGGCGAATACGGCCGTGCCGTGAACCAGCCCATCCACAGTTGGCTGCACTGGAACGAACGACGCGAAAAAATGCGCGCCGAGATCGATACTCTGTTCGAGGAATACGACGTGCTGTTGACGCCAATAACGCCAACCACGGCGATCGAACACGATCAGAAAGGCGAAGCCTTCAACCGCAGGATCACCGTCAACGGCAAGCCCCGTCCCTACCTCGACCAGTTCTGCTGGATCGCCCTGGCCACGACATTGGGATTGCCCGCCACCTCGGTGCCGGTGGGCCGGTCTCGGGACGGCCTGCCCTACAACATCCAGGTCATCGGGGCACCGGGCATGGACCTGACCACGATTGGTTTCGCGGAATTGATGGAAAAGGCGGGACTGGCAGGGTTCGAGATCCCGAAAGGCTTCTGAACCACCGTCACATCAAATGAAAAGCCCGGCCATTGGCGCCGGGCTTTTGGGTTTCGCGGGGATCCGAAACCTATCAGTCGCGTTCCAGAATGGCCGTTACCCCCTGGCCGCCAGCGGCACAGATGGAGATCAGTCCGCGGCCGCTGCCCCGCTCAGCCAACTGCTTGGCGAGCGTCGCAATGATCCGGCCGCCGGTAGCCGCGAACGGGTGCCCGGTCGCCAGGCTGCTGCCCTTGGGATTCATCTTCGAGCGATCGATGCTGCCCAGCGGCTTATCCCGACCTAATCGCTCTTTACAGAACGTGGGGTCTTCCCAGGCCTTGAGGGTCGACAGCACCTGCGCGGCAAACGCTTCGTGGATCTCGTAGATGTCGAAGTCCTGCAGGGTCAGGCCGGCTCTGTCGAGCATCCGCGGCACGGCGTACGCCGGCGCCATCAGCAACCCTTCCTTCTTGTCGACAAAATCCACGGCGGCCACTTCCGAGAAGGTCAGGTAAGCCTGAACCTCCATGTTGTTGGCCTTGGCCCACTCCTCGCTCGCCAAAAGCACGCAGGACGCGCCGTCTGTCAGCGCGGTGCTGTTGGCGGCGGTCATGGTGCCGTTCTCACGATCGAAACACGGCTTGAGAGTCGACAGCTTTTCCAGCGTGGTGTCCGGGCGCAGGACGTTGTCTTTTTCCAGGCCGGCCAGCGGGGTTATCAGGTCCTCGAAGAAGCCGGACTGGTACGCCGCAGCCAGCTTCTGGTGACTCTCGTAGGCCAGTTCGTCCTGGGCGTCCCGCGGGATATTCCACTCATGCGCGGTGATCTGGCAATGGTCACCCATGGACAGGCCCGTACGGGGCTCGCCGTTTTCCGGGATTTCCGGAACCAGGTGACTCGGACGGAACCGGCCCAGGATCTTCAGGCGTTCGGTGTTGGTCTTGGCCCGGTTCAGGTCCAGCAGGATCTCGCGCAGCCCCTCACCGACGCCGATCGGCGCGTCGGAGGTGGTGTCGGTGCCGCCGGCAATGCCACACTCGATCTGACCGAGGGCAATCTTGTTGGCCACCAGGATCGCCGCCTCCAGGCCAGTGCCACAGGCCTGCTGGATATCGTAGGCCGGCGTTTCCGGAGCCAGACCGGAACTCAGCACCGACTCGCGGGTCAGGTTGAAGTCGCGGGAATGCTTGATGACGGCGCCAGCCGCCACCTCACCCAAACGCTGACCTTCCAGGCCGAACCGGTCCACCAGACCGCGCAGGGTCGCGGTGAGCATGTCCTGGTTGCTGAGTTTGCTGTAGGCGCTGTTGGAGCGCGCAAACGGAATGCGGTTGCCGCCAATGACGGCCACCCGGCGGACGGTCTGCGCGGCCTTCGCCGCTTTCTTCTGTCCTGCATTGCTTGTCTGTGCCATGGGAATATCCTGTTCATCAGTATGATGTGTGGCAGTCTATCGAGACGGGCTTCCCGCTCATTGGCAGCCCTGACAACGGCTCGACCGCGTTGAGTCAATCCAAAGCCGGCCAGTTTTCATACCATACGGGAAACGCTGAAGAGCGCGGGGACCCTCTGCAGCGCCGATATCGCAGACGCCCCGTCAGACACCTCATTCGAAAAACGCGCGCAAGACGCAAGGAAACCACTATGTCAGACCTTTACCTCAAGTTCGTCAATACCCCTGTCGGCAAAACCACCGCCTCGACCCTGGGCCTGCCGTCGCCGGTCGTGCTCAAGCGCTGGCAGCGCAGCGATCAGCCGTTCATCGAGGGTGACGTGCTGGTCGGCGCAGCCAACGGCGCGCGGGCCATCGAGACGTTGGGCAGTATTCTCGGGGCCAGACCCGCCAACGTATTTCACGCCTCCGGCACCGAGCGGCTGACCGATTCAGCCAAGGCTGGCAGCAAGGCCAAACCGCTGGACGTCAGCGGCGACATCCAGAAAAAGTTTTCCGCCCTGGTGTTCGATGCCAGCGGCATCAAGGACACAACGGAATTACGGGCGCTGTACGACTTCTTTCACCCGGTGATCCGTAAACTGGCCACCAACGGCCGCGTCCTGGTGATTGGCCAGGATCCGGACACCTGCCGCAAGCCCGCCCACGCTGCCGCCCAGCGCGCCCTGGAAGGCTTCGCTCGCAGTGTCGGCAAGGAAATCGGCAAGAAAGGCGCCACTTCCAACCTGATCTGGATTTCGCCCAATGCCGAGGAACGCATCGACTCCAGCGTGCGCTTCTTCCTGTCGCCCCGCTCGGCGTACGTCGACGGTCAGGTGGTGAAGATTGGCAAGTCGGACACCGGCAACACCGCCACCAACCCGGTGGCTCCGCTGACGGGCAAGGTCGCCCTGGTAACGGGCGCCTCCCGGGGGATTGGTGAGTCCATCGCCCAGACGCTGGCCCGGGACGGCGCCACGGTGATTGCGCTGGATATCCCGGCGGCGATGACCGACCTGGAGCGCGTGGCCAAGGACATCAATGGCAAACCACTGGCCTGCGACATCACCGAAGCCAATGCGCCGACGCTGATTGCCGAGTTCCTGGAAAACATGGGCAGCGGGCTGGACCTGATCGTCCATAACGCCGGTATCACCCGGGACAAGACGCTGGGCAACATGCCTGAGCATTTCTGGGATATGACGATTGCCGTCAACCTGACCGCCGAGGAACGGATCGACGAGGAACTGCTCAAGCGCGGCCTGATCCGTGAGAACGGCCGCATCGTGTGCGTGTCGTCCATCAGCGGTATCGCCGGCAACTTTGGTCAGACCAACTACTCCACGTCCAAGTGTGGCGTCATCGGTTACGTGGAAGCCATGGCCAAAAGCCTCAAGAACGGCATCACCATCAACGCCGTGGCACCGGGCTTTATCGAAACGCAGATGACGGCCGCCATGCCGATCACCATCCGTGAGGCCGGCCGGCGCATGAACAGCCTGTCCCAGGGTGGCTTGCCGGTGGACGTGGCAGAAACCATCGCCTGGTACTGCCACCCACAGTCAGCCGGCGTGTCCGGCAACGTGGTGCGGGTCTGTGGCCAGTCACTGATCGGCAAGTAAGGTTATCCCGCCACGGTAAGGCTCAGTGGGCAGGCGCGGGTTCGGCATCCGGATCTGCCTGCCCCGGCTTCAGCAGCAGTACCAGCGGAATCATCAGTACGAACAGCGCCCCCATGAAATGGAAGGCGTCGATATAGGCCAGCATCTGCGCCTGGCCCTGCACGGTCTGGTTGAGCAGGGCCAGCGCCTGCTCATGGCTGCCGGTCACGCCCTGTAACTGGGACAGGTGCTGCTCCCATTCCGGATCGCCGGGACTGGTATTGGCCACCAGCGGCACCCGGTGATGGGCACCCAGGCGCGAGATCAGCGTCACCAGCACCGATATCCCGACACCCCCACCCAGGTTCCGCATGAACGCAAGCATCGACGCCGCCTGGTTGTTGGCGCTGGCCGGCAGTCCGATGTAGGCCATGGTGTTGATGGGAATGAACAGGAAGGCAATTCCCAGCGTCTGCCACACACGCATCAGCGCCAGGGTTGTACTGTCGACCTGCAACGTGAAGCCGCCCATGAACCAGAGCGAGCTGCCGGCACACAGCAGGCCGAACGAAATCATCAGCCGCAGGTCCACTTTTCCAGCCAGTTTCCCCACCACCGGCATCATCGCCATGATGGCAAAGCCGCCCGGCGAGATCACCAACCCCGCATCCAGGGCCGTGTAGCCCAGCAGCGACTCCATGAACAACGGCAGCAACGCCGTGGAACCCAGCAGGATAAAGCCGAGCACGAACATCAGCAGGTTGGAAATGGCGTAGTTGCGATAGCGATACAGACGCAGGTTGACGATGGGGTTGTCCTGATCGAACGAACGCACGATGTAGGTCAGCAGCGCCACGATCACCACACCGGTAAGAACCTGGATCTCCAGGGAATCCCACCAGTCCTCGTTTTGCCCCCGATCCAGCAGCCACTGCAGGCTGCCGATGCCGACGGCGATCAGACCGAAGCCGACATAATCGATGGGACTGCCGTCGTGGTTGGGTTTCTCGTCCGGCAGGTACATGCGGATCAGCACGATCAGCAGCGCCCCGACCGGTACATTGATCAGGAAGATCCAGTGCCAGCTGAACTGGTCGGTGATCCAGCCGCCCAGCGTCGGCCCGATCGCCGGCGCCGCCACCACGGCGATCCCGTACATGGCAAACGCCATGGCCCGCTGGGCCGGCGGGAAGGCGTCGGCGAGAATCGCCTGGGACACCGGCTGCAACGCACCACCAGCCAGCCCCTGGATCGCCCGGAAGAAGATCAGCATGCCCAGACTGGGCGCCAGGCCACAGGCCAGGGATGCGGCGCTGAAACCGATGATGCAGGCGACGAAGAAACGGGTGCGGCCGAAATATTCGGACAGCCAGCCGGCAATCGGCAGGGCTATGGCGTTGGTCACCAGGTAGGACGTCAGAACCCAGGTGGATTCCTCGGGCCCGGCCCCCAGGCTGCCGGCGATGTTGGAAAGGGAGACGTTGGCAATGGAGATGTCGAGCACCTCCATGAACGCCGCCAGTGCCACCATCGGCGCAATCAACCAGGGATTGATCGCCTTGCGGGCCGAGGACGCCTCGTTGCCGGTTGCGGCATCACTCATGATGGCCCCTTACGGCTGCTTGCCCGCGCTGTCCAGATGCACCGTCGGTACGACGGACATGCCAGGCCACAGCTGCATGTCTTCGGGCGTGTCATCCAGTTCGATACGGATCGGCACACGCTGCACCACCTTCACGAAATTACCGGTGGCGTTTTCCGGCGGCAGCAGCGCAAAACGGGAGCCGGTCCCCGGCTGGAAAGAGGCAACGTGGCCGGTCAGGGTCGTGTTCGGGTAAGCGTCCACGTCGATGTCCACCCGATCGCCCACGTGCATATCGCCGATCTGGGTTTCCTTGTAGTTGGCCTTGATCCAGGGATGGCCGGAGACCAGGATCACCAGCGTCGCTTGCGGTCCCACCATGGCGCCGGTGCGGGCCTGCAGTTCGCTGATCCAGCCATCCACCGGGGCCTTGATGGTGGTCCAGTCCAGGTTCAGTTGGGCCTGGGTCAGGCTGGCCTGGGCCTGTTCCAGATTCGCCCGGGCTTCATCCACGGCAGCCTGCATGACCGGCAGACGCTGATCATCGGCGGCCACCGCCTGCTGCTGTGCGCGTGCCGAGGCAAGCTGGCTCCTGGCCACGGACACCGCGGCGGCTGTCGCCGCATGATCGCTTTCCAGGGTATTCAGGTTGGTTCGTGCATTCTCCAGCGTCTGCTTGGACACCTGACTGCGTTCAACCAGCACGCTGTAGCGCTTCACATCCCGGCGTGCCTGTTCAATCTTGGCGGCCTGTGCGTCCCGCGTTCTTTCCTGCTGAGTGATCTGGGCTTTGGCCACCTCAACACTCGCGGTGGCTTCCGCTTTGCGGGCGGCCAGATTGGCCTGGAAAGCCGTCAGTGAGGCCCGCGCACTCTCAAGCGAGGCCCGGGCATTGGCCACCTTGGCCTGGGCCGCTGACAGTGCCGCCCGATAGGGTTCCGGATCGATCGTCGCCAGCACTTGCCCGGCTTTCACCGGCTGGTTGTCGTGCACAGCCACATCCACCAGCGGGCCATCCACGCGGGGTTTCAGGTACACCACGTCCCGCTGGACAAAGGCATCGTCGGTGGTTTCCTTGCCCAGGCTCCACCACCAGAGGGCGGCAATGACGACGGCAGCAACGGCAAAAACAATGAAGAGGCGTTTCAAACGCGAAGACATGAGTGTCGTTCCATCCCTTAAAGAATCAGATCCCTCGCACCCTTCGAGGGGCACCATGAAGAGAAAGGCCCCGAGAAGATACGGGCGCGGACGCCAACCGGACGTCAGACTGCGAGCCGAGGGCCCAGATCGACGCGATCATCGCCGAACATGACGGGAACGCAGCATAAACCACGAACTGTCCGATTCGCAATTCGTCGACAACGCCTGGATCAGGTTTGGAAGTTGCAGAGGTATGAGGAACGCAAAAACCCGAAACCAGCGAATGCTGTCGGGTACAAATCAATCCACACAGGGAAAGGAAATGGTGGGTGGTGCAGGGATCGAACCTGCGACCCTCGCCTTGTAAGGGCGATGCTCTCCCAGCTGAGCTAACCACCCGGGAATTCGGGAAATGGCGGAGCGGACGGGACTCGAACCCGCGACCCCCGGCGTGACAGGCCGGTATTCTAACCAGCTGAACTACCGCTCCGCGATCATCTTTCTGTCGAAGGGGTAACCCGACAGCGCGCTGAATTGGTGGGTGGTGCAGGGATCGAACCTGCGACCCTCGCCTTGTAAGGGCGATGCTCTCCCAGCTGAGCTAACCACCCAATCAGCGCGGATGAACCAACATTTTGCCGTGTCGGCGTTGCTGTGTCATCCAGATGAGACGCGCATTTTAAGCATTTGAGTGGGCCTGTCAAATACTTTCGTGGGATTTTTTGGAATTAAACTCAAGTGGTTATTTTGCAGCCAGATCAATGCCCCCGGGAGCGATCACGGGGCATCGGTTCCGTTCGTCTTCGATGGCGTACGCTTCTTACTGCCACCGGCTGACTTGGGCGCCGGTTTGGATGTGTCGCCCGATTCGGCCGCACTCGTTCGCCGCCCCGCCCTGACGACCGAGCTGGCCTTACGGGCGGCAGAGGCCGCCTTTTTCTCCAGAGCCAGGTGCCCAACACTCGAACGGCGCTCGTCGGGAATGGCTTCTTCAGCCAGTCGCCGATTGATCTCGTCCAGCTTGGTTTGCAACGCCTGCAGTCGCTCGTCCACCAGGCCCTTCAACGAAGGCCCGAGGTGGTCTACCAGGTGGCGTAACTCATCCAGTCGTTCTTCCCCCAGGTGCTCCGCTTCGTGGATCACCTCCAGATACTGCCGGCGCAAACGATCAAGCCGGCCCCGAGCCCAACGCACGGGTTCTCCCACAGTGTCCTTCAATGACATCTCATCCTCTTTATTCTTGTGTCCAGGCACATGGAAACAGCGCTCATGCTCTCTTCAGTCTAGTCAGACCGCCCCGATGGGCCAAGAAAGATGTGCGCCGCTTCACATTTTATGAAGCTCGTGCCCGACCACATTGGCATCCATTGCCACCAGCCGCGTCATTTCCGCGAGGACGACTCCCTCACCCGCATTCAGAATGGCCACCAGCCACTGTCTTCCGCCTCCTCCGCCCGCTCCCGCTCGGCCTCGAGCGAGGCGTACGCCTTGTCCAGGGCATCGATCTGGCGATCGGTCTCTAACGGCTGGGTAGGTCCGCCGCCGAAAGGCCAGTACCAGGGCGCCTCCTCGTATTGCCCCTTGGCCTTCATGGCCTCGATTTCCTCGTCGCGCGCCGTCTCCAGCTCTTCCCGGCGGCGCTCATAGTCTGCATCCTGATTGGCTTCGACGATGGATGTAGCAGCGTGGTTCGGCGCCAGCATGTCGCTGTTGAGGAACTGGGTCGTCACGATCTCACCCTGGCCCATGGCGTAGTCCCGGGTGACTAGTTGCAGGTCGCCCGAAGCCAACGGATCCTCGGCATCCAGATCCGGATGGGCCTGTTTCGGAGGGGATAACTCGTTGTATCGCAGGTAATAGATCTGGCCGGCTTCGACATGGAGCACCGCATCGGCAATCCGGCTTAAATCAATATCATTGATGCCTTCAAGCCCCAGCAGGGGCCGGCGCATGATGATGTGGCGGGGACCGGGCTCGACTTCGAGCCAGGTGTAGCTGTCATCGCGAATATTGAAGTAGTGCTCGCCGTCGATGTACACACTGGGCGACTCGATCTCGTCGGCCGCCCAGCGGGAATGCGTGCGATAAAAGTAGACGAGGGCGTGATTCTGCTGGTCCCACTGATCGTTGGGAATGTGCACGAAATCCTTGCCCGATACCGGATGCAGGAAGGCTCCGGTACTCTTGCCGATGGACTGGTGAATACTGCAGCCGCTGAGCGTGAAAACCAGGGCCAGGGCGGCAAACCTGGCCATCCGTGTTGCGTTACGCATGATTGTGTCATCCCCCGAACCGTTCGGGCGCCCCGCAGGTGCGTGGCCTGGAGACGCCTCTGGTCCCGGATCATAGCAACAGGCCGGGCGATGAAACCGAGACCTACCGCAAGGGATAGCTACAAACTGTTACACGGCCTGATCAGCCGGGATTACTTGCGCAGGCTGGACACTTCGTCGTCGAGCCGGATCAGACGCGCGTTGAGCTGCGCCCGGGCCGCATCGATGGCATCGATGGCGTTTTCGATCTTGCTCAGGCGCTGGCGGGTATCGGCCAGACTGCCCTTCAACGAGTCGAGGTTGCCGCCGCCTTTTTCCAGGCTATCAAGGCGGGCGAGAACTTCCTGACGCGCCAGATCCTGCTCGCGTCCAAACCGGTCCAGACGCTGCTCGACGGTCGCCGTCATGTTGTCGGACTTGTCTTCCACCGCCTTCAGGCGAGGCGCCAGGTCGTCAAGACTGGATTGCAACGAGGCGATCGATGCCTGGCGTTCGTCGGCGGCCTCCTGCAGGGACTTGATGTCGGCGGCGAGCGTGTCGGCCCGCTTGTTGAGGTCGCTTTTCAGGGTGCTGGTGGTTTCTTCCAGGTAGGCCAGTGCCGCCTTGTTGGCGTTAATGGCGTCCTTGTTCCGCTCGTTGGCCACCGCCCACAGCTTGCGGATTTCACTCTCATTGGTCTTGGCCTGCTTTTGCAGGCTGGCCAGGGACGAGTCCTTTTCCTCCAGGTTCTCCCCGGTTTCGGACAGCTTGCCCTCGAAGCGCGCCAGCGCCAGCTTGCTCTGGCGGGCCCAATAGTCCGCCTCCTGCAGGCGCTCCGACATCTGGTCAATCTGCTGCTTCTGCAAGTACCAGCCCCAGCCACCGGCCGCGACGGCCGCCAATAGAAGGATCACCAGAACGGGAATCGCGCCCCGCCCGGGCTGCCGATTCAGGGACAGCTCCGGCCCGGGCCGGGAGGCCCGCGGCGTCGACTTTTCACGCTTGGGCTTACCCGAGCCCGCTGATCCCCGTACTTCATCCCGTTCAGGACGTATCGGTTCCATAGTTTCCCCAGTTCAGAAGAGTCAATCTGGACGTGATCTTATCGATTCGCTGCTCAAAGCGCCAAAGAGTGTCATAATTTGCATGGCTAACGAGCTCTGCATACAATGCTCGGCTTCTTTTTTAACACACCGGGACCTTGCTTATGCAGCCGCAAGTTGGTCTTATCATGGGCTCCAAGTCGGACTGGCCGACCATGGAGCATGCCGCCAACATGCTTGAGAAGCTGGGCGTCGCCTACGAAACACGGGTCGTGTCGGCCCACCGCACCCCCGATCTGCTCTTCGACTATGCCCGCAACGCCGCCGATCGCGGCCTCCAGGTCATTATCGCCGGTGCTGGCGGGGCGGCCCACTTGCCGGGCATGGTGGCCTCCCAGACGGCTCTGCCCGTGCTGGGCGTCCCCGTACAATCGAAGGCGCTGAACGGCCTGGATTCCCTGTTGTCGATCGTTCAGATGCCGGGCGGCGTGTCCGTGGGCACGCTGGCCATCGGCAAGGCGGGTGCAACCAACGCCGGACTGCTTGCAGCGCAGATCCTCGGGCTCAATAATGCCGATATCCGGGCCGCGGTGGAACAGTTCCGGACGTCCCAGACCGAGGCCGTCCTCGACAACCCCGACCCCCGGGCTGAGTGATTCCAGACGGACCCGCCCGGCCCACACATCGGGCGACTTGATCATCACCGGAGTATCACATGCGAATTGGTGTATTAGGCGCCGGTCAACTCGGGCGAATGCTCGCCCTCGCCGGTTACCCGCTGGCCAACGATTTCGTCTTCTATGACATGTCCGGCAACCCCAGTGCCGGGCTGGGCGAAGTCATCATCGACCGCAACAACGAATTTCTGAAAGACTTTCTGTCCCGCGTGGATCGGGTGACCTACGAGTTTGAGCACCTGCCGGTGGAGGTCGCCCAGATCATTGCGCGTGAAAAACCCGTCTATCCCTCGCCTCGCGCGCTGCAGGTCTGCCAGAACCGGGAAGCGGAAAAAACCCTGTTCGGCAGCCTGGGTATCCCGACTCCGGAATGGCGCATCGCCGAAAATGCCGAGCAGCTGCGCAAGGCCGCCAGCGACCTGGGCTGCCCGGTGGTCGCCAAGTCCAATACCGAAGGTTACGACGGCAAGGGGCAGGCTGTCCTGCGTTCGCCGGAAGACGCCGCAGAAGCCTGGCAGTCCATCAACCATGACAAGCTGATCGTCGAGAAATTCGTCGATTTCCAGCGTGAAGTCTCCATCATTGCCGTGCGCGGCGAAGACGGTGAACTGGCTTTCTACCCGATGGCGGAAAACGTCCATCACGACGGCATCCTGCGCTATTCCATTGCACCGGCACCCGGCCTGCGCCCGGAAGTCCGGGACGATGCCGAGCGCTACATCCGCATGCTCCTGAACGAGCTCGACTATGTCGGCGTGCTGGCACTGGAGCTGTTTGAAACGGCGGATGGGCTGGTGGCCAACGAAATGGCACCACGGGTCCATAATTCCGGGCACTGGACCATGGAAGGGGCTGTCACCAGCCAGTTCGAAAACCACATCCGCGCGGTGACCGGCATGCCGCTGGGCGATACCAGCGCCCGGGGCGTCAGCTGCATGGTGAATATCATCGGCAGCCACGGCGAGATTCGCGATATCCTGCGCCTGCCCTATACCCACCTGCACCTTTACAACAAGCTTGAGCGTTCCGGACGCAAGCTGGGCCACATTAACGTGCTGGCCGACAGCTATGAAGAACTGGTCTGGCGCGTCAAGAACTGCGCCTGCTTCCTGCCGGGTGCGCCCGAGCTGGACTGCTCGCTGACCCGCGGCTGAAGCCTCCTTCCCGGGCGCCTGCTTCGCAGCGCCCGGGTCGGCTTTATTCCCTTCCCCTTGAAAAAACATCCGCGGCCCCAACATCTTGCGACGTGGATTCGCCCCATCCAGGGTGTTAAGCTCTGCATACCCCATGTGACGAGATGTAACGTCATCTGACCGCTGGGGCACGTCCCCAGAGCTGTTCACATCACATCAATACTGTTGAGAGAAGATACAAGGGAGACCTTCCAATGGCATTCGAACTTCCAGCACTGCCTTACGAAAAGAACGCACTTGAACCGCACATCTCTCAGGAAACCCTGGAATACCATTACGGCAAGCACCACCAGACATACGTCACCAAGCTGAACGGCATGGTCGAAGGTACCGACAATGCCAACAAATCCCTGGAAGACATCATCAAGACGGCCGGTCCGGGCGGCCTGTTCAACAACGCAGCCCAGGTCTGGAACCACACGTTCTACTGGAACTGCCTGAGCCCGAACGGCGGTGGCGAACCGACCGGTGCAGCGGCAGACGCCATCAACAAGGCCTTCGGCTCTTTTGACGCCTTCAAGAAAGAATTCAATGAAAAAGCCGCCGGCAACTTCGGTTCTGGCTGGACCTGGCTGGTCAAGAAGACCGATGGCAGCGTTGCCATCGTCAACACCGACGACGCCGGCACACCGCTGACCACCGACGACAAGCCGGTCCTGACCGTCGATGTGTGGGAGCACGCCTACTACATCGATTACCGGAATTCACGTCCGAACTATCTGGAAGCCTTCTGGAATCTGGTCAACTGGGATTTCGTAAACGAAAACCTGGGCTGATCCCAAGAAGGGAACCAGTCTGTATCCGATCCGGACACTGGATCGATCAACGCCCGCTCCTTGAGCGGGCGTTTTTTGTTGCAAACCTTTACCCGTTGAAACTGGACTTTGTCCGCCCATACAGCTATTTAACTAGGGGTGGGACATCGTATGCACGGCGGGATCCAACTCGACGCCCGGCTTTATCCACCCGTCATACCAATGCCCATCATTCGCCGGCCGCCCATAACGATCATAATGCGGCCGCCTGCACAGGACGTAACGCGACAAGCCCCGTGGCGCGACAGGAAGTCGTTCACCCAGGTTCGTCTCATCGCTACCTGACGTCTCGGCACCCGTGCCGATGAGGCAAAAATCGAGGATCACCGGAACATCTGTCCGGGGGGTTCCCTAAGCGCTGGATAATGACTAGACAGTTTCAGTTTGAACACCGACTCGGCTATCGCATTCTTCGCTGGGTACTGCTGATTGCGCTGCTGAGCGGTATCGTGTTGAGCACGACCCAGATCATCGTCGATGCCAATCGCGTATCCGATGAACTGGACCAGCAGGCCCACCAGACCCTGGCACTGGTCCGCGATGCCGCCAGCCAGGCGGTTTACAGCATTGACGAGGACCTGGCCCAGCAAGTAGTCGATGGGCTGTTCGAACAGCAGGCGGTCCGTTTTGCCCAGATCATGCACCCCGACGGTGAAGTGCTGGCCCGTAGCACCCGCGACCTGCTACCGGCGGACTACCGCCCCCTGACCGATCGCATCTTTTCCGCTGAACGTCATTATCGCGTGCCCCTGACCCGCGGTGCCGACGATCCGGTCATCTACGGTTACCTGGAAGTCAGTTACGACACCGCCTACTCCGCGGCCTCCTGGCTCGAACGCGCCACCCTGACCTTCCTGTCCGGCATTGCCCGGGCCATCGTCCTGAGCCTGGTGCTGTTTGCCGTTTTCCATATCCTGCTGACCCGGCCGCTGTTCCGGATCATCAGCTCGATTTCGCGGGTTAACCCCGACAACCCTGGCGGCACGCTCCTGGACATGCCGCGGGGTCATCGAAACGACGAACTGGGTCTGTGGGTGAACGCCACCAACAACCTGCTGGTGGCCATCACCGAGAACCAGGAGAAACAGGCGGAAGCCGAGGCCCGGGTCAATCGCCTGTCCCGCTACGACAAACTCACCGGCCTGCCCAACCGGGAACTGTTCCTGGTTATGCTCAGCAACGCCCTGGAAGAACACCGGCGCAACGACCAGACCCTGGCTGCGTTCTGTTTCGGCATTGACGACTTCAAGAGCATCAACGAGCAGCATGGTTACCACATGGGCGACCAGCTGCTGCAAACCATCGCCGATCGCCTCGGCGGTGACGGTCCCAATGGCCCGTTAATCACTGCGCGCCTGGGGAGCGACCAGTTTGTCGTGGTTGAGCAGCACCTGCGTGATGGCTACCAGTGCGCCGCCACGTCGGAATGGCTGCTCAACGAAATCAACGCTCCCATTCGCCTGGCCGGTCGCGATGTCTCGGCCACGGCCACCATCGGTATCGCCCTGTTCCCGGACGATGCCGAACACAGCGAACAACTGCTCCAGCGCGCCGAGCAGACCATGACGCTGGCCAAAGCCGGCGGCGGCAACCAGTTCCAGTTCTATGTGGCCAGCGTCGACCAGGAAATCCGTGACCGAAAGCGGCTGGAGAAGGAGCTTCACCAGGCCCTGGTGGAAAATCAGTTCCACCTCGTCTACCAGCCCCAGATCAACCTGGAAACGCGCCGAGTCATTGGCGCCGAGGCACTGCTGCGCTGGGAACACCCCGTCCACGGCCTGATCCCGCCAGATCATTTCATTCCGCTGGCGGAACTGAGCGGCTCCATCGTGGAAATCGGCAGCTGGGTCCTGGACGAAGCCTGCGCCCAGGCGGCGCTCTGGTCCAGTGAAGGCATGCCGATCCGGATTGCCGTCAACCTGTCAGCCGTGCAACTTCGCCAGGACGACATCGTCGAGACCGTACTCAAGACCCTCAAACGGCACGCCATTCCTCCTGGCCGGCTGGAGCTTGAGGTGACCGAGACCGGCTTTATGGAGAACCTGGACAGCGCCGTGGAAAAGCTGGTGCAACTGCGTAATGAGGGGATCAATATTGCGGTGGACGACTTCGGCACAGGCTATTCCTCGCTCACCTACCTCAAGCGATTGCCGGTGCAGCACCTCAAGATTGACAAGCAGTTTATTCACGACCTGCTGGTCAACGAGGAAGACACCCGCATTGCCAATACCATCATCGACCTGGGCAAGAGCCTGAACCTGGACGTCATCGCCGAAGGTGTGGAAACCGAAGAGCAGGAATTCTACCTTCACAACCGCGGCTGCCAGCTGGCCCAGGGCTACTTTTTCAGCAAGCCCCTGAAACCGGACGATTTCGCAAGCTTTGTGGTGGCGTTCCACCGTAAAATCACCGCCAATTCGACTGAAAACTGACGACAAGGACCCTTCATGACGACAACGCTGATCGGCCTGGCGGTCATCGCCGCCGTGGTTATTCTGATCGTATCCATCTACAACCGGCTGGTCTCCCTCCGCAATCGTTTCAAGAACGGCTTTGCCCAGATCGACGTCCAGCTCCAGCGACGTCACGATCTGATCCCCAACCTGGTGGAAGCGGCCAAGGCCTATCTGTCCCACGAGCGCAACACCCTGACCGAGGTCATGGAGGCACGAAACAACGCCGTGAGCGCCCAGAAGGACGCCGCCGGCGACCCGGCCGACGGCCAGAAGATCCAGAAGCTGTCGTCTGCCGAGAACATGCTGTCCCGCGCCCTGGCCAACTTCTACGCAGTGGCGGAGAACTACCCTGAGCTGAAAGCCAATGAAACCATCCAGCAACTGATGGAAGAGCTGTCCAGCACCGAGAATCGTGTGGCCTTCTCCCGTCAGGCCTATAACGATGAGGTGATGTTCTACAACACCTTCCGGGAGAAATTCCCCAACAACATCATTGCCGGCCTGTTTGCCTTCAAACCGTCCGAGCAGCTGCAACTGGAAAACCCGGAAGCCCGCCAGGCACCGAAAGTCAGCTTCTGATTCCGGGCACACTGACCCGGCAACGACCTTATGGCCAAACTTGGATTCTTCGAGCGCCAGGAGCGCGCGCGGCGTAACACCACGCTGCTCGTGTTCCTGTTTACGGCAGCCGTCCTGCTGATCACCCTGGTGGTCGATCTGGTCGGCTATCTGGTGACCCGCAATGTCGAGCCCACCGCCCACTTCGGCGTCTGGCTGACATCCGAGCAGGGCATCTTCACATCCATCGCGGTCGTCGCCGTGATCGGGCTGGGATCACTGATCCGCTGGATTGACCTGGCCGGCGGCGGCGAGCGGGTGGCCCGGATGGTGGGCGCCCGACTTCTTGATCCCTCAAGTCAGGACCCCCAGGAACGCCAGCTTCGGAACGTGGTGGAGGAGATGGCGATTGCCAGTGGCGTGCCGGTTCCCGATCTCTACGTGATGGATAACGAAACCGCCATTAACGCGTTTGTCGCCGGGTATTCTCCGGGCGAGGCCGTCATGGTGGTGACGCACGGCACCCTCACCCAGCTGAACCGGGACGAACTGCAGGGCGTGGTGGGCCACGAATTCAGCCACATCCTCAATTCCGACATGCGCATTAACGTGCGGCTGATCGCCCTGTTGGCCGGCATTCTGATGATTGGCCAGATCGGTCAGTTCCTGCTGGGCAGCGCTGGTCGACGCCGCTCTTACAGCTCCCGCGACAACAAAAGCCAGGGGCTGGCCATCGGCCTCGGACTCGCTCTGATGCTCGTGGGCTACATCGGACTGTTCTTCGGACGCCTGATCCAGGCCGCCATCTCGCGGCAGCGGGAAATGCTGGCCGACGCCTCCTCGGTGCAGTTCACCCGCAACCCCGAAGGCATTGCCAGCGCGCTCTATCGTATCGGCGAGTCGAGCAGTTATTTCCAGTCCACCGGCCACGCCAGCGACGTCAACCACATGTGTTTTTCGGAAACGGTGCGCATGCGCTTCGCGGGCTGGCTCGCCTCACACCCGCCGCTGGAAGACCGGATCAACGCCATTGGCCCGGGACTGCTGGCGCGCTTCCGCAACCGCCGCCGAGACGATGTCCGGCAGGCTCGGCCGACGGTTGAGGACGACGCCCGGGGTTCCCTGTTCC
Source organism: Marinobacter sp. R17 (assembly GCF_003789045.1). NCBI lineage: Bacteria > Pseudomonadati > Pseudomonadota > Gammaproteobacteria > Pseudomonadales > Marinobacteraceae > Marinobacter > Marinobacter sp. R17. Next base: position 54,400 of record NZ_RHGZ01000002.1, on the reverse strand, counting down.
GCGATGGCCTGCAGGACATGGTCGCGCCCCTGGCCGGACGTCACACCACGCCGGTGGCCCCACACACCCGGCTGTCCGATAGCGCAGGCGTCGTGACGACCGCCAACGAGGAATACGCCCAGCAACTGCTGCGCCAACTACCGGACAATGCCCGCACACTGCTCTACACCCGAACCGGTGCGGTGCAGTATTGTTACAGCCTGATATTCCACAGCATGTCCGCGGAAGAGCGGGAACAGGCCCTCTCCGGGATCCGCGAAGCGCGCGGCGTGCTCGGCTTTGATCCGGCGCTGATCGAGCGTTTCTACCCCACCCTTGAGCAGCTTGGCGAAGCCATCCGACTGCCGGCACTGGAACTGGCCATGCCGGCCCTGCGCAAGCTCGATCCGGAAGAGCGACGCGGCCTGGAAAAGGTCCTCACTCACCTGGTCCGAGCGGACGGACGGGTCACCCTGTTCGAGTTCGCCCTGCTGAGCTTCATCCATCGCCACCTGTCCCCGGCCGGGCGACGCGCCGACAAGGTGCGCTTTCGTCGGTTTGCCGATGTGGCCGACAGCCTGGGGATTCTCCTGAGTCTTGCGGCACGATCGGCCACAGAGTCGCCGGAAGAGGCGCAGAAGTGCTACACAGAGGCGGTTGCCGGCTTTGAAGGGCGAACAGTGGATCTGGGGCCGCTGAGGGACAACGTCTCGTCACGGGCGCTACAGGAGGCCCTGATCCGACTGCGCGCCCTGTCGCCAATGCTGAAGCCGGCAATTATCGACGCCTGCGGCCACTGCATCCTGCGGGACAACCAGGTGGTGGTCAGGGAGTATGAAATTCTGCGCCTGGTCGCGGATCAGCTGGACTGCCCGATGCCGCCACTGCCAGTGGCGGCAGTCTAGTCGCCGTCGCCCGCAGGAATAGCTCACAGCAAAAAGAAAGGCCGGCAAATGCCGGCCTTTCTTTTGGATTGCGGACTTACTGCTGTGGCTGCGACTCGAAGTATTGTGGCTGCAACCGATTACGCTCAAACAGCGTGTCGATCGGCGGTCGCTTGGTATTCTCAGGGATCTTGTGCCCCAACTTCCTGCTCAGCCCCAGGTTGATGTTCCAGAGCCCCTGATACTTCTCGTCGGTGATGGTCGCCACATCGCCCTTGGCCAGGATGATCTTGGGCCGCAGGAACACCAGCAGGTTACGCTTAATCTTGTTCTCCGATTCGGAGCGGAACAGGGCGCCAATATAGGGGATATCCCCGAGGAACGGCACCTTGCTCTTGGTGACGCTGTAGTCTTCCCGAATCAGGCCGCCCAGCACGATGGTCTCGCCATCGTCCGCCAGGACCGTGGTCTTGATCTGACGCTTGTTGGTGACCAGGTCCGAGGCGGATTCGACGCTATCGGCAATGTTCTCGGTGGTCTGCTCCACGATCAGCTTGACCAGACCGTCCTCGCTGATTGTCGGCGTGACCTTCAGCGTCAGCCCCACGTCACGCCGCTCGATGGTCTGGTACGGGTTCGACACCCCGTCACTGGTGGTGGTGGTCGAGCCGGTTACGAACGGAACGTTCTGACCCACGACAATCTCGGATTCCTGATTATCCAGGGTGATAATACTCGGCGTGGACAGCAGATTGGCGGCGGTCGAGCTGGACAACGCCTGAATCAGCAGGCCCCAGGTAATGCCGTTCTCGTTGCGTTCGCCGAAGCCGAGCGACATACCGCCGGTGGCCGGTGAAATCACCTCATTACTGGCGATGGCCCCAATGATGTCGCTCAGGCTCAGCCCGACATTGCCGAAGTTGGTGCCCGCTACCGGCGTCGAGCCGCTGCCTTCATCACCCACGGCAAACTGTACGCCCACGTCCTTACCCAGTTCATCACTGATCTCGACAATGGCCGCCTCAATCAGCACCTGGGCACGCCGGACATCCAGCGCGTTCACGATGGTATCCACTTCCTGCATGATGGACGGCTCACCGCGGACCACCAGCGCATTGAGACCCTCGTCGGCGAAAATGGCAAAGCCGGTGTTACCGCCTGAACTGCCCCCCGTGCTGGTCTGGCCCTGCTGGTTCTCCTTGGCCACTTCACCCATAACACCTTTCAGGATTTCAGCCAGCGACTTGGCATCGGCGTGCTTGAGTCGGATGACCTTGGTGGTGCCTCCGGAGGCGGACGGCTGATCCAGCTTCTTGATCAGTTCCCGCATCTTGGTGCGGAAGTTCTCGTCACCGCGGAGAATCAGCCGGTTGCTGCGCTCGTCCGCGGTGACGCTGTATTTGTTGGCGGCATCGTTAGCCTGCTTACCCAGCTCCGAGGGCGCCAATTCCTGCAGCAGGCGCACCATGTCGCCCACCCAGGCTTCCTTCAGCTGGATGACCTCCACCTCATACTTCGACGGGCTGTCCAGTTCCTTGACGATCTGTTCAATGCGATGCACGTTCGCCGAATGATCGCTGACGATCAGCGCATTGGCTGCCGCCACACCGGCCAGGTGACCGTACTTGGCCACCAGCGGCCGCAGGATGGGCACCAGCTCCAGGGCGTTGGCGTTGTTGACCTGGATGACCTTGGTGATCAGTTGCTCGGAGGGAATGGTGTCGAAGCGCTTCAGTGACTCCGCAGACTGCTTGGCGTCCACCTGCTGGACGATCTTGATGACCTCTTCGCCGGGTATCGCCGTAAAGCCGTGAACTTGCAGCACCGCCAGGAACAGGTCGTAAATCTCGTCCTTGTTCATGGGCGCCGAGGACAGGACGGTAACCTTACCCTTGACCCGCGGGTCGACCACGAAGCTGTAACCGGTGATATCAGCAATCTGCGTGACGAAGGCGCGTATGTCCGCATCCTTGAGGTTGAGCTTCCAGGTGCCCTCTTCCTGGGCATGGGCCATCATGCTCAGCGGGAGAAGCAAAGCCAGAACCAGAGCCCGGATCAATGGCGTGTTCAGATTAGTCATGCAGTGCTGGTTTCCTGTAACTGAGAAACTGACGGAAAGCACACCGGCCTTCCTTTTTATAATCGTTGTACTCTAAGACCGCCGCCAGCGGTGACAACATCCTTATTGGGGCAACGCGTAGTTTACGGTAAAACTGGCGCCATCCCGCATCACTTCCACTTGTATCTGTGGCTGGTTCCGCCAGTCCTCGAGCAATTGCCGATCCTGCTCGATATCCCCCAGCGGCTGACCGTTGATGGCTGTAATGACATCGCCTTCTTTCAGGTTCAGTGCGGACAACATCGGGTTGGAACCGTCATAAACGTATCCCTGCTGGCTGCCGGAGGCCACGGGTTTGAGTCCGTAACGCTGCAGCGCCGCATCGCCTTCGGCGGCCAGCTGGGCCTGAGCGTCCTCCACAAAGGCCTCGGGAGACATCCCGCGCGTCTCGTCCTGAACCTCCGATACCATACCCTCAGCGTCGCCGTCTTCAAAGGCCAGCGACTCCACTTCTCCGTTTCGTCGGATCAGGATGCGCAGTGGGTCGACTTCCACCAACTCGATATCGCCGGGCATCACGTCACCGACGCGATAATAAGCCGTTGAGCCATCCGTTCCTGAAACTATAGCACCGGACTCTTCGGATCGCGCCGCTACCATGACGCCTTCCAGGTGCATACGCAGATTGGTTTCCGGCGCGGTTTGCTTGACCGCTTCCGCCACCGGGGCGCCCACCGGAGGCCGACCAAAGAGATCATAAGCCGCCAGTGGCGTCTGCTCCACCGCAGAATCCAAAGACGCCGCGGTCGCCGATGCGGTGGGACCCGCCATGACCGGGTCCTGCCAGGCGATCATCCAGGTCAGACGCCCCATCACCCAGGCGAAATAGATCACCAGCCCTACCAGTAGCAAGTTCGCCACCCAGCGCGGCAGACGCCCGAATGGCGTTGTGAATGTCACCGATGCCATACGCTACCCCGCCGGCAGCACGCGCTGCCTCACACTGAAAACCACATCGCCCGGCGCCGCGTTGCCTGACCAGGGTTGATTCACCAGATCCAGCAGGCGTCGATAGAGCTGGATCTGCATCATGCCATCGGGCTGGACCTGGGCGGAAATCACCGGGTCCGGGCTTTCTGCACTGCTGATGTCCAGGGCAATCCGGCCCTGGTCGCGATCCAGCCGGGCTTGCATGGGCGGCAATACCGCCCGCTCCCGGGAGGCGCCCATGGGCCAGCTCACCTCGCCACCGGGCCAGCTCGCACGCCCCGACAGGGCCTGCAGGGCACCGTCGGTCGCCGCCAGTGAAAAGCGGTCAATGGTGACGTCACCCTGAATAATCGCGCCGCCGCTGCGCTGGATCTCGCGGCTGAACTCGGGAATATTGATACGGCCATCGACCGAGAGTGCCATGGCATTGATACCGGTCAGGTGAAACTGACCCTGGAGGTGGGATCTTGGGGTGCGCAACTGCCAGCCCAAGGGCAGGAAGTGACCGCCATCCATGAGGCCTTCGAGATGCCAGCCCGCCTGCAGGGAGTGCCCCATCACCTGCGCCTGGACCTGGCCATTCCAAAGCTGACCAGAGACTTGCTCGATCGCCACGCCGGGCGGCAAGGGAACCGAATCACGACACAGATGCCAGACCCATCCCGCCGGTAACCAGAAAATCAGGGCAGCCAGGTAAATCACGATCCCCAGCAGGGTCAGCATGACCACTTTTCCGGGTCGCAGGAAGGGTGAATCCAAAGTCTCGGCCATAGGGTGTCAGGGCATGTATGGGCGCGGAATCGCGCGAATTTTCCGGAGTCTAACAAACCCCCTGTACAAGTGCATGACACAGTCCAAAAAAAAGGCCCCGCGTCGAAACGCGGGGCCTTTTTTGACCGGGAACGGTCCGGGTATTGAACGGGGCCGGCTTACATCATGCCGCCCATACCGCCCATACCACCCATGCCGCCCATATCCGGCATGCCGCCACCGGCTTTCTCGTCTTCCGGCTCGTCCGTCACCATCGCTTCGGTGGTGATCATCAGACCGGCAACGGAAGCCGCAGCCTGCAGGGCTGAGCGAGTGACCTTGGCCGGATCCAGGATGCCCATCTCCAGCATGTCACCGTAGCCTTCGGTCGCCGCGTTGTAGCCGAAGCTGCCTTCGCCCTGGCGTACCTTGTCGACCACAACAGACGCTTCACCGCCTGCATTGGTGACGATCTGGCGCAGCGGCGATTCCATCGCACGGCGCAGGATGTTGACGCCCGCCTTCTGCTCTTCGTTCTCAGCCTGGACGCTGTCCAGAGCTTCCAGAGCGCGGATCAGGGTCACGCCACCGCCCGCAACGATGCCTTCTTCAACGGCAGCGCGGGTAGAGTGCAGCGCGTCTTCAACGCGAGCTTTCTTCTCTTTCATTTCCACTTCGGAACCGGCGCCTACCTTGATGACGGCAACACCGCCAGCCAGCTTGGCCACACGTTCCTGCAGCTTCTCTTTGTCGTAGTCGGAGGAGCTTTCTTCGATCTGCTTGCGGATCTGCTCAACGCGCGCTTCGATATCAGCCTGGGCACCGGCGCCATCGATGATGGTGGTGTTTTCCTTGGTGATGTTAACGCGCTTGGCTGTACCCAGATCGTCCAGAGTGGTGTTTTCCAGGGTCAGGCCCACTTCCTCGGAGATCACGGTACCGCCGGACAGGATCGCGATGTCCTGCAGCATTTCCTTGCGACGGTCACCAAAGCCCGGCGCCTTGACGGCGGCCACTTTGACGATGCCACGCATGTTGTTGACAACCAGGGTCGCCAGCGCTTCGCCTTCGATGTCTTCGGCGATGATCATCAGCGGTTTGCCCGCCTTGGCCACGCTTTCCAGCACCGGCAGCAGTTCGCGGATGTTGGAGATCTTCTTGTCGACCAGCAGGATGAACGGGTCATCCAGCTCGGCGGACATGCTGTCCTGGTTGTTGATGAAGTACGGAGACAGGTAGCCGCGGTCGAACTGCATACCTTCAACCACGTCCAGCTCGTCTTCCAGGCCACGGCCTTCCTCAACGGTGATCACGCCTTCTTTACCCACGCGCTCCATGGCGTCGGCGATGATCTTGCCGATGGTTTCGTCGCCGTTGGCGGAGATGGTGCCCACCTGCGCGATGTTACGGCTGTCGTCGCACGGCTTGGCCATGTCACGGATGGACTTGACGGCCGCCTGGGTCGCCTTGTCGATGCCGCGCTTCAGATCCATCGGGTTCATGCCGGCAGCAACGGCCTTCAGACCTTCGTTGACGATGGACTGGGCCAGAACGGTTGCGGTGGTGGTACCGTCACCGGCGGTGTCGTTGGTCTGGGAAGCGACTTCCTTGACCATCTGGGCGCCCATGTTCTCGAACTTGTCTTTCAGCTCGATTTCCTTCGCAACGGAAACGCCGTCCTTGGTGACGGTCGGTGCGCCAAAGGACTTGTCCAGAACCACGTTGCGGCCTTTCGGGCCCAAGGTGACCTTAACGGCGTCGGCCAGAATGTTGACGCCTGCAACCATACGCTTGCGGGCTGAATCGCCAAATTTAACGTCTTTAGCTGCCATAGTTGTCTTTCCTGTATTCGTTTATGCGTTAACCAATCTGCAAATGACGTGAGCTAACGAGTCGGCTGGACTCAGCCTTCCAGCACGCCGTAGATTTCGCTTTCGCTCAGGATGAGAAGATCTTCACCGTCGACCTTCACCGTGTTCCCGGCGTACTGACCAAACACCACGGTATCACCGACGTTGACCGCCAGAGCACGGGTCTCGCCATTGTCGAGAACGCGGCCGTTACCCACGGCGATCACTTCGCCCTGGGAGGGCTTTTCCTTGGCGTTGCCCGGCAGGACGATACCACCAGCGGTCTTCTCTTCCTCTTCCTTACGGCGTACGACAACACGATCGTGTAGCGGACGAATTTTCATTGCTCGTATTCTCCAGATAGTCAGATTGTCTTTGGCAATGAGGTTTGCTCAAAACGCCTCGGATTCGTAAGCACCTGTTTTGGCAGGCTCTTCGTCACCCTCAGCAAACTTGTGATCCTTATGTGGGGGTTTGCACCTACATTTCAACACCCACCCGGGAAAAATTTTTCACTTTTTTTCCAGCGAATCCCGCGTGTCGGAAGGCTTACGCTCTTCCTCGCGACGGTATTCCCCTTCAATGATGTCATCGCCTCCCGGCCGGGCCTGACCGAACGGGTTCTGCCCGCCCATGGTGAAGTGAACACTGCTGCGCGATGAGCCCGCTACCACCATGCGTTTGAGCGCGTAGGAGGCGAACATCTGACGGGTCCAGGGCAACAGACACAGGAAGCCGATCGTATCGGTCACAAAGCCCGGAGTCAGCAGCAGTGCACCACCGACGGCCAGGATCAGCCCCTCGGCCACTTCACGGGCCGGCAGCTCGCCGCTGTTCAGTCGCTGGTTGGCCTTGAACAACGTCGCCAGTCCCTGCTGGCGTAACAGGGCGGCGCCCACGACGGCGGTCAACAGGACCAGGCCGATGGTGGGCAACACCCCGATGATGCCGCCCACCTTGATCAGGACCACCATCTCGATGATGGGCAGCACGATGAATGCGAAAAACAGGAAACCCATGTATGGCTCCTCAGAAAAATGACTTTGCCAGCCGGGCCCTCAATGACGACGATTGGCCCTCTGGTATACTGCGCTTCGCCTTTTTGACAGCGACAAACAAAGATCAACTCACAACAAACAATTAGGGCACAGCATGAAACTTCAAGATTCCGTGATTGCAATTACCGGCGGCGGCCAGGGGCTGGGCCGTGCCATGGGTGAATACCTGGCCGCGCGCGGCGCCCGTGTGGCGCTGATCGACCTGATTCCTGAAAAGCTGGATGAGGCCGTTAAAGCCTGCAAGGCCGCCGGCGGTGATGCGCGGGCCTACACCTGCAACGTGGCCAGGGAAGAGGAAGTTGAAGCGACGTTTACCGCGATCGTCGAAGACTTCGGCCAGCTCAACGGTCTGGTCAACAACGCCGGCATCCTGCGCGACGGCATGATGGTCAAGGTCAAGAATGGCGAGATCGAAAAGCGTATGTCCCTGGCCGAATGGCAGGCGGTGATCGATGTGAACCTGACCGGCGTTTTCCTGTGCGGCCGTGAAGCCGCCACCCAGATGATCAAGCACGGCAACCAGGGCGTGATCGTCAACATCAGCAGCATCTCCCGCGCCGGCAACATGGGCCAGAGCAACTACTCCGCCGCCAAGGCCGCCGTGGCCGCGCTCGTGCCGGTCTGGGCCAAGGAGCTGGCGCGCAACGGCATTCGCGTGATGGGCATCGCCCCGGGCTTTATCGAGACCGAAATGGTGGCCTCCATGAAACCGGAAGCGCTGGAGAAAATGACCGCCGGCATTCCGCTCAAGCGCGTGGGCAAGCCGGAAGAAATCGCCTCCGCGGCGGCGTTTATCTTCGAGAACGACTACCTGTCCGGACGCATGATCGAGGTCGACGGTGCCCTCCGCCTCTGAGCCGAACGACGTCTCCCGCGAGCAGATCATCTGGCAGGTGGTCTGCTCGATTCCGCCCGGCTATGTGGCCAGCTACAGCCAGGTGGCCGAGCTGGCCGGCTTCAAGGGGCTGGCCCGCTTTGTCGGCCGTGCCATGGGCCAGCTGCCGGAAGGCTCGGACGTGCCCTGGCACCGGGTCCTGAAACAGGATGGGCGTATTGCCTTCCCGCCGGAATCCAACCGCTTCTACTACCAGTCACGCCTGCTCACGGAAGAAGGCGTGCTGGTAAAAAAAGGGCGTGTGCCCATGGCCCGGTTTCGCTGGCAGCCCTGATTCAGACGGACTGGCGCTCGCCTTCCCCGCTCGTGTCATGGGCGTCGGCCGGCGCCAGGGCGTCCAGCCGTTTCCCCTGTTTCATCATGTAGCCCGCCAGCAGGATGGCGGGCAAGCCCATGACCGCCGAAATCAGGAAGAACTCACTGTAGCCGTAACCTTCCACCACCAGCCCCGAGAAGCCGCCGATAAACTTGCCCGGCAACGTCATCAGTGAACTGAACAGGGCGTACTGGGTGGCGGTGAACGAGGCGCTGGTCATGCTCGACAACCAGGCAATCAGCGCCACGTTGGCGATCCCGCCGCTCAGGTTGTCCGCACTGACGACCACCGCCAGGGTCCAGATGTCCGGCGGGTACTGGGTAATCAGCATGAACAGCAGGTTGCTGAGCGCGGTCAGGATCGCCCCGGCGAACAGGATCGTGCGAACACCGTAACGCGCCACCAGCAAACCGCCGATACCGGAGCCGAGGATGGTCATCAGGAAGCCGAAGATCTTGGTCACGTCGGCGACGTCGGTCTTCGAGAACCCCATGAATTTGAGATAGAACGGATTGGCCATCACCCCCATGGCGATGTCGCAGATCCGGTAGGTGGCCACCAGCACAAGGATCAGGACAGCCAGCTCCCGGTAGCGCTTGAAGAAATCCATGAAGGGGCCGGCGACCGCGGCGGAAAACCAGCCCGCCAGCCGCGCCAGCTGCGGCGACAGATGAGCCCGTTTGGCGACTTCCTGCTCCACGCGATGGGCCAGGTCAGCGGCGGCCGCATGATGATTGACCTTCGGCTCGCGCACCACCAGCACCGTGACGATGCCGATACCCACCAGCAGTGCCATCACGTCATAGGCGATCTGCCAGGACCAGAATTGCGCCAGGTAGAGCGCGCCGGCCCCCGCCACCAGAAGGGCCAGGCGATAGCCGAAGATATAGGCCGCCGCCAGCGCTGCCTGCAAGCGGGGTTCGGCAATCTCGATCCGGTAGGCATCGAGGGAAACGTCCTGGGTTGCCGACGAGAACGCCACCAGCAAACCGCACCAAGCCATCAATACCGGCGATGCGGCGGCATCCACCCGAGCCATCAGGAACAGCCCCGTGGCAATGCCCACCTGGGCCAGCAACATCCAGCTGCGCCGTTTGCCGAACAGCCGGTCCAGCAACGGCAGCGAGACCCGATCCACCACCGGCGCCCAAAACACCTTGATGGAATAGGTAATCCCCAGCCAGCTGAAGAAACCGATGGTGGCCGTATCCACACCGACATCGGCAAGCCGCGCGTTCAGCGTGGAGAAGACCAGCAGGAAAGGCAGACCCGCCGAGAAGCCCAGCAGCAACATGGCCAGGACTTGCCAGCGGGTAAACGTGTAGAGCGCGTCCCGCAGGAAATCGCGCCGTTCCCTTGAAATGATGGCAGCGGCTCCGTCAGTCGCGGAAGTTATTGTACTGAAGCGGCAGGTCCAGATCGGACTCCTTGATCAGGGCGATGGCGGCCTGCAGGTCGTCCCGCTTCTTGCCGGTCACCCGGACCTTGTCGCCCTGGATGCTGGCCTGCACCTTCATCTTCGCATCCTTGAGGAGTTTGACGATCTTCTTGGCGTCAGGCGTCTCGATGCCCTGGCGCAGCGTCAGGTGCTGTTTCATCAGCTTGCCGGCGCGGCTTTCACCGTCTTCGGACAGGGCGCGGGTATCCACGTTGCGCTTGGCAAAGGCCATCCGCAGCATTTCCATCAGCTGTTCGAGCTGGAATTCCTGCTCGGCGCTGAGGGTGATGCCCTTGTCGTCCAGTTCGAAATCCGCCTCGACATTCTTGAAGTCCCAGCGGTTGCCCAGCTCGCGCTTGGCCTGGTCGACCGCGTTGGTGACTTCGTGCATATCAATTTCTGAAACAATATCAAAGGAAGGCATGACTCCGGCTCCGGAAATGCGGAAACGATCACGCAATGAAAGGCCATTGCGGGACGGGTCCGCAGGTTTGCAAATTGGGCCGAGGAAGCCCGGCAAATTCAGGCTATAATGGCCGCGATTCGAGTTTGAACAGCCCGGAGGCGCGATGCCGTCCCGCTGCTGGACGCAAGAATAACAAGTTGGCTCTAGAGCCGCACCCTGGATCGGACCTGAGAGTAGTATATCAGCATGCCTAACCTGGACCTCCCCGTACTGGTCGTCGATGATGCCAAATTCAGCAGCATGGTGGTCGCCCGGACACTGCGCAAAGCCGGCTACCGCGATGTCCGCATCGCCAACAACGCTTCGGACGCATTGCAGCTCATGGAGCAGAGACCGGTCAGCGTCCTGATTGCAGACTGGCTGATGCCGGAAATGGACGGGCTCGAACTCACCGCACGGGTGCGACAGATCGACGAGCAGGAAAACCACTACACCTATGTGATGCTGCTGACCGCCCGCGAGAGCGTCGAGGCGCTGGCGGAAGCCTTCGACCATGACGTCGACGATTTCATCTACAAGTCCGACATGAGCAAGCAACTGCTGCCACGGATTTTTGCCGCCGACCGGATGGCCGATCGCCAGAACACCCTGCTCCGGGCCAACGCCCTGCTGATCGAGAACAACCGCGAGCTGGAGTCCCGCAATATCATCGACCTGGAAACCGGCCTGTGCAATAACCTGTATGCGCGGCAACGGTTGGAGCGCAGTATCCGTCATGCCGAGTCCCGCGGCGGGGCGTCCGCCTACGTGCTGGTGGGCATCCGCAACTGGCAGAGCCTCAAGCGCCAGCATTCGCCCGGCATCATGAGCGAACTGGCCCTGGGCATCGGCCGGCGCCTCAGCCACCTGATCCGCCCGATGGATACCTTGTGCCGGGTGGGCGATAACCAGTACGCCCTGATCGCGCACTTCGAGAATCCCGAACACTGCACCACCAGCGCTTTCCGCCGGATCTACGACGGCATCAACCACAAAGCGCTGAAAACCACCGCCGGCTATATTTCCGTCGAGGCCGGCATGGTGCTGTGCCGCACCGACATGCAGGACGGCACGCCGAGCATCGAAGAAGTCGAAAAGGCCGCCATCCAGGGCCTGGTGGACGCCTACGAAACCCGACTGTTCACCGAAACATCGCCGGTTCTGCTGGAAGAAGCCTGATCGATTGCCGGTCGGCGCCTGACCCAACAATTCGTTACACTGCGACACAGATCACGAACAGACAGGCGAACGGGTCACGCTTATAGTTTGAATCGTGGATGTAAGCAGTATCCCCCCACGGCGGAGGAGTGAGCAGTCCTCCAAGTGAGCAGTCTGGAGAGTCAGATGTCCCTCCGCCGGTAAATGGGGTCAACATCCTCACGGATTAACGAATTTTTCAGGCACTTTCGTTCTTTCCTTATTTTTCAGGCGGGTCGGGTTTTCCGATCCGCCTTTTTATTTGCCCACCGTTTACCGTTTTCACTCCGCAAGACATTCCGGCCATTGAACTGATCCGCTCTCCCCGCTATTAATGCGGTTATACCCATAACAACCAATGAGCATGACCGACACACCGCCACTGGGCACCGCATCGATAGCCGCCCTGCGTCAGTACGTGCGAGCTGCCGGGCACAAAGGCATCGACACGACGCCGCTGCTGACCCGGGCCGGCCTCGACCTGTCATCGGGCCACTCGGACGACGAACGCATCGACGGCGAGCGCTTCCAACGGTTTATCCGACTGCTGGTCGAAGCGACCGACAATCCCATCCTGGGCCTGGAAACCGGGGACTTCGTGCAGCCCGGCTCCTACACGGTGCTGGGCTACATCACCATGAGCTGCGCCACGCTGGGTGAAGCCATCCAGTACATCATTCCCTACGAAAAGCTTGTGGGCGATATGGGCCTCACCCGTTTCCTGCTGGACGGCGACCGCATGCACCTGATCTGGCAGTGCGCCTACAACGATCCGTGGGTACGCCCGCAGATGATCGACAACGTGATTGCCTCCTGGATCCAATACGCCCGGTGGCTGAGCGATGACGCCGATACGTCCCCGGAAGCGGTACACCTGGAACGACGCTCTCCGGGTGCGGCGCTGGAATCAGCCTATCGGGAGCGGTGGGGCTGCCCGGTGGTGTTCGAGGCGGCGGATAATCGTGTCATCGCTTCCCGCACGTTGCTGGAACGGCCGTTACGCCAACCGGATCCCGGTCTGCGCCGCACGCTGGAAGCCCATGCCCGTAGCCAGATGGCCGCCATCACTGCCGATACCGCCCTCCTCACCCGGGTTCGGGAGGCCATCCGCCAGCAACTCCTGCAGGGCGTCAGCCGGCAGGACATTGTGGCCGGACAATTGCACATGACCGCTCGCACCCTTCAGCGGAAACTGAGTCAGGAAGGCAGCAGCTACCAGTCGTTGCTGGATGAAGTGCGCCAGTCCCTGGCGGAAGATTTCCTGTGCCATACGCGGATGGCGATTCCCGACATCGCCCTGCGGCTGGGTTTCAGTGAGCCGGCCTCCTTTCATCGCCGTTTCAAACGAAACACTGGCGTCACACCCGGCGACTACCGGACCACTCACAGCCACACCCCGGCGACCGATTAACCTTTCTTTGAAAGGCGCTCCAGAACCGGGGCCGTATCCGCTCCCAGCGTGCGCCCGGTGAAACGGGCCTCGCAAGGCGTCCGACTGAACTTGATCGGGTGGCCGATCTGACGTTGCGTGCCGCCCTGTTCCCGGGGCACGTCGATCACCATCGCCCGGGCTTCCAGCTGCGGGTGCGCTGCGGCTTCCGCCAGGGTCAGTACGGGCTCCACGCAGGCATCCTGTTCCGCAAAAACCGCCTCCCAATCGGCCAGCGGTCGCTCGGCGATGGCGCTCTTCAGCGCCTGCTTCAATTCCCGCTGATGTTCTGGGTTCTGACTCAACCCCAGGCTTTTCATATCGGCCAGGCCCAGGACATCGCACAGCCGGGCCATGAATTGTGGCTCCAGGCTGCCCACGGACAACCAGCGACCGTCCGCCGTCTCGTAGTAGTCGTAGAAACTGCCACCGTTGAGCAGCGACTGCTCCGGCCCGGGCCGTTCGCCGCCGGCCAGGTGGGCAGCGCCGGCCATGCCGTTCATCGCAAAGGCGGCATCGGTCATGCTGACATCGACAAACTGCCCTTCTCCGGTCTGCTGGCGATGGACCACCGCCGCCAGGATGCCCATCACCGCGTGATGGGAGCCACCGGCCACGTCCGCCACCTGGATGCCCAACGGCGGCGGACCGCTCTCTTTGCGACCGCAGTGACTGCTGACGCCAGCGAGGGACAGGTAGTTGATATCGTGGCCCGCCCGCTGCCGGTAAGGGCCGGTCTGACCGTAGCCGGTGATCGCGCAATAGATCAGCCCCGGATTGATGGCGCACAGCGTGTCGTAGTCGATCCCCAGCCGTTGCATCACCCCGGGGCGGAATTGCTCGATGACGATGTCGTACTCGGCCACGAGTCGCTTCACCGTCTCGATACTGTCCGGCTGTTTGAGATCCAGCGCCAGCGAGGCCTTGCCCCGGTTCAGGTAGGTGTGTGCCGTGCCCACGCCGTCCACATGGGGCGGCATCAATCGGGTCAGATCCATCCGGTCCGGCGCCTCCACACGCAGGACCTCCGCACCCATGTCAGCCATCAGCATGGTGGCGTAAGGGCCGGGTAAGAGCGTGGTGAAGTCCAGGATCCGAAGCCCATCGAGCGGTCCGGCCATAGTTGCGTCTCCCTGTGTGATTCCGCGCCCCAGATTGCCGGCCCATGGCATCGCCGCCAACGGCGAGTTCCGCCAATCTGATTGGCCGTATCTACCATACCCCGACCGCACCCTGTCCCCCAATGATGTTGCAAACCCGGAGGACCTTCTTATGATGGGCGAATCCTTACAGCATACAGGTCAACGGATGGCGAATCTGACGGTTTCCGGACACTTCGTCCTGGCCGCACTCAGCGGTGCCGAGTATCAGCAACAGGATTCCAGCGCCATGCTGCGGCGGGCCGGCATCTCGCCGGAGCTGATCCGCACGCCCGGAGCCCGCGTCAGCAGCGCCCAGTTCACCCGGCTGATGCAGGTGATCTGGGAGGCCATGCAGGACGAGTTCATGGGGATGGGACCACGCCGCTGTCGTCCCGGCACCTTCGCCACCATGTGTACGTTGATCCTCGAGCATTCGACCCTGGAGAGCGGTCTGGAACGGGCAGAACACTTTTCCCACCTGTTCGACAGTACCGTCTGCATGGGACTGGAACGGGCCAGTGACCGGGCGTCGCTGGTGCTCCACCTGGACCCACCCGTCCACGACCCGCACTATTTTCTGCGCGAGAGCATCCTGGTGATCTGGCATCGTCTGTTCAGTTGGCTGATTGGCCAGGCCATCACCCTGAAGGAAGCACGCTTTGATTACCCCGCCCCACGCCATGCCGACGAATACCGGCACATCTTCCACTGCCCGCTGGCCTTTGACGCCGACCGGACAGAACTGATTTTCGACGCCCGCTTCCTGACCGCACCGATCATCCGCGACCGCCCGGAGATGCGACGCTTCCTGAAAACCTCGCCGGCGGACCTGCTGGCACGCCCCGACGAGGGCAACAGCTACACCGGACGCATCCGCGCGTTGATCGGCCGGGATTTCTCCCAGGCCCTGCCGGATTTCGAGTGGATTGCATCAGAACTGCACGTCAGCCCGCAAACCCTGCGCCGACGGCTCAAGCAGGAAAATACGTCGTTCCAGGAAATCAAGGATCTGCTGCGGCGGGATCTGGCGATCTATCACCTGGGCCGGGGCGAGCGCTCCATCAACGAGATCGCCCATCTCGTGGGATTCACCGAGCCGTCCACCTTTCATCGGGCGTTCAAGAAATGGACCGGGATGACGCCCGGCGCCTGGCGAGAGGAGGAAGTCGGTGCCGAGTCGTAACCAACCGGCACCGCCATCCTATCCTATGATGGGGACTGGAGGCGCCGGATCAGATCGCCGAGGGTGCGGGCCAGAGCCTGAGTGGTATCCGCCTGGCCGCCCAGCTTGAGCCAGCGCGAGCCATCCCGCGGATCGTAGATCCAGCAGGTGCGGCCATCATCCGGGCAGTCCCACTTGAGCAGCGGATTAATGCCGTAGACCGGCAGGCGCGAAGAGACCACTTCCGAGCGACCGTCATCCAACTTGCGGGTTTCCTGGACCTGGAGGGCACCGGTATCGCTGGACACCTGATACACCACATCGGGTGTCTGATTGGCGTTGATCACCCGGCCATTGCCCGCGCGCCAGGCGTTCTGGGAGAGCAGGCTGTTGGCGTGGCGTTCCAGCGCTTCGCGGGGCGTGCTGGCCAGATACAGTTTCTGCAACTGCTCGACGGAATTGCCGTCGGCCGGCTCAATCTTGGCCACCGGCTCGCCCTGGGACTGGGCGGCACTGGCCACATCCCCTTCCTCTTTACGGGCCTGCTCCACCGACGTGATCAGCTCCAGGGCCTCGGTGTAATGCTCGCCTTTTTCACCCGCCTGTGTGACGTAGGCCTCCAGCGCCGCCATGGCTTCGTTGTAGTGCCCGGCCTCGTACATGACCCGGCCCCGATAGAAGGCATAATCGTCCGGCTTTTTGGTGTCCAGCGCCTGCAGGCGATTCAGGTATTCACCGGCCTGCCCCCACTGCTGGTTCTCGACCGCCTTCTCGACCGCCAGCATCAGCCGGCGCGTTTCGTGCTCTGGAGGCAGGGCCCAGGCGAGTTGGGTGAACAGCATGCTACCGACAACAACACCCATCCATCTGCTTTTCATTCCTGAATTCTCCGCAGGGAACATCACTGTTTTCAGTGCGTTGGGCCAACGCCGATTCCACCGGGTTGGCGCAGAACGCATGGCAAATTCGTCCCTAAAGTGTCTGCCATTACCCCGGATGATTCAAGGAGATGCCGCGACAAGCTGTGAAAACCCACTCAGCGGGACCGGGTCTGTGGATCAGTCAACAACGATGGTATCGCCGCTCTGATCCCCATCGTCATCACCGCCACCGGCCATCGCGGCCCGGGACAGGGTTAAGGCCAGTGAGTTTTGCCAAGGATATGTGTTCAACACGCAGGGCTCCCGAAGATGCGGATCTTGGATGTCGTGTTGATCATTCTAGGCCACGATGGCGTGGCGTCACTGTGACCTGAATTCCATTCATCGGGAGCCGTTTCGACGAATTTCAGTCGTTTTCGTCGTCCGTCTCGTCGTCCTCGTCATGACCGACGCCTGCCTGCTCGCGGATCGACTTGGGCAATTCCTTTTTCACCCGCACGCCCAGTTCGACGAACCGGTTGGCCTGCGAGATCAGGTTGCCCTTGCCGCGGGTCAGCGTGTTCATGGCGCCGTCATAGGTGCCCTGCGCGGTCTGCAGCTGGCTACCCAGCTTTTCCATGGATTCCACGAAGACCCGCAACTTGTCGTAGACCGCTCCGGCCCGGTCGGCGATCTGCCGTGCATTCTGACTCTGGCGCTCGTACCGCCAGATGTTCTCGATGGTGCGCAGGGTCGCCAGAAGGGTGGTCGGCGTGACCACGATAATCTTGCGCTCGAACGCTTCGGCAAACAGGTTCTCATCCTGTTGGAAGGCCGCCACGAAGGCCGGTTCGATCGGCATGAACAGCAGCACGAAGTCCGGCGAATGCAATCCGTTGAGCTGGCTGTAGTCCTTCTCGCTGAGACTGCGGATGTGCTGGCGCACCGCCTCGACGTGGGCCTTGAGGGCACTCTCGCGGGCGTCGTCGTCTTCGGCGGTGACCCATTCCTGGTAGGCCAGCAAGGACACCTTGGAATCCACGATCAGGTTGCGCTTGTCCGGCAGGTGGACCACCACGTCCGGGCGCAGCAACTGACCCTCGGCATCCCGGTACGAGCCCTGGGTTTCGTACTCGACGCCCTTGCGCAGGCCGGATTTCTCCAGCACCCGCTCGAGGATCAGTTCCCCCCAGTTCCCCTGGATTTTCTTGTCGCCCTTGAGCGCCCGGGTCAGGTTCGCCGCTTCCTCGGTGATCTGCTTGTTCAGCTTCTGCAGGGCGTCGATTTCGCTGCGCAACGCCTGACGGTCCCGGGTTTCGGTGGTATAGACATCCTCCACCCGCTTGCGGAAGTCCTGCAGTTGTTCGCGGAACGGGTTCAACAGCGAATCGAGATTGGTGCGGGTCTGCTGCGAAAAACGCTCGCTCTTCTGCTCGAAAATGCGGTTGGCCAGGTTCTCGAACTCCTGTTTCAGCGCATCGCGATTGCGCTCCAACAGTTGCAGCTTTTCGCCGGTAGTGCGGCGCTCCTCTTCCAGCGTCACCTCGTATTCGCGCAGCGACACCCGGGCGTCGGACAGGGAGCGGTTAACCGCCTCGTAACGGTCATTCAGCTCGGACAGATCCTGCTCCAGCTTGCGCTCGCGCTTCTGGGAACCGTCCCGCTCCGCCACTAACGTGGCCATCCGGTTATCCAGCTCCGTGGCCTTGTCACGCCAGCTTTCCCGGGCGGCCTCAAGATCTCGTTGATGGCGGTGCTGCTCCGTCGCCTGCTCCCGCAACTGGTCGCGTTCCTGCTCCAGGAGCGCCCGGTCCCGGCTGACGTGGTAAGCCTGCTCTTCGGCCGCTTCGGCGCGGGTGGTCATGGCATCCAGGCGGGACTGGGCCTCCTCGCGCACCTGTCGCAGGCGACGCTGATAGAACAGCACCAGTGCAAAAGCGGTAACCAGCGCCACACCAAGAGCGACGGTAACAAGCACCGGAAGCATTTCCCGGGGAATAGTAAGCGGCACATTCAACTCCTGTCTCTGGAAAGTGACCGTCGCGACTCACTCTGCAAGCCCGGACGTTGACGGGTAAGGCATTATCCAGAAAACCGACCGCCCGGGCCAAGGAACTTACCCGGACCCACTTCGACTAAAGGCGAAGTGACACCCTCGCAGCAGGTTGATATCCGTACACATTGGGTGATCCTGCACGCAGCCGATATGACACACAAGTCTCAAAATTCCGGAGACATGTAATAAGAGCGCATCCAGAGATGGAAGCCGCTCGTAATCTGAGCTACAACAGTCGGTATAACGATAATTAAAAAGTGCTCAAGGGCGGCCTGTCATCGCCGCACTGCCAGCGCTGCGGGGTTCACCCCGGACAAGGGATTTTCGAGACACAGCCATGTTAAAAGCACTCTGGCGCAGAACGACCGGACAGGCATGCGCCCCGGAGGACGGTGAGAGCAACACCGGGTTCAGCCTTACTGAACACCTGACCCACACCGGCCAATATCACCTCGAACGCCTGCATACGCTGGTGGAGCTGCGCTATGACCAGCGGTTCGACGATGCATCCGACAGCACCATTCGCAGCCTGATTCACTACGCGTCCCGCATCCAGGATCAGGACATCCAGCGCGAGCTGCTCCTGCTGTACCTGAATTGCCCGCCGTCGGTCCAGGCCTACCTGCGCTCCGACGACATCCTCGACGCCGATCACTACATCCGGACCCAGCACCCGCCGACCGAGTGAACGCCCCGCTGGCAGGCCCGTAACGCCAACCGGATCACAGGCCCGCAGGGGTTACAGATCGGTAAATCGGCGTAATGTCGTAATAATGTATACTTCGCCCTTCATTTTCGGACAATCCCGATCAGTCACACACGGTTTATTGCGGACAGAGGTTTGTCATGCCTATGCGCGCGCTTCGCACGCTTTCACGATGGGTTCTGGTCCCGGCTCTCGGGACACTCCTGGCCGGATGCTCCGGCTCGGCCCTGGTCAAACGGGACGATCTGAGCACACTCAAGCAGGCTGAGACCGTCCAGTCCGGCGAACTCCGGCAACTGAGCGAAGACCTCAAGGCCCACCATCGCGGCATGGTGCGCAACAACAACGAAAATACCCGGGCCCTGATCGAAACCATCCGCGAACAGATCAAGCCCCCCAGCTGCCCCAAGCGACCGCAGCCCGTTTGCTCTTCGGTCAGCAGTGGTGAGACCGCATCCTCCTCGCACTTCCAGGACATGCTGGTGGTCGGGGAACTGGAAAAAGTGCATTTCCTGGAGCCCGGCTTCACCTATGAAGCACGGGTCGACACCGGCGCCGAGACCTCGTCGCTGGACGCCCGCAACGTGACCTATTTCGAACGCAATGGCGAGGATTGGGTCCGCTTCGACGTACCGGTGCCGGGCACCAAGAACGAACTGAAAACACTGGAGCGCCCGCTCTCCCGCAATGCCCGTATCATTCAGGCCTCGGCCGACGACAGTGAGCGCCGGGCCGTGGTCGAACTGCAATTCGCCATCGGCGATCACGTACAAAAAGCCGAATTCACGCTGTCCAATCGGGAAGCCCTGTCCAATACGGTCCTGATCGGCCGCAACATCCTGCGTGACATCATGCTGGTGGATGTCGGCAAGGATTTCGCCACCCAATTGCCCGCCAAGTTCACATCGAAGGCCGGGAAAAACCAGTCCGCCAAGGAAGCGCCGCAGTGAAGTCCCGTTACCCGTTTTACATCGCCATTGCCCTGCTGATCTTTACCGGCGTGGGCATTGCCACCCTGCGTCATTTCGAACTCGGCATTCCCTGGCTGTCCGGTGAGGAACGGCCGGTCTGGCTGGTGGAAGCGCGGGTGGATTTCCGAGCCAGTGGCGATCCCGTACTGGTCAGCCTGAACCTGCCGGACGATCCGCCCGGCTTCCACGTGCTGTCGGAGCAGGCGGCGTCACCGGGATACGGCTTTTCGATCGTCGATGATCAGGGCGATCGCCGGGGCGAATGGTCGATCCGTGAAGCCAACGGTCCGCAAACGCTGTACTACAAAGCCCAGTTCATTCCCGACCCGGACGCCCAACCCAGGCCACCGGAACAGCCGCCCGAGCCCGACACCGTCTACTGGGAAGAACCCCAGGCGACCGCCGCCCACGAAGTGTTGGCGCTGGCTGCCGCCAAATCCAGTACGCCGGAAAGCATGACCCGGGAACTGATCAAACTGATTCGCTCCACCGATCCGGACCAGAACACCGCCCTCCTGCTGGCAAGCCACGACGATGTGGATGTGTTGGTCAAACTGCTCAATTATGCCGATATTCCGGCCCGGGTCTCCGAGGGCGTCAAGCTGGAAGATGCCCGCAGGCGCCAGCCACTGCGGCCTTTCCTGGAGATCTACGACGGCGATCACTGGCTGACGTTCAACCCGCAGACGGGCGAACAGGGCCTGCCCGACAACGTCCTGCTGTGGAGCCGGAATACCCAGTCCCTGCTTGACGTGATGGGCGGCAGCCAGTCCGTGGTGAGCTTTGCCATGCTGCGCCAGACGGTGCCGGCGTTGCAACTGGCCCGGGCCGAGTCGATGGAGAACGGGCTGGGCTTCCTGAGCCTCTATCAGCTTCCCATCGAGGAACAGAGCATGTTCCGCATGCTGTTACTGCTGCCTTTGGGGGCGATGGTGGTCGCTTTCATGCGGGTGATCGTGGGCATTCGTACGTCCGGCACCTTCATGCCAGTGCTGATTGCGGTGGCCTTCCTGCAAACCTCGCTCGGCCCGGGACTGGTCACGTTCATCACGGTGGTGGCGCTGGGGCTGCTGCTGCGGGGCTACCTGTCGAACCTCAACCTGTTACTGGTGTCGCGGATTGCAACGCTGATCATCCTCGTCATCTTCATGTGTACCGCGATCAGCATCGTGGGTTACCAGATGGGCTTTAACACCGGCATGACGGTGACGTTCTTCCCCATGGTCATCCTGGCCTGGACCATCGAGCGGATGTCCATCCTGTGGGAAGAGGAAGGCCCGCATGAGGTCTTTGTGCAGGGCGGCGGCAGCCTGCTGGTGGCGATACTGGCCTATCTGGTGATGAGCCTGCCGATTGCCGGCCACCTGACCTTCAACTTCCCGGAACTGCACCTGATCATCCTGGCGGTGATCCTGCTAATGGGTCAGTACACCGGCTACAAGCTCAGCGAACTGCGTCGGTTCCATCCCATGCAGGAGTATGACTGATGCGATGGATCTCGCCGGCCGCCCTCACCCGCCGCGGCATGCTCAATATGAACCGGCGCAATGTGGATTACATTGCCCGTTACAACGACCGCAGCGCCTACCCGCTGGTGGACAACAAGCTGAAAACCAAGCTGGTGGCCGAGGAATACGATGTGGCTACCCCGGCCCTGCGCCAGGTGGTTTCCCAACAGCACCAGATCTCCCATTTCCGGGAACGGGTGGCGGACCTGAACGGCTTCGCCATCAAACCGGCCAAGGGCTCCGGTGGCAAGGGCATCCTCGTCATTACCCGGCGCGAGGACGACAGCTTTATCAAGGCCTCCGGTGCGGCGGTGTCCCTGCGACACCTGGAGCGCCACCTGTCCAACATCCTGGCCGGCCTGTACTCATTGGGCGGTTCGCCCGATGTGGCGATCGTCGAGGATCTGATCCAGTGCAGCAGCGCCCTCACCGACTACTCGTTCCAGGGCGTGCCCGACATCCGCATTATCGTTTTCCGCGGTTATCCGGTGATGGCCATGCTGCGCCTGGCTACCCGGGCTTCTGACGGCAAGGCCAACCTGCACCAGGGCGCCATCGGTGTGGGCATCGACATCGCCACCGGCCGGAGTCTGAACGCCGTGCAATTCAACCGCCCGGTCAAGACCCACCCGGACACCGGCCTGGCGCTGGAGCACATCCATATCGAAGACTGGCATACGATGCTGGTGATGGCATCGCGCTGCTACGAGGCTACGGGCCTCGGCTATATGGGTGCGGATCTGGTGCTCGACCAGAACAGTGGCCCGACTCTACTGGAGTTGAACGCCCGGCCCGGCCTGGCCATCCAGATGGCCAATGGCAAGGGCCTGCTGCCACGCCTGAAGTACATCGAAAGCCTCAAGCGCACCCACCTCACTCCAGAAGCCCGGGTGGAATACGCCATGTCCATTTTCAGCCACTCCGGCAACCTGTCCGCTCCACTCCAGACAAGTTATCAGAAGCCGGTCTACGCCTGAGTCTTTAGCCGATCCCGCATACCTGCCCCGTTGTTTCGGGCATAAAAAAACCCGCCTCGTTCGAGGCGGGTTTTTCGGATCAGGCCGGGAGTTTATTTCATGCCGGCGTTGATCAGTGCACGCTCGTTGTTCAGACCTTTGTAGAGGCCATAGCACATGACGAGCAGTACGAAGGTGAACGGCAGGCCCACACTGACCGCGCCGGCTTGCAGGGACTTCAGCGCGTCAGAACCGCCGCCGAAGACCAGTGCCGCTGCAATCGCACCTTCCATGACCGCCCAGAAAACACGCTGCTGGGTCGGTGCGTCCAGCTTGCCGCCGGCGGTGATGCTGTCGATGACCAGCGAGCCTGAGTCAGACGAGGTCACGAAGAAGACCATGACCAGGATGATGCCCAGGAACGACGTGATGGTGGTCAGCGGGATGTTGGCCAGCATCTGGAACATCGCCAGAGAGACATCGGTCAGACCGTCGGTTGCCAGTGAGCCGACGCCCGCCTGGATCTGCTCCAGGGCCGAACCGCCAAATGCGCTCATCCAGACAATGGTGATTATGGTCGGGATAATCAGTACGGCGGTCACGAACTGGCGCACGGTACGACCTTTGGACACCCGGGCGATGAACATGCCGACGAACGGTGACCAGGAAATCCACCAGGCCCAGTAGAAGACGGTCCAGCCGTGGAACCAGGTCTCGTCTTCACGACCGAAGGGGTTACTCAGCGGCAGGATATTACCGACGTAAGCGGACGTGGTGGTCCAGAACGCTTCGAACACACCCAGGGTGTGACCGGCGAAGATCACGAACAGCAGCAGTGCCGCCGCCAGCCCCATATTGATATTACTGAGCAGCTTGACGCCGCCATCCAGACCACGAATCACCGAGATCAACGCCACGCAGGTGATGCCGAAGATGATGGCGATCTGGGTGCTGATGCCGCTGTCGATACCGAACAGGTAGTGGAGACCGGAGGCTGCCTGTTGCGCGCCCAGACCCAGGGATGTGGCCAGACCGAAGATGGTCGCCAGCACCGCGAGGATGTCGATGACGTCACCGATCCAGCCCCAGACGCGATCACCAAAGATCGGGAAGAAAGCCGAACGCAGGGTCAGCGGCATGCCCTTGTTGAAGGCGAAGAAGGACAGGGACAGCGCAACAATGGCGTAGATTGCCCAGGGATGCAGACCCCAGTGGTACATGGTCGCCCCCATGGCGAGGCTCGCACCTTCCGGCGTATTCGGGGCCACATTGAGCGGCGTGCCGTACCAGTCGGTGTAATAGGCGACCGGCTCGGCAACACCCCAGAACATCAGACCAATACCCATGCCAGCAGCGAACAGCATCGCGAACCAGGACATGGTGGAGAATTCCGGAACCGCGTCGGTACCGCCAATGCGGATATTGCCGACCGGCAGCACGATGAGTGCCAGGCAGAAAATCACGAAGATGTTGCCGCTGATCAGGAACAGCCAGTCAAAATGATTGATGGCCCCGGCCTTGGCACCACTGAGCAGCGAATTCGAGACATCCGGGAAAATCAGGGTTCCCACCACGAAAAAGATGATCAATGCTGCCGTAACGAAAAACACCGTCTTGTGCAGGTCAAGCCCCAGTGGGGTGATGTTATCCTGACCCGCCTGATAGTCGGTGGAGTACTCGTCTTTAAGGACTTCGCTCACGTCAAGTCTCCTCGAACGGATTGTTGGGTCCATTTCGGACTCAAGATTACAGACCGTTAAGTCTATTCATTTGAGCTCGAAATATCAAAAGCGATTTCCGGATGGAACCCACTTTTCTAACCGTAGCCCAGATATTGCGGCTCTTCCCGGAAATTTTTTTTCGGCGCCTTTAAACAACAGGCTACCGGCATATAGAGATCGTAATCGTTGCCCGTCACCCACACTGTTTCCAGGTCGCTCCGGGCCACGAACAGCGGCATTTCAGCCACCCCGAACGGCGATTGGCCGCCCTTTATTTACTTACAGGTCTAAGGACTGAGAAAAAACGATTCTGCACATCTATCGTGCCAAGGGGCGCTGCCCAGACCCCGGTAAGTCTGTTAAAATAGGGTTTTCTCAACGGGGTGCCTGCGACCGTATCGACAGGCTGAGATCAGACCCGCGGAACCTGCTCCGGATCATGCCGGCGAAGGGATTGAGTGAAGACTCTGCCTGCGGTCTGTGGTCCCCCGGAATGCCTACACGACGACGGGAATCGACCACAATGGCACGCCTTTTCCTCCTGATTCTGTTCACGCTTTCCGCCAGTCTGGCCTGGGCTGGCCCAACGCTGACGGTCTACACCTACCCGTCCTTCGTCTCAGAGTGGGGCCCGGGACCAGCCGTCAAGCAGGCATTCGAAGCGCAGTGCAACTGCACCCTCAATTTCGTGGCACTGGACAGCAGCGTGGCCATCCTTCACCGGTTGCGCCTGGAAGGTGAATCCAGCCCGGCCGACGTGGTATTGGGGCTGGACGCCAGCATCATGGCCGACGCCCGCAAAACCGGCCTGCTGGCCCCACACGACATCGACACGTCGTCGCTCAACCTGCCTATTGAATGGCAGGACGACACCTTCGTGCCTTACGACTGGGGTTATTTCGCGTTTGTTTACGACACCCAGCAGCTTTCGGATCCCCCCACCAGTCTGGACGGGCTGATCAACACCCCGGACGATCTGAAAATCATCATCGAGGACCCGCGCACCAGCACACCCGGGCTGGGCCTCCTGCTGTGGATGCGCAAGGTCTACGGTGATCAGGCCCCGGCTAAATGGCAGGCGCTGCAAAAGCACATCCTGACCGTCACCAAAGGCTGGAGCGATGCTTACTTCTCGCTGTTCATGAACGGCGAAGCGCCCATGGTGCTGTCTTACAGCACCTCCCCGGCCTATCACATGGCAGTGGACAAGACCGATCGCTATCAGGCCGCTGCCTTCGATGAAGGCCACTACCTGCAAGTGGAGGTGGCAGCCCGCCTGCGGAATAGCCCTCATCCCGAATTGGCCCGGCAGTTCCTGGCGTTCATGCTGACCCCCGCTTTCCAGCGGGAAATTCCCCTGAAGAACGTGATGTATCCGGCGACGGACCTGGGCGACGAGCTGCCCGATGTGTTCAATCGGCTGATCGAACCCGCCCGAACCCTGTATTTCGATCCGCAAACCGTCGCCGACCATCGCAAGGCCTGGATTGACGAGTGGCTCAACGCGACCGCACAGTGACGCCCCCATTCAGCCATCCGCGCTGGCGAGCCTGGCCCGGCCGGGCGGTGGCACTGCTGCTGGTCGGCATCGTGGCGGCCGGTTTTTCCGGCCTGCTGGCGGAGTGGCAATGGCAGGCCGTCAGCGATCTCTGGCAAAGCGCCTACCTGCGTCAGGTGATCTGGTTCAGCGTGTACCAGGCCACCCTGTCTACCGGACTCAGCCTGCTGCTGGCCATTCCGGTGGCCCGGGCGCTGCACCGCCATCCGCGGTTCGCCGGTCGCGCCCTGCTGCTGCGGCTGACGGAGCTCAGTCTTGTGTTGCCCACCATCGTCGCGGCGTTTGCCCTGGTGGCGGTGTACGGCCGCTCCGGCTGGCTCAATACGGCGCTGGGCTGGCTGGGCCTGCCTTTCCGTTGGAACCTCTACGGGCTGCAGGGCATCCTGCTTGCCCACGTCTTTTTCAACGCGCCACTGGCCGCCCGCATCCTGCTGCAGGGACTCGAGCGCATCCCCGCCAACCAGTGGCGGATGGCGGCTCAACTGGGCCTGACCAGCGGCCCGCTGTGGCGCAACCTGGAGTGGCCGGCCCTGCGCCGGGTCCTGCCGGGACTGGCGGTATTCATTTTCATCCTCTGTTTCACCAGCTTTGCGATCGTGATGACACTGGGTGGCGGCCCACGGGCCACCACGATCGAAGTCGCCATCTATCAATCACTGCGCTATGAATTCGACTTTGCCCGCGCCGCCCTGCTGGCGATGGTGCAGTTGCTGATTTGTGGCGCTCTCTGGCTGGTGGCCTCCCGGCAGGGATCGACCCGCAGCCTGGTTCCCGGAAGCCATGAACAGTCCGGCACACGGCGCCGGGACGCCCGCCCCCGGGATCGCATCCTGCTGCAGCTGTTCCTGGCTTTCCTGGCCCTGCCGTTGCTGGCGGTCGTGGTCCGCGGGCTGCCCGGACTGCTGGGTGAAGCTGGTCAGGGCCAACTTTGGTGGAGCCTGGCCCGGAGCCTGAGCGTGGCCACGATCGCCGCGTTCCTGTCCTGCACCTGCGGTTTGGCCATCCTGGCCGCCAGCCAGTCGGCGCGCCAGAGCGGACGCCGCCTGATGGCCCGCCTGCTGGAATCCAGCGGCCACCTGACGCTGCTGGTGCCGGCCCTGGTGCTGGGCACCGGCCTGTTTATCCTGTTGCGCCCCCAATTGGGCCAGACCCACCAGGGCCTGGCGCTGGTGGCGATGATCAACGCACTGATGGCCCTCCCCTTCGTGCTGCAGGTGTTGCGCGGCCCGTTTGCCACATTGCCGCCAAACAGCCTGCGGGTCGCCGACCAGTTGAACCTGCGCGGCAGCTATCGACTGCGGTTTCTCCTGTTGCCGCTACTCCGGCGCCCCCTGCTGCTGGCCGCAGCCTACGCCGCCGGCCTGTCGCTGGGCGACTTCAGCGTCATCGCGCTGTTCGGCAGTCCGTCCGCACCCACGCTGCCGCTGCTGCTGTTCCAGCAACTGTCGGCCTATCGGATCGAAGCAGCGTCCGGTACCGCGTTCGTGATGCTGATCCTGCTGTTCGTCGTCTTCTACATTCTCAATCACTGGGGAGATCGTCGCCGACACCTGCGGGCGTCGAACCGTCTCACCACCGGAGCGCGTGTCCATGCTTGAGTTCCAGGATCTGAGTTTCCGTTATCCGGACACCGACTGGCCGCTGACCTTCAGTGGCAATGTGGCGCCGGGACAGTGCCTGGCCGTGACCGGTCCCAGCGGGTGCGGCAAGAGCACCCTGCTCAACCTGATCGCCGGCTTCCTGAGCGCCGAATCCGGCAGCCTGCGCTGGCAGGCGCAGGACATCCAGTCCCTGCCGCCCTGGGACCGACCGGTCACCTCCGTGTTCCAGGAAGACAACCTGTTCGATCACCTGAGCGTGCACGACAATCTCGGCCTGGGCATTCATCCGGGTCTGAAATTGTCCCGGGAGGACAAGGCCGCCATCGACGCCATGCTGGACAAGGTCGGTCTGGACGGGCTGGCACGCCGCGTCCCTACGGAACTCTCGGGCGGCCAGCGCCAGCGCGTGGCCGTAGCACGGGCACTGCTGCGCAGGACACCCCTGCTGTTGCTGGACGAACCCTTCACCGGACTGGATCCGGACACCCGCCAGACCCTGCGTCAACTCATCCGCGACCAGCGCGACCAGGGCACCGCCATCGTGCTGGTCAGTCATGACGAAAGCGATGTCGAGAGCCTGGCCGACCGCCATCTGCGCCTGACAGCCTGACCCCGCTGTGCTGCAATAGAAGGCATCACAAGTCATCCGCCCGGGGGCATGCGGCTCGACCTGTCGGCGCTGCTGCCCCTATCATGCCTCTTTTGCTGTCAAACGGGAGTCTGCTCGCGCATGTCCAAGTCGTCATCCTTCTTTCCCGCGCGCTACCTGGCGTACTACATTGCCCTGGCAGGTTTTGTGGCCACACTTGTGCTGGCCTGGTTCTATCCGTCGACCCTGATCCTGCCGATCCTGCTTGGGGTGCTGGTGGTGCTGGGAACCTACGACATCCTGCAGAAACGGCACACGGTCAGCCGGCTCTACCCGATCCTCGCGCACATCCGCTACTTCCTGGAATCCATCGGCCCGGAAATCCGCCAGTACTTCATCCAGCGTGACACCGAAGAAACGCCCTTCTCCCGGGAACAGCGAGCCATCGTCTACCAGCGGGCCAAGAACGTCCTGGACAAGCGACCGTTCGGCTCCATGCATGACATGTATGCCGAGGGCTATGAGTGGATCAACCACTCCATCGCGCCAGTGGACCACCAGGACAGCGACTTCCGTGTGGTGGTGGGCAAACACTGCAAGCAGCCCTACAGCGTCAGCATCTTCAACATCTCTGCGATGAGCTTCGGCTCGCTCTCGGCCAACGCGATCCTGGCGCTCAACAAGGGTGCCAAGAAAGGCAACTTCTACCACGACACCGGGGAAGGCTCGATCTCGCGCTACCACCGGGAATACGGCGGCGATCTGGTCTGGGAAATCGGTTCCGGTTATTTCGGCTGCCGCAACAAGGACGGCTCTTTCAACGAGGAGCTGTTCGTGCGCAACGCCACCCGCGATCAGGTGCGCATGATTGAAATCAAGCTGTCGCAGGGAGCCAAGCCCGGCCACGGCGGCATCCTGCCGGGGCCCAAGGTCACGCCGGAGATCGCGGAGGCACGCGGTGTGGATCCCTGGGAGGATGTGGAATCACCGGCCAGCCACAGCGCGTTCCGCACGCCGCTGGAACTGATGGATTTCATCGAGCATCTGCGGGAGATCTCCGGCGGCAAACCGGTCGGCTTCAAGCTGGCAATCGGTCATCCCTGGGAATGGTTCGGGTTGGTCAAAGCCATGCTGCAGACCGGCAAGAAACCGGATTTCATCGTGGTCGACGGCGGAGAAGGCGGCACCGGCGCCGCGCCCCTGGAATTCACGAACCGCCTGGGCATGCCCATGACGGAAGCGCTGTTGCTGGTGCACAACACACTGGTGGGCGCGAATTTGCGCGAAGACATCGCCGTGGGAGCGGCCGGCAAGATTACGTCCGCCTTCAACATTGCCCGCACCCTGGCGCTGGGCGCCGACTGGTGCAACGCGGCCCGGGGCTTCATGTTCTCGCTGGGCTGCATCCAGTCCCAAAACTGCCACACCGGGCGCTGCCCCAGCGGCGTTGCCACCCAGGATCCCAAACGCAGCCAGAAGCTGGACGTGGCCGACAAGAGCGAGCGGGTTTACAACTTCCACCGCAACACCATGGACGCACTGACAAACCTTCTGGGCGCCGCCGGCCTTCGCCATCCCCGGGAACTCGGGCCGGAGCATATCATCCGGCGAGTGGATGAAAACGAAGTACAGCCTTACATGGATCTGTTCCGATTCCTGGAACTAGGCGCGCTGATTGACGGCCACATCGATATCCCGATCTTCGCAAAATACTGGGATGTGGCCCGGGCGGAATCCTTCGAAGCGCCCGAATTCGTCAAGAAGCTGCGGGAAACCAAACTGCGCTAATCGCCACCATCCGGCGCATCCACACCCTGCCCTGCCTGCAGTTCCGCTGCGGGCAGGCGATCCGCTCCCCAACTGCGATGGACCCGGTCCATGACATCCTGCAGTTCTTCCGGCCGCACATTGGCCAGCGCCCCATGCTCCAGCGGATCGTAGTGGAAGATGTAGAGCCGCGAGGCAAACTCGCCGAACGGCAACGAGGACTCGCCGTGGCGCTCATCGTGCCCGGAGATGCTGACCTTGATGCCGTCTCCCCAGTCCTGGGCACTGTCGTTATTGGGGTTGAAGAAATACACCCGCATCACGTCCTCGGGGTCCAGCCCGACCCGCAGGATCGAGATGGCGTGCCAGCCAATGAATCGGGCGGCGCTGTCAGTCACGGCGATGCCCGCCGGCTGCGGGTGAATCAACGGTTGGTTGCCGTTGTAGTAAGGATGATAGCTGGCGTAGAAATGGCGTAGAAAGGTGTCTTCGTCGTGCAAATGCCCCGTCGCCACGTCCACATTGATGCGGAAACCCCGGCCGCACCACCACCCGTGGAATTCGGGGTTGATCCAGCGGTGCGGGTCGCCGTCACGATCATCGCACAGCCGGCCCATTTCGCCATAGATCCGGTCCAGGTGAGGCACGAGGATCAGCGAGACCGCATCCAGGTCCAGGTGCAATTCCTTGGCAACGCCGCCCGCGCTGGCGACGGAAGAAACCGGCTTGCCTTCGAAATGCATGATGATTTCATCATCCCGGGCGGCCCATACCAACAACTGCAACAGGTAATCCGGATCGCTGTACGACCACATGGAAATCGCCCGCGCCGACTGGCAGGTCGGGTTGTTCCCCTGCCCCACACCTAACGGCTGCCCCAGCACACAAATGACGCCCTCAAGGAGCCGGGCACGCGGTGATGCCGACTCCCCGAAAACCAGCGCCAACTGTTCCCGCGTGGTACGCGATAACGGCAGATTGACCTGCCGCCACAGTGCCGGTCCCATCGCCGGGTTGTAGAGAATGCCGCGCTCCAGCATCAACGCGAGGCCATAGACGGTCTGCGACGTCTCCGGATGAACACTTTCCTGGATCAACGCATGCACCAGCTCGCGATAGCACAGCAGACAGTCCCGACCGGTACTGGACAGACCCAGCGCCTCGGACAGCAACTGGTCGCCCTGGTCCAGGAGAAAACGCACCAGCACCGCATGGTAGGCGGACACCAGACCGGTGTCGTGCATGGCCCGGGCACAGCCCATGGCCTCCGCCTGCAGGCGCCGCTGGTCCATGGCGGCCAGTCGTTCCTCGTAGACGGATAGTCCGGGATCTTCACGGCAGGCTTCGGTCGGCCCGAACAGGCTACTGACCAACCGATGCGCGCCCTGACCACTGGCGCCCAGATCGATGTCCGGGTTGCTGTTGCAGATCGCAATCTGGGTGATCATCTGCTTGACGGGACCGGTAAGAATCGGGCGCTGCTCAATGATTCGCCAGATCTCGGCAATCAGCTGATCGATCACGTGTTCGTAACCGATGCGATCGGCCAGATGGCGCACCAATGCCCGGGACAACCCGGCCAGGCGCCCCTGCTGTTCCCGCTCTGCTTCTCCGGGCGCGCCGAACAGCAGGGCGAGGTTCATGGCCAGGACCTGAGCCAGGAAGTGATGCGCCTGCTCGGAGGAAACCTGCGGATGCCGATAGCGGCCCATGGCCACCGCCAATAGCCGCAATTCACTCAAAGCCTCCACCGCCAGGGTGTCGGCGACAGGACTCTTGAGCGATTGCGGTGTCAGGGAAGGCACGAGAATATGGGGATGGGCCCAGTCGGTCCCCTCGAAAACGCCGGCTTCTTCCAGCGCCTGAGCCCGCTCCTCAACCGCCGCACAACCACCCGGCTGCAACAGGACGCGTCGCACCAGATCAAAGACGACGGGCACCTTGCCGGGCTTGGCAAACGCCCGGGTCCCGGCCAGCTGATTGGTAGCTTCGTCCAGTTTGGCCAGCAGCCCCTCGAGTTTTCCGGGGGCCGCCTGCGGGCTGATGTGGTTGTCCACTCGACGTCCTCGCGATCGGGAAAAGTCGACAGACTACACGTAAAAGTCCAACTCTTCCTGATGTTTCAGGAGGTCGCGCATCTTGTGGGGGTCGTCACCCTTGAAGTACAGAAGCCCCCAGTGTGTGCCGAAGGCCGTACGCTTGGTCACCGTATCCTGCATCGGCGGCGCCAGGTCGTTGGACTCGTAGTACGGGTGATCCTCGGTTTCCTCCGGAATTTCCAGGCGGCTGACCACCCGCAGTCGCGGATAGACCCCGAAACAACCGGCATAGCACTTGGCATCCACCACCTCTTTCGGGAAGAACGAGGTGATCTCCTCTTCGGTGGTCTTGGGATCGAACGCCAGGATCATGCCCTGGTAGGCGTTGAACCCGTACACCCGTTCGAGTAGCTCGAACACCTTGAAGCCCGGTGGGCGATACGCCACCTCGCCGAAATACATCTCGCCGTCGTTGGTGACGAAATATTCCGGGTGAACGAAACCGAAATCGATATCGAACGTCTTGATCAGCTTCTCGATCTGCTCGGTAATCTGTGGCCGGTATTTTTCCAGCTCCGGCGAGGCCGGTACGAAGACCGAGTAGCCCAGGGTGACGTACTCGGAAATGTTAAGGAAACGGATCTTGCCGTTATGAATCCAGGCCTCCACCGCAAACTCCCAGCCGTCCAGATGGGATTCCATCAGCACCGGGAATTCTTCCTCGGGAATGGTATCGACTTCGTCCGGCGTGCGGATCACCCGGTGGCCGAGGCAACCGGCCTTGTCGAAGGCCTTGAGGTGAATCGGGTCGTTGGGGTCGCCGTCGAGTTTGAGCAGCGTCTGGTTGACCCGTTTCAGGAAGCGGATGACATCCTCACGGTCGTGCGCCTCCTCGAAAATGCCCACCCGGATACCCCCGAGCTGGGCACGCCGTTTCATCAGCGCCTTATCGCGCAACAACATGGCCTGACCAAACAGGCGGGGATTTTCCAGCAGTACAGCGTTGATCGCGCCGGCCCATTCCACGGTTTCTTCAAACAGCGGTATCGCCACATTGACGCCCATATCCTTCAGCGTCTGCGCAATTTCCATGGAGCGGTCGTTCAACCGTTCAAAATTCCAGGGCACGTACGGAATACTGTGCTCCTGACAGTAACTCTCGGCCCATTCCGGCGCCACGACCACATAGCGGCGGTTGAATTGATCGGCGGCTTCCACCGCGTTCAGACTCCAACCGAGCAAGGCTACATACCCCTTGTCCGGATCGTAGGAACCACTGACTTGATCAGACATCCCTCGTTCTCTTTTTTGGGTACCGGTCTTTTACCCTACACCAACCTGGCATGGATAAAAAATAGTCAGACCGGACGGAAAACGACGAATTCGGGGGAAAGGGCCCCGGCCGCCACGAGGAAAAGCCGGCCGGGGCAAGGGCTGGATCAGATGTCGATGCGCGCTTCCTTGCCGGCCTCAAAGTAGACCGCACGGCTGAGATCGATCATCAGTTCGGCCGGTTCACCGGGATCCACGGTATGGTCCGGATCCAGTCGACAGTGCACTTCGGTGTCGTTGATCTTGATCAGGGCCATCACGTCCGGACCGGTCGGCTCGGTGACCTCGATCCGGAATTTGCCGGAAGACGTCGCCTCCTGCCCGGCTTTGTGCGCCAGCGGCTGGGTAATGTGCTCCGGGCGGATACCCAGATGGATTTCCTTGCCTTCGTAGGCGGCCAATGTCTCCGGCAGCGGCACGTAGATCTGCTCGCCATCAGCACTGCGCAGGCTGGCGCGCAAGTTGCCGCCGTCGCTCTCCACCGTCAGCGGGATGAAGCTCATGGCCGGTGAACCGATGAAGCTGGCCACATAACGACAGGACGGACGTTCATAGATTTCCTTGGGAGAGCCCAACTGCAGCAGCTCACCGTCCTTGATCACGGCGATTCGGTCCGCAAGCGTCATGGCCTCGATCTGGTCGTGGGTCACGTAGACGATGGTGGTCCCCAGGCGCCGGTGCAAACGCTTGATTTCCGTGCGCATTTCCACTCGCAGTTTGGCGTCCAGGTTGGACAGCGGCTCGTCGAACAGGTAGAGCTTGGGACGACGCGCCAGCGCGCGGCCCATGGCCACCCGTTGCTGCTGGCCACCGGACAGTTGCGAGGGTTTGCGGTCAAGCAGTGGCTCGATCTGCAGCAGCTTGGCCACACGCTCGACTTCCGCGTCGATCTCTTCCTTGGGCATGCGCCGGATCTTCAGGCCGAACGCGATGTTTTCGCGCACCGTCATCGTCGGATACAGCGCGTAGGACTGGAACACCATCGCGATGTCGCGATCCTTGGGTTCGGCGTTCGTCACATCGCGCCCGTCGATCAGTATGCTGCCCTCGGTGACGGTTTCCAGGCCGGCAATACTGTTCATCAGCGTGGACTTGCCGCAGCCGGAGGGCCCTACGAGGATCAGAAACTCACCGGACTCGATGTTGATGTCGATGCCCTTGAGCGTTTCCTGGACGGCATTGCCGTAGGTCTTGCGGATACCCTTGAGTTGTAATTGTGCCATTGTCAGACCTCTAACCTTTTACAGCGCCGGACGTCAGTCCGCGAATGAAATACTTCCCTGCCAGGACATAGACGACCAGTGTTGGCAGGGCGGCGATCATGGCGGCGGCCATATCGACGTTGTATTCCTTCACACCGGTACTGGTATTCACGAGATTGTTCAGGCCGACGGTGATCGGCTGGCTGTCACCGCTGGCGAACACCACCCCGAACAGGAAGTCGTTCCAGATCTGGGTGAACTGCCAGATGAAGCACACCATGATGATCGGCACCGACATGGGCAGCAGGATACGCACGAAGATCGTGACGAATCCCGCGCCATCCAGGCGAGCTGCCTTGATCAGCGCGTCTGGCACGCCCACATAGAAGTTGCGGAAGAACAGCGTGGTAAAGGCCACGCCATAGACCACATGGACAATCACCAGGCCGGTGGTCGTGTTGGCCAGGCCCATCTTGCCCAGGGTCGCCGCCATCGGCAGCAGGATCACCTGGAACGGCAGGAAGCAGCCGAACAGCAGCAGGCTGAAGAAGATGTCCGACCCGCGGAAGCGCCACTTGGACAGCACATAGCCGTTGATCGCGCCCAGCGCAGTGGAAATCAGCACCGCCGGAACGGCCATCTTGATGGAGTTCCAGAAGAACCCGCTGACGCCGTTGCACTGGACCCCGGTGCAGGCCGTGGACCAGGCCTTGGCCCAGGCTTCAAACGACCAGACTTCCGGGAAACTGATCAGGTTGCCCGAGCGGATATCACCCGTGGTCTTGAAACTGGTGATGATCATGATGAACACCGGAATCAGGTAGGCCACACACGCCAGCAGCAGAGTGGCATAGATCAGGATCCGGCTGGGGGTGAGTTTTTTCTCGATCTGACTAGCCATTGCGTTGTCCCCTCAGTTCCGAATACAGGTAGGGCACCAGAAGCGCCAGCAGCATGGCCAGCATCATGATGGAACTGGCGGCACCCAGGCCCATCTGGCCGCGAGTGAACGTAAACGAGTACATGAACATGGCTGGCAGGTCGGAGGCGTAACCCGGTCCACCGGATGTCATCGCCATGACCAGGTCGAAGCTCTTGATGGCGATATGCGCCAGCACCATCACCGAGCTGAAGAACACCGGACGCATGGCCGGTAGCACGATACGCAGGTAGATCCGCGGCAGGCTCGCACCGTCGACGCGGGCGGCGTTGATGATGGCCGGATCAATGCCCCGCAGGCCCGCCAGGAACAATGCCATGACGAAGCCGGACGCCTGCCAGACGGCGGCGATGACGATAGTGTAGATCACCATGTCCGGGTTGGTCAGCCAGTCAAACTTGAAGCTGGTCCATCCCCAGTCGTGCATGAGCTTCTCCAGCCCCAGACTGGGATTGAGAATCCATTGCCACACCGTCCCGGTCACGATCATGGACAGGGCCAGTGGATAAAGGTAGATCGTGCGGATCACACCCTCGTTGCGGATGCGCTGATCCAGCAGGATCGCCAGAAAGCAGCCAATAACCAGGCAGCAGAAAATGAACAGCAGGCCGAAGATGGCCAGGTTCGCACACGCGGTTGCCCAGCGGGCATTGCTGAACAGGTGCGCGTATTGCTCGAAGCCCACGAATTCGTAGCTGGGCAGGAAGGTGGAGCCGGTGAAAGACAGGACACCGGTCCAGAACATAAACCCGTAGATACCGACCAGCGCCATGGCAGCCGTCGGCGCGAGCGCCAGTTTGGGCAACCATTGTTGTAAACGCTGGGTCAGTCGGCCACGGGCGGGCTGGGATGCCGTTTCCGACACCACACCAGAGTGAGCCATGGTGAGAACTCCTCAACCGTTATCGGTCAGCGGATGAGGCGCTGGCCAGCGCCCCATCCGGTCTTGCAGGTTAGATCAGAGAGCGGACTGGACGGCAGAAGCCAGCTGCTTGGCGGTGGCTTCCGGATCCGCATCCTTGGTGTTGAAGAAGTTCGTGATCACATCGAAGATCTGGCCCTGGATGGCACTGGTGGTCGCCATGCCGTGAGCCATGCTCGGGACCAGGCCGCCGGTATCGGCGGTGGACTTGAAAGCCTTCATGGATGCCTTGGCACAATCGTCAAAGCTGGCCATGTCGACATCGGTCCGTACCGGGATGGAACCCTTGGCCTTGTTGAAGATGGTCTGGAACTTCGGACGCAGGATGGTGCGCGCCAGATCCATCTGGGCTTTTTCATTGGCCTCGTTGTTCAACTTGAACATGGCCAGTGAGTCGATGTTGAACGTGAAGGCGTCCTCGCTGCCCGGAGCCGGTACACAGAGGTAGTCCTTGCCAGCCACCTTGTCGGCCGCCGTGAACTCGCCCTTGGCCCAGTCGCCCATGATCTGCATGGCGGCATCGCCGTTGATGACCATCTTGGTGGCCACGTTCCAGTCACGACCAACCGCGTTCGGATCGATGTAGTCGCGGATCTTGTGGAACTTGGTCAGCGCCTCGACCATTTTCGGGCCGGACAGCACGTCCATGTCGTGATTGACGAAAGCCGCGGTGTAGTCCTTGGGCCCCAGAACCGCCAGGGCGACGGCTTCAAAGACAGTCGCATCCTGCCAGGCCTGGCCACCGTGGGCCAGCGGGATAATGCCGGCAGCCTTGATCTTGTCAGCGACCTCAAAGAATTCGTCCCAGGTGTGCGGGACTTCAACGCCGACTTTCTTGAACACGTCGGGGTTGACCCACAGCCAGTTGACCCGATGGACGTTGACCGGAACGGCGACGTAATGGCCCTCGTACTTCATGATGTCGGAAACGATCGGCGGCAGGACCTGATCCCATTTCTCTTCCTTGGCCACGTCATCGAGATTGGTCAGGAAGCCCAGCTTGGCCCACTCCTGGATGTCGTGGCCCTTGATCTGAGCCGCGGCCGGGGGATTGCCGGATACCGCGCGAGTCTTGAGGACGGTCATGGCGGCTTCACCACCACCACCGGCAACGGCGAAGTCTTTCCAGGTGTGGCCCTGCTCTTCCATCATTTCCTTGAGGACGCCCATGGCCTTGGCCTCACCACCGGAAGTCCACCAGTGGAGCACCTCAACCTGGCCGGCGTGCGCCGGGGAAAGCACAAAACTCAGGCCGATAGCGGCCAGTAAATGCCTGATCGGTTTCATAGGTTGGCACCTTGTTGTTGTTGTGAATGTCATTTTTTCGCTGTCAGCGCTCGACAACGTCATTCGAGTCTATGGCAAGGGGCAAAAGCCTGACGTATCAAAGTGCAAGGTCAATGTAACCGGGTCGATACATTGACCTGAAACGCAGCAACCACAAGGCTTGGCCCCAGACAGGCCAGAGGATTAATCCGGATTCCGCGGCAGGATCAGCGTCAACCGCAACCCACGCTGCTCCCGGTTGGAGGCTTCAACATCCCCCCCATGGGCGTGGGCGATCGCCCGGGCAATGCCCAGGCCAAGCCCTTCTCCCGGCGCGCTGGGTGACGCCCGGTAATAGGGCTCGAAGATCTTCTTGAGCTGGTCCGGCGGCAGCCCCGGCCCCTCGTCCTCGAAATGCAGGGTCAAGGTCGTGGGGGAATCCTCGATACGGATCGTGACCCGTTCCCCGTATTTTAGCGCATTATCGAAAAGGTTCCCGATGCATCGTCGAAGCGCCAACGGCTTGCAACGATAGGGCCGCCGGGCCCGCCCTTCCAGAGAGACCTTGCCGGGCGTGCGGGCGGCCGGCTCAGTGACCTGGTCGATCAGACCGTGAACGTCCACCGACTCCATATTTTCATAGATGTCGTTGTCCTTGACCGACTGCAGCGCGCTTTTGACCAGCAGATCCAGCTCCTGGAGATCCTTCTCGAACTTGGAACGCAGCATGTCGTCGTCAAGCAGTTCGCTGCGCAGGCGCAGGCGGGTGATCGGCGTTTTCAGATCGTGGGAAACGGAGGTAAACAGCTGCTCACGATCCTTCAGGTAGCGCTGGATCCGGTCCCGCAGGGTGTTGAAGGCCCGTGTGACGGCGACCACCTCACTACTGCCCCGCTCCGCCAGCGGCGGGCGATCGTCATCGAACGGCATTTCCCGGGCGGCCCGGGCCAGCCGGCGCAGCGGCCGGGCCTGCCAGCGCACCAGCAAAGCGATGAAGGTCAGCAGAAAAATGGTCAGCAGGCCAATGAAGAAGATCTGCTGTTTAGGCAGGCCGCTTTCGTCCTCCAGCGACACATACGGCGCTGGCAACGGCGTTGCCAGGTACAGCCACTCGTCGGGGGCAATCTCGATCTGCGTCACCAGCACCGGCGGGTTGATCGGATCGAGGTTGAGCGCGTAATTGGCCCAGGAGGGCGGCAGGTCGGTGAGCTTCATCTGGCTGTTGAGGATGCGCAAATCCTCCGGTGCCACGAATTCCACCCGGATGGGCAGCGCGCCGCCGATGCGTTCACGCAGAACCTCGGACACCGCATCCACCACATCCGCCTTGCGGGACGTATCCGGCAACGGCTTGAGGGCGATTTCCCGCTCGTTCAGGGACACGAAAAAGCGCGTACCGCCCATGTTGCGCAACTGCTCCAGCACGATATGCCGGTATTCCAGTGGCAACGACTTGAAAAAGCGGACCGTCGCCGCCGCCGAATAGGCCAGGTTGCGACTGCTGTTGATCAGCCCGGCGGTTTCCTGGGCGCGGAAGGTGGTGTACCAGAACGCCGTGGAGATCCCCTGGGCCAGCACCACGGCGACCAGGGTCAACAGGAGCATCCGCGTCAGCAGGGACTGGGGCCGGATGCGTTGGAACAGGGCCCGGACTTTATTCATTCTCGTAGCTGACGGTGGCCGTGAGCATGTAGCCCGCGCCGCGCACCGTGCGGATCAGCTTGGGCTGGCGACCCTTGTCCCCCAACCGGTGTCGAAGCCGCGACACGGCCACGTCCACCACCCGGTCCAGCGGATCGGCTTCCCGCCCGCGGGTGACGCCGGCGATGGTATCGCGATCGAGGATGCTGTTGGCGTGATCCACGAACAGCTTGAGCAACGCGAAATCCGCCCCGGACAGGCTGATGCGCTGCCCGCCCTGGTCATTCAGCTCGTGGGTCTGGCAATCCAGCCGCCACTGGGCGAACCGGACGTAGCGCCGGAACCCCTGCTGGCTCAACTGGGAACGCCGCAACAGCGCCTTGATCCGGGCCTGGAGTTCCCGGGCGCTGAAGGGTTTGGCGATGTAGTCGTCCGCCCCCAACTCAAGACCGATCACCTTGTCGGTTTCGTCGGAACTGGCGGTCAGCATGATGATGGGCAGGGCGAAATGATCCCGCACCCACCGACACAGAGTAAAGCCATCGTCGCCAGGCAACATGATGTCCAGGATCAGCACATCCGGCAGACAGTCATCCATGGCGGCCCGCATGGCCTCGCCATCGGAAGCGGTCCGCACGTGGTAGCCGGCCTGCCCGAGAAAGGTCTGTAGCAATTCGCAGATGTCTTCATCGTCATCCACGACCAATACGGAATGGGTTACTGCAGTCATTGCGCGAAGCCGATTGTGTCCGTTGTTATTTTGAGGTGCCTTCGGTCAGAGCCTGTTGCCACCGGCCCTGTGCCCGGCAACACACTATGTCCTGTGTCCTATCAGCTGTCCAGACTGGAAAACCATACAGGACAACGCCGCAAACTTGTCCTGGCGGACTCTGCGCATTCCGCAAGGTGATGAAAACTCGCGAAACGTCGAGGATGAGGAAATCACCAGCTTCGCCGAGCTTTCTCGAACAGCTGGCTGTGCAGGAAGATCAGCCAATTCACCTGAAGCTGAGCAACCCGGAGATCTCGATCCAGGAAAACCTGCCGAAGTTCAATGAACCGGCGCAGCGTTACTGCCCGGCGGGCGTGTACGAGGTGGTGGAAGCGGACGACGGCAGTGGCAAGAAGTTCCAGATCAATGCCCAGAACTGTGTCCACTGTAAGACCTGCGACATCAAGGACCCGGCCCAGAACATCACCTGGGTCACGCCGGAAGGCGGTGGTGGTCCGAACTATCCGAATATGTAGTACAACGCGATCTTCATTTGATCGACATCTATCTTACAACAGTGCGGGGATTGAATGCTTAACGACGTTCTGTGCAGACTGACCGTTCCTTTAAATTCGCCCGGGCAGTCATCACTCTATCGAGGTCGGAAGTGAAACTGCGGGCACCCGCAGGAGGCCGCATGTCTGGAATCAAAGGGACGGGCATCCGCCTGATTGGCGTTGTCACAATAATTCTCTGCTTACTATCGACAAGTGCGCAACCGGCAACGTCAGGTACCGTTGAACCGCAGGCCAGCGGCGAACCGGACTACGCTGCCCTCGCCGACGTCTTGGAGAACGAGGCGTCCAGGCAGGTTCTCATACGCCAGCTTCGAAGCATGCAGGAAACCGGCGATGCCGCGCCCAATACGTTATCTGCATCCGAGAGACAGTCCGGAGCAGGCGATCATGCGACCAACACGGACACGAAAACAGAGCATACCTCTCTCGCCCGACACGTCGCCACTTCGACAGCCCATGTCATGACTGACCTGCGGGATCAGTTCAGCACACTGACGAGCGCCCTCGACTCTCTGTTTTCATCAACGCTCACCAACCGCCAGCTGTCCGAAGTCATCAATACCGTCGCCCGCTTTATCGGCGTTGTCGTGGCGGCGTTCCTGTTACTTCTGCTACTACGCGTACCGGCCGCCAGGATCTTTATGAGACTGGATCGCAAGGCGGCCCGGGGTTCGGACAAGCTGGCCATGTTGCGAACTATCACAGCGGTGTTTATCGCCACGATTGTTGACGCCATGACCGTTGCATTGTCCTACATTGGAGGCTGTCTCGTAGCCAACCTACTGACGACACAGTCGCCGCTTCCAGGAACCCGGCTATTGTTGTTTCTGAATGCTTTTCTCATTGTCGAGCTTTTCAAGGTAGCGCTACGCATGCTGTTTTCAACGCGCTACGAACACCTACGGCTCATGCCTCTGAATGCTACTCAGGCGCAGTATACCCATCGGTTTCTGGCCAATCTGGCAGACTGGATTGGTTATGGCATGCTGGTAGCCGTTCCCATCGTCAACGCCAATGTGGCCCCCTCACTTGGGAACGCCGTTGGCACCCTGGTGATGCTGGTGGCATTGTTCTATGCCGTTTCAATCGTCATGAAAAACCGCAAGTCCGTCCACGATCGGATGATTCTGGCGGGCGAAAGCAGGCATGGGTTGGGCCGATTGCTGCTCAGAATTTTCGGACAGCTTTGGCACATTCTGGCCATGCTCTATGCGGTGAGCGTCTTTGGAGTAACAGTCCTTCGGCCCGAAACGGCCCTTCCCTACGTGGCAGCGGCCACCTTTAAAACATTGGTATACATCGGTCTTGGCACCCTGCTCGGTGTCGTTCTGGCCCAGCTTATTGGCAAAGAAATTCGTCTATCCGAGACTCTCAACACCCGTTTGCCAAATCTCCAGCCACGCATCAACCTGTACATACCCAACATTCTGAAAGTTGCGCGGGCGCTGATTCTGACACTGGTCGTCATTCTGGTTCTCGATAGTTGGCATTTTTATAGCCTTGCGGCGTGGTATGCGACACCGACCGGGACCCGGGTAGTTGTGACGCTAATTCATATAGCTCTGATCCTGTTGGCGTCGGCGTTGATCTGGATTGCTTTGGCGAGCTTTGTTGAAACTCGCCTTGCCCCAAAAGAAAGCGCAAGCCCTGCCGCAGCAGCCCGCTCGCAAACACTCATGGGTCTTTTCCACACAGCGCTCGCCATCGTCACGTTGGTCTTCACGGTCATGATCGTGTTGTCCGAAGTGGGCATTGATGTGGCGCCGTTGATTGCTGGTGCGGGGGTGCTGGGTCTGGCCATTGGTTTCGGTTCGCAAAAGCTTGTTCAGGATGTCATTACCGGCATATTCATTCAGCTTGAAAACGCCATGAACACTGGCGATTTCGTCAGCGCAGGGGGGAACTCCGGCACCGTTGAGCGTGTTGGCATCCGGTCCGTTGCTTTAAGGGATCTCTACGGCACATAC
Organism: Marinobacter sp. R17; assembly: GCF_003789045.1. Taxonomy (NCBI): domain Bacteria; kingdom Pseudomonadati; phylum Pseudomonadota; class Gammaproteobacteria; order Pseudomonadales; family Marinobacteraceae; genus Marinobacter; species Marinobacter sp. R17. The sequence goes on along the minus strand of NZ_RHGZ01000002.1, from coordinate 11,914 downwards.
CACATCGTGCCGTTTTCTTCGGTGGGCGCCGTTTCCAACTTCACCCGGGAGTTCGGCAATCACGTTGGCGAGTACCGCATCGCTTATCGCGAAGATATCGACGAAGCCATCAAGTATCTTGAAGCCGCGTTTGATGAGTTGAGAGCCGGCGAATTCGGTTCTGAGGTGCTGGACACAGTGACAATTGCCGGTGTTTCGGCGTTGGCCGACAATTCTGTGGATATCCGGGTCGTCATCAAAACCAGTCCCGGCATGCAGTGGGCGGTTGGCCGCGCCTACAACCGACTGGTTAAAATTCACTTTGATCGGGCCGGCATAGAGATCCCCGTGCCACAAACCATGCTTTATTTCGGACAGAACAAGGATGGCGACGCACCACCGGCAAGAATTCAGATGCTGGGTGATGCATCCGATACAGCAAGTCATAAAAGCGGACCAGCTGCCCCATCTGGTTAATTCCTTGCTTAAACTGAAGGAAATCGATGATCAGATATCCCCAAGCGAGTGGCGAACGCCATTCGTGGCATTTGGACGTCATCGATATCCGAGGATGGGCTACCAATCGATAGACCGGGCCATGGCCAGAAAGTCGGTCAGGTAATCCACGTCCTCGTCAGCCTGGCGGACCCCCAGGAAAATCTGCTTGGGCAATCCCGTCTGTCCCAACCGCACAGGCAACAGCGGCATCCGGTGCGCGTATTCCTCGACCAACCAGCGGGGCAAAGCGGCCACGCCGCGGGTCGCCGCCACCATCTGCAGCAGGATATCGGTCGTCTCGATGGTTTTGTGTTTACGCGGCAGAATTCGAGCTGGCAGCAGGAACAGGTTGAATATATCCAGGCGCTCGGTTTCCACCGGGTAGGTAATCAGGATTTCATCCGCCAGATCCTCCGGTTCCACCCATTCACGACCGGCCAGGGGGTGCTCGCGACTGACCACCAGCACCTGCTCGTAGTCATACACGGGCGTAAATACCAGTCCCGTCCTGTGCAAGGGGTCCGGCGTGACCAGCATGTCGATGTCATAACCCAGCAGAGCGCCCAGCCCGCCAAACTGAAACTTCTGTTTCACATCAACGTCCACCTGCCGCCAACGCTCAAGATAGGGGGCAACCACCTTCAGCAGCCACTGATAGCAGGGGTGACATTCCATACCGATGCGTAACGTACCGCGCTGGCCATCAGCCATCTGCCCGATCACCGCTTCGGCATGCTCCAGCTGCGGCAACAGACGATTCGCCACTGACAGCAGGTAATACCCAGCCTGGGTGAAATGCAGACTGCGCCCCTCACGCATCCATAACGGGGTACCCAGTTGCTGCTCCAGTTTCTTGATCGTGTGACTCAGGGCCGACTGGGTCACGAACAGCTTATCGGCGGCGGCCGTCATTGAACCCTGGCGATCGATTTCCCGGATGATGGCCAGGTGATGGCGGTCCAACATACCTACTCCATGAAAGAATCTAATCGATTTATGCGAAATTACCATTTTTAGTCATAAAAAGCGCTGTCTACGATATCGCCATCGATACAAGGAGACAGGCAATGGCAAAGACACACAACCTCGGTTTTCCCCGAATCGGCGCAAAACGGGAACTGAAATTCGGACAGGAAGCCTTCTGGAAGGGCGAGACCGGTGAACCGGAGCTGCTTCACCTCGGGGCGGACTTGCGCAAGCGTCACTGGCAACACCAATCGTCACTGGATCTGCTGCCGGTTGGCGACTTCTCTTTCTATGACCAAGTGCTCGACATGAGTTTCACCCTGGGCCACATTCCCGAGCGTGTAAAGGGGCTGACAGGGAGCGAGTTGGACAACTATTTCCGGATTGCCCGGGGCCGTTCCGCCAGTGACGGCGGATGCAACGGTGTCCATGCCGGCGAAATGACCAAATGGTTCGACACGAATTATCACTACATCGTTCCAGAGGTCACGGCCGACACCACCTTCTCACTGAATGCGGATCGCCTTCTGGCCCAACTGGCGGAAGCACGGGATGCCGGCTTCAGCGCCAAACCGGTCATCATCGGACCGGTCACCTATCTGTGGCTGAGCAAGGAAAAAGACAACTCCAGCCGCCTGGACCTTCTCCCCCGGCTGCTGCCAGTCTACAGCGAATTACTGGAAAAGCTCGCGGACGCCGGAGCCGAGTGGGTACAAATTGACGAGCCGGCATTGGTCACCGATTTGAGCAGGGACTGGAAGCAGGCCTTTGAATCCGCCTATCACACGCTGAAGACCTCGCGGCCAAAGCTCCTGTTGGCCGCCTATTTCGGCGCGATGCAGGACAACCTGCCGCTGGCGCGCAACCTGCCGGTGGCCGGCCTGCACATCGATGCCGTTCGCGGACATCAGGACGTTGCCAGGGTCGTGGACTGGCTGGCGCCTCACAAAGTGCTGTCCATTGGCGCCATCGACGGCCGCAATATCTGGAAGACGGATCTCAATGGGGCACTGGACTGGCTGGAGCCCATCGCAGCCAAGCTGGGTGACCGTTTGTGGCTGGCCCCTTCCTGCTCTCTTCTGCACGTGCCGGTGGATCTGGATAGCGAAACCAGGCTGGATGCGGACATCCGCAACTGGCTCGCCTTTGCGCTTCAGAAACTGGATGAATTGGATGTTTTGGCCCGAGCGTTAAACAACGGTCGTAACAGTGTGGCCGTCGCTCTCAACAACAACGCCAGGTCCATACAGAGCCGCCACGCCTCTTTGCGTGTCAACGATCCTGGTGTGCGCCAAGCTGTCGCTGCGATCACGCCGGATTTTGGGCAGCGGCAGGCCCCCTTTTCCATACGCAGAACCAGGCAAAGGGCCGCCCACCGATTACCCCTGTTTCCCACGACCACTATCGGATCATTCCCACAAACTGCAGATATCCGCAAGACCCGCAAACTCTACCGCAACGGTGATCTGGACGAGGCTTCATACAAATCCCTCATGAAGGATGAGATCCATCAGACTGTCCGCGAACAGGAAAATCTGGGGCTGGATGTCCTGGTGCATGGCGAGCCCGAACGGAATGACATGGTGGAGTATTTCGGAGAGCAATTGGAGGGTTACGCGTTCAGCCAGTTCGGGTGGGTCCAGTCTTACGGCTCCCGCTGCGTGAAGCCTCCTATTCTGTTTGGGGACATCAGCCGACCGCAGGCGATGACGGTAGAATGGATCCGGTACGCCCAGTCCCTGACTGATAAACCGATGAAAGGCATGCTGACCGGACCTGTGACTCTTCTTAACTGGTCTTTCGTCCGAGACGATCTGCCCCACCGCCAGAGCTGCTATCAGTTGGCCCTGGCCATCCGTGAAGAAGTTCAGGACCTGGAAGCCGCCGGGATCAACCTCATCCAGATTGACGAGGCCGCCCTGCGCGAAGGCTTGCCGCTACGCCGTTCGGAGTGGCCAGCTTATCTGGATTGGGCCATTGAGTCCTTCCGAATTGCAGCCAATGGCGTGAAAAACGAGACCCAGATTCACACCCATATGTGCTATTCGGAGTTCAACGACATCATTGAATCAATCGCAGCCATGGACGCCGACGTCATTACCATAGAAACGTCGCGCTCGGATATGGAACTGCTGAATGCCTTCGACGACTTCCAATACCCAAACGAGATTGGCCCTGGAGTCTACGATATTCATTCCCCGAACACTCCGGCTGAAGAACATATCGCGCAGATGATACAGGGAGCAGCAGCCCGAATTCCCGCCGAACGTTTGTGGATCAACCCTGACTGCGGCCTAAAAACCCGAACCTGGGAGGAAGTTGTCCCCGCTCTGAAAAACATGGTCCGTGCTGCGAAGGGCCTGCGCCAGTGATTCCCACTGTTCACGCTGCCCCGGGTGCGGTGCAGCGTGAAATGGATGTTTATCATCTAACCGATGCCACAGGATGTTTCATCCTGCCCAAGAGTCGTTGACCAGTATTTCAGCGTCCAAGCACTGGTTTCGGCCAGCTTGTGTCCCGTCGGGTTACTCGATCTTTCCCTAGAAGACAGTAAAATAACGCCATTCGTATCTTGATCTATTGCTTATTTGGGTTTTGCCATGCCCTCTACAAAGCCAGCCCCCCGCGATACCGCCGGGCCCCAACATCCAGAACAACTGAAAAAGCGTTGGCGTGGGGCTATTGCCTACCTTCCGCCGGGAAGCTTCGGCATCGTCATGGCAACCGGTATCGTTTCACTAGGCGCGCACCTGATGGCCCTGCCCTGGATCGCCCATTCCCTACTGCTGCTTAATCTGATTCTTTATCCCGTCCTGTGGGTGATGACCCTGATTCGACTCGCCAAATTCCCAACGCGAATGGTCGGCGATCTTACAGACCATGCCAGAGGGCCAGGCTTTTTCACTCTGATCGCCGGGTCGAACATCGTCGGCGCGCAACTTGTCGTGCTGCTGCCTGAATCCGGTGTGGGTGTGGTCTTGTGGTGGATAGGGAGTCTCTGCTGGATGGGCCTGACTTACGCCATTTTTTCCGCCCTGACGCTCAAGATCCAGAAACCAACGTTAGAGAAAGGGATATCGGGGACATGGTTGCTGAGCATCGTATCGACGCAGTCTGTGGCCGTCCTGAGTTCCCTGCTCGCCGCGGGCACCCTGCCTCACTGGAAGCTGGAGCTGAACTTTCTCGCCCTCGCCATGTGGTTGGTAGGCGGCATGTTGTATATCTGGATGATCTCGCTCATTTTCTATCGGTATACGTTCTTCCGACTGGAACCGGAAGACCTCGTGCCCTCCTACTGGATCAATATGGGTGCCATGGCGATCTCAACCTTGGCGGGCTCCCTGCTGGTGACCAGTGCGCCCGAAGCGCCGCTCCTGAACGCACTGGCGCCGTTCATCAAAGGCATGACGATTCTTTACTGGGTAACCGGAACCTGGTGGATCCCGATTCTGTTGATTCTGACACTGTGGCGATATGGCTACCGTCGATATCCGATCCGATATAACTCTCTTTATTGGGCCATCGTATTCCCACTGGGCATGTATGCCGTCTGCACACACATGCTGAGTGAGGCCCTTTCGATCGGATTCCTGGACCGGATATCACCGGTGCTGTTTTATCTGTCGCTCGCGGCGTGGGTCATCACGTTCTTTGGATTGATCCGACATATCTATCTACAGTGCCGCTGACAGGAATCCGGTTGGGAACGAACATTCAGGCGTCCCCCAGGATCTGCGGCGAGGTAGGTAGGCGGAGTTGAACTCTTGCCGCCCCAACCCCAATAAGGGAAGACGAGCTAACGAGCAGACACGCTGGCTACTTCTCTCATCAGGTTTTCAATTCGCTGACCAGCGCTCACTATGTCACTGACCTGACCGCAACTCTGACCGCAATATAGCGCCATGTCATCGACGCGGCCCTCGGCATCCGCCAGCGGCGAATCCGTCGAGAACAGGTAGACCGGCTCATTGTCCTGGGAACCCAGTATGTGATTCGGGTCTTCGATCCGATCGTAGTCACCGCGGGTCACTGCGTTCTCCAGAACGCGCACCGGCGCCGCAATGGGCCAGTTGCGGGCGAATCGCGTTGTGTAACACGTGTCATCGACACGGGCCTGCACAACCCGCCGTTTATGATGGTGATGGGCATTGGCCTCATGCGTTGTCAGAAAGGCGCTTCCAAGACTCACGGCCTGCGCCCCCACCGCCAGGGCCGCCGCTATCGACGGACCGGACGCCATCCCGCCTGAAGCCGCCACCGGCACGTCACTCATAGCGACGACCGGAGCCAGCAACGCCAGTGTGGAGGTGAGCCCGTGGACGTGACCACCGGCTTCGTGGCCCTGAACAATCAGCGCTTCCACGCCGGCTTTCAGCGCCTGCTCCGCCGCCCGCTCGGTGCCCACTTGGTGAATGACCCGGAAGCCGTCCTGACGAACGGCGTCTATCAAGGGGCGATCCACGTCCCAGAAAAACACCAGCGTCTCCACGGCCAGCGCACGGCACGCGTCGATCTGTTCCATCAACTGTTGCCGTGGCGTGGCGGCCGGTATCAGGTTCACCGCAAACGGCTTGTCGGTAAGCCTCCGCATGGCGCTGACTTCATATCGCAACCGTTCGACCGGTTCGCGCACCATACCGAGCACGCCATACCCGCCGGCATTCGAGACCGCGGCCGCCAGACGATGCCGTGCAACGCCGCCCATGCCGGCCAGCATGATCGGATAACGACATCCCAGTTGCTGACAGAGAACTGTTTGTACACGATCCATTCAACTCACCAGTGCCAGATCTGGTCAACACTTTCATAGAGATCAACAAGCTGTCTACGCGAGATGACCTCTACGCCAGGATACACCGGGCTTTTGGACAGCCCTCGCTCCGCCAAATCCTCCGAAACTGCGTAAACGGGCACACCACTCTCGATCAGGCCGGATAGATCTCGCGTCAGGGTGGCCGGTTCGGTTTGCTGCCAGCCCGCGACCTGCAGTGCTGGCTGACGCCGGGTCTGGGTGACATAATAGCTGGCGTGACCACTTAACAGCACGCGGAGATCGCCGCCCGCACCCCGCATGGACTGGGTAAGCCAAAGGATCGTGTCGTCCTGTTCTTCAGTCGTTGTACGGAACGCTTGGTCGATAACCTGCAATACTTTCATCGCTCACCTCGTCCCAATTGTCAATGTGTTGAAAGCGCTCTCGGCGTAACGCCAGAGATCCGGAGGCCCCCCACGACCACAACCCTCGATGACTTCGTTGACGCCCCGCTCATCCACACACAGTCCGCAGTTGATCCACTCGAAGCTGACTCCCTTCTGCAGCGCCTTTGTCTGTAACGCAGCTATCCAGTTTTTGGTGAGCGGGTGATCCTCTTCTTCCGTGTTCCGGCCATGCACGGCGTTGCCATGCGGCGATTGCCTGGAGAACGCCAGGGCCACGGCACCTTCGTAGGCAAAAACCCGCACGTTGGCCCGACGCTCCAGCGCGGCATCCAGCAAACGGAAGAACGAGACGGTTCTCTCGCTTTCGAACGGCGGCTCCATAAAAGCGAAGGCCAGGGTTTTCGGTTCACTCATGTTGCTTGCTCCTAGTTCCAGATCACCTTGTGGCCTTCGAGTAACGACTCCACGGCCACATCGATGTCGCTAATCCACACCGGGTATTTGAGATCGTCAGGGCCGATTTCCCGCTGTTTCAAAGAAAAACCATCCGCCAGCACCGTGATACCCCACGCCAGCAGTGAATCAAAATGCGTCAGCCGGGCGCCTTTACGTGCCGGCGTCACTCCATTCTGGATCAACAGGATACGGACGTTATGACCCGCGTCGTGCAGTTGGGCGGCTAGCTCGAACTGCTGCTCGGCACGAGCCTCCGTGTATGGATCCTGACTCTGTATAAAGAGGTAATCAGACATCTCGATCTCCTGAATTAGGTCGACGGAACCGATACCAGCGAGGTATCAAGCCGCTCGGTACGGACAAGAAAGTCCCCAAAACCCTCGGCCTCATGCCGCCCGCTCTCATACTCGTTGAACAGCTCAGCCATGATGTCGAGGAACTGTGATTCGCTGACGTTGGCGGCAAACAGCTGAGCCAACCGATCCCCGTGAAAACTGCCCCCGAGGTAGAGGTTATAGAGCCCCGGGGCACGGCCGGTCAGCGCGATTTCCGCCAGGTACGGCCGGGCGCAGCCATTGGGACATCCTGTGATCCGGAAGGTCATCGGCACCGCGTCCAACCCGTACTGTGCCTTCAGTCTTTTGAACACCGTCAGCAACCGGGGCATGTATCGTTCGGCCTCCGCCATGGCCAGACCGCAGGTGGGCAGTGCCACACAGCTCATCGTGTAAGCATCCTGCAGTTCCGGCGACAGGCGATGTGACAGTTCAAGATCCTCCAGGCGCCAGCCCACCTGATCGAGTTCAGCACCATCCACCTGTGTCAACTGCAAATTCTGATTGGTGGTCAGCCGGATCTGGCCGCCGTACTGCTGAAAAAAGCCCGCCAGGCGCTCCCGCAACACGCTATCCACCCGGCCATTGTCGATGGCTAACGTGCCATACCAGAGCCCGTCATCCCCCTGCTGCCACCCCAACCGATCGCCATTCTGGGTAAACTCGAATGCACGCGCTTCCGCCAATGGCACTCCTCGGCGCTGCGCCAACTCCTGCAGGAACCAGTCGTTTCCGAGACGGTCCAGCGTGTATTTAAATCGTGCCCGATGCCGGTCCTTGCGATCACCGAAATCCCGTTGTATCCCCATGACGATTTCGGCGAACGCGGGTGCTTCATCCGCGCTCACAAATCCCAGGACCTCCGCAGCGCGAGGATAACTGTCCTCACGGCTATCGAGTTGTCCCATGCCACCACCAAAGCAGACGTTGAAGCCCGCCAGCTTGCCGTTCTCGACGATGGCAATGAACCCCAGATCTTGCCCGTACACGTCGATATCGTTCACCGGCGGAATCACATAGCCCACTTTGAACTTACGGGGCAGGTAGAGGGGCCCATATAAGGGATCTTCGCGCTGAGGGTCGATGTCCCGGGGCTGATCGCCGTACCAGATCTCGCCGTAGCCCGCGGTTCTGGGGATAAGCCGCTGGCTAGTTTCCCGGGCCAGTTGGGCCACTTGCCGATGTACCGCCGATATCGCCGGATGGCTGCCGCAAACGACGCCCCGACTGTCGTCACCACAAGCGGCAATCGTGTCAAGTCCGACGTCTCGAATGCCCTGCATCAGCACTCTCAGATGGCGCTTGCGGATCCCATGGAGCTGAATGGTCTGGCGGGTCGTAATGCGGATACCGCGCTCGGCATATCGGCGCGATAACTGATCGATGCCCTGCCATTGCTCTGGCGTCAGCAGACCGCCCGGAATCCGCAATCGCACCATGAACTGATAATTCGGCTCCAGGTGCCGCTGTTTGCGCTCAGCCCGCAAGTCGCGGTCGTCTTGCTGATAGATGCCGTGAAACTTCATCAACAGGGGATCGTCGCCCGGCACGGCTCCGGTCAATCCATCCTCAAGGCCGTCGGCAATATGACCACGCAGGAACTGACTGCTGGCTTTCAGTTTTTCATTGTCGTGCAGTTCACTGACGGGCTGGGTCAGATCGGTTGTTCTATCCACCATGATCCTGCTCCGCTTTAATAGACGTTTCGATGGAGACGTTTTTGCTTGTTCAACGCTTTCCAAGCGCCGTCACCGATAGACAGATCGACCCGCGCACCCAGGTCGGATTCACACGCCTGCAGCCGCCCCTTGTCGCCACAGAAATACAGATGCGCCCCATCCTCAATCCAGGTCACCAGTTGTTCGATGTGATCGACCAATCGATCAGACAGCGACACGCCCGGTTCATCCGCGTAGAACACCGTCGTAACTCGGGATAGCGCGCCGTCCGCATGGGCTTTCTGTAAATCCTTCTGGTAAAGGAAATCCTGCTCGAACGACTGCTCCGCGAAAAACAGCCAGCAATGACGCGGCGTTTCCCGATGGGCGTTGGACTCGACAAACGCCCGGTAAGGCGCTATTCCGGTGCCTTCAGCAATTAGAATGACCGGAATGTCGGCTTCTTCAGGGAGATGGAACCGGTTGTTGGTGTGGGCATACAGACGCACCGGATCGCCGGGTTCAAGAGCCAACAGATAACGGGACGCAATTCCAGACTCAGTGCGCGCCTGGAAGTTGTAATGAAAGTGTTTAACCGTCAGGTGCAACTCGTCGGTCTGCCCATCGATCTCATTAGCAACGTCGTACAAACGCGGCTGCAAAGGTCTCAGCGCGTCCAGAAACGCCTGAGCTCCGGGTACCGCCGGGTAGGCTGTCACCAGATCTCGAATCTGAACGGTTTTCAGGAACTGACGCTGCTCGCGGATAGGTGCGTCGGTGAACGCTCGCAACGTTTCCGAGCCGCTCAGCTCCGCCCAGTAGTTCAGGAACTGGGCGCCCGGTATGGTGACATCCACCTGCTGACGTAGCGCTTCCACCAGAGTCATCGGCCGATCGCCGACACTGACACAGGCCTCAGCAGAGAGCTGAATGGCATCCAGTATCGCGGCCACAAGGTCCGGCGGATTATCGACCAGGATGCCCACTGCATCTCCCGGCGAGAGAGCGAGCGCGCCTTCGGGCATTTCCAGCTCGATGTGATGAATGGCGCTCCGGCGGTTTGCATTGCTGAGCCGTCGGTTCTCCAATACCTCGACGCTGAGTGGATGCTGCTTGTCATACACCGTTGTCGTTGCCACGATTTCCTGCTTGGCAGGCAAAGCGTCGGAGGCCCCGGTTCGGGGCAGCTTTTTGAGGACAGCCGCCTCCCAGGCAGCAGCCGGAACCGCGAAGTCAACATCGCACTCGACACGCGGATGCAGACGGGTTGCCCCCAGCGATTCCAGGCGGCGGTCGATCTGCTGGCCGGTCACGCAGAACTGGTCGTAGCTGCTGTCGCCCAAGGCGAGCACCGCAAATTGCAGGTTACTCAGCGTGGGGGCCGAGTCGGACATCAGAGCTTCAAAAAAGGCCTCGATGGGTTCCGGCGGATCACCATTCCCATGGGTGCTGCAAACGATAAGAAGCCACTCGTATTTCCTGAGTTGGCGAACCTTCGTCGTCGCCAGATCAACGACCTCGACCGGAATACCGGCCATACGGGCAGATTCGGCAGAGGAAAGAGCAATCTGCCGAGAATTTCCGGTCTCGCCGCCATGAGCGATCAGCACAGGTGCTACCGAGGGTTCTTGCGCGCTCGGCTTTGCGTCCTGAGCGGCCAAATAGCCACTCACCCATGCGATCTGGCGACTGTCGAAGTCGCTCAGCAGCTTCTCGATCAGCTTCCATTGAGGCGCAGACAGCGGCGATGTCTTCAGAGCCTGTGTCATATTCAGACCTTATTCGTAAATCACGACAGGCCATCAGTATGAATGGCGTTTTATATCTGGAATAATGAATTGTTATTGAATTTAATATCGATACTTTCGATGAAAACAGAAGAAATGGCAGGTGACGACAGTGGATATCGAACTGGCCCGCACTTTTCTGGAGATTGTGCGTACTGGCAGCTTCATGGCGGCTGCCGAACGGCTACACATTACCCAGACAACGGTTACCGCTCGGGTTCAGAATCTGGAGAGCCAACTGGGCTGTCGCCTTTTTATTCGCAATCGCAGTGGCGCGACACTGACGACTCACGGGGAACGTTTTGCCAGCCGTGCCAGCCAGCTCGTTCAGACCTGGGATTCAGCCCGTCGTGAACTGCCACTCCCAGAAGGCTCGGATAGCGTGGTAACACTGGGGGCAGAGACCAGCCTTTGGAATCCACTGCTACTGGATTGGCTGTCCGCGCTGAAGGACGATGCGCCCCACCTGGCGTTGCGCATTGAGGTCAGCGAGCCCCGTACGCTTCACGAACGACTCGAACAAGGCGTCATGGATGCGGCCCTGATTCACCAGCCCAATTATTGGCCCGGCATGCAGGTCGAACAACTGCTGGAGGAAAAATTGATCCTGGTGAGAACAACCGGCCAGCCGGGCCCCTATATCTACGTAGACTGGGGAGCTCATTTTCGGCATCAGCATGATGCAGCGTATCCGGAAAATGCGCGCCCACGCCTGAACTTCAATCTGGGACCGCTCGCCATTCAGCATCTGCTCCGCAACGGCGGGAGTGGTTACTTCAGAACCCGGGTTGCCCAGCCATATCTGGAAAACGGATCACTTGAGCGCGTCGCTGAAGCTCCCGAGTTCAGCTATCCAGCTTATTTGGTTTATCCTCGTGCCTCGGATGCTTCGACAATGAAAATCGTTACCGGCTCGCTGTATCGGACGGTGGTAGAGAACAGTCGGCACTAGTGTCCCGTCTGGTTAATTCGCTGATCTTCTGAGCGCCTGAACGCTTTGAGAGCAAGGCGCGGTAGCGAAGGTTTGGTGGTTCCAAATCGAGCTGCCGCAACACCGCTATCAAAGCGTTCAGGC
>NZ_RHGZ01000019.1:0-93573 GCF_003789045.1 Marinobacter sp. R17 | reverse complement strand
GTGCTGGAGGGGATGAACAATAAAATCAAGGTGATCAAGCGGATGGCGTACGGCTACCGGGATAACGACTACTTCTTCCTGAAAATCAAAGCCGCTTTTCCCGGTAAAGTGCGATGAACCTTTTTTTTGTGGCTGGAAAACAAGGTCGAGGTCGGCCCACGCTTCCGCCCAGGCCGGCAGTCTTGGGATCAGGGGGAAATGACCCGACGGAATGGCGGCAGGGCATCCAGCAGGAGCTGGCCATAGCGGCGGGTGACGATGCGGCGATCCAGAATGGTGATGCGGCCCGTGTCCTGCTCCGTTCGCAACAGGCGGCCGGCGGCCTGTACCAGGCGGATGGAGGCATCCGGCACGGTGATTTCCATGAACGGGTTGCCACCCCGGGCCGTGACCCACTCCGCCAGGCTGGCGTCGATGGGATCGTCGGGCACGGCAAACGGCAGTCGGGTGATCACCACGTGCTGCAGGTAGTCGCCCGGCAGGTCAATCCCTTCGGCAAAGCTGGCCACACCGAACAGCACGCTGCGCTGACCGGCGTCAATGCGTTCTCGGTGATGCCGCAGCACCTCGCCTTTCGCCATGTCGTCCTGGGTGGTGATGAGTTCCGGCCATTCCGGGGACAGCTTGTCCCGCACCGCGTTCATCTGGCGGCGTGAGGTGAACAATACCAACGTGGCCAGGCCGTCTTCCCAAAGCTGCGGCAAACGCTCCACCAGGGCCCCGGTGAAGGCATCCGCATCCGTGGGCAGCGCTGACATCGCCGGCACTTCCACCGAGGCCATATCCCCATAGCGGAAGGCGCTGGGCACCACCAGGTAGTTGCTGGCTTCCGGCAGTCCGGCCCGGCTGCGCAGGCGATCGAACTTGCCCAGTGCCGTCAGCGTGGCGCTGGTCAGGATGACCCCGTAAGCACGCGACCACAGCCGACCGTACAACAGGCTATCGGCCAGGACCGGGCTGCTGAAGAACGTGATGTCTTCGCTGTGATCGAACCGCTGCCGTACCGCCCAGCGTGCCGGGGGCGGCCCCCGGTCCTCGCGTGCCGCCTGCCACGCCATCCAGAGGCGGTGCTGGTCCTCTGCCCGGCTGTGCAGGCTGCCGACGACCGGGAACCAGGCCTCGCCGGTCTGGCGGTCGACGTCATGCTCCCGCTTGTCATCGAACGCTTTCTGCATTTCGTCGGCCAGAACGCCCAGCTGCCGGGTCAGCGTTGCGCTGGCCGTACCGGCTTCAACCGCCGCCCTGGCCATATCCTCGGGAAGTTCCCCATCCGGATAACGCCACTGGGCGGTGTTGCGCTCATCCTCGAACGTCCACTCGATGGTCTTGTCCGCCAGCTCAAAGACCTGCCCCAGCAAGGTATCGTAGTCGCGGGAGGCTTCGCTGATCCGATCGAGCGTTTTGGAGGCGTGTGATACCGGCGCGAGATGCGGCTTCATCTTCACGATGACCTGGGACAGCTGCTTCAACCAGCTGCGGGTCCCGTTCAGGGACACCGACGCGGCAAAGTGGTTGAGCGCCTTGTCAGGCAGATGGTGGGCCTCATCGAAGATGAAGATGGCCTCTTCCGGCTTGGGCAGGATGGCCCCGCCGCCGAGCGCCAGATCCGCCAGCACGAGATCGTGGTTGGCAACGATCACATCCACCTCGTCAACGCCCTTGCGGGCCTCGAAGAAGGCGCAGGTGTCGAAGTAGCTGCAATGGCGGTTGGTACACTGCCGATGGTCGGTGGTGACCTGGCGCCAGATGTCATCCGGAATCTGCTGCGGCCAGTGGTCCCGGTCGCCGTCCCAATTGCGGGAGGCGTACTGGCCCAGCATTTCCTCGAAAAATTCCCGGGTGCCCGGCTCGTCTTCCTGCTCCTTGTCCAGCAGGAACAGCGGCATGGTATCGCTGTCCTGAACGCCCTCGTCGTGCAGGCGCCCCTCCAGGCGCGACAGGCACAGGTAACGGCCCCGACCCTTGGCCAGCGTCCAGTCGAAATCAATCTTGGTGTGCTTGCGCAGGTCCGGCAGGTCCTTCTGGACGATCTGATCCTGCAGGGCGACCGTGGCTGTGGAAATCACCAGCTTCTTGCCCAACGCTTGGGCCATGGGAATGGCGGCGAGCAGGTAGGCCAGCGTCTTGCCGGTACCGGTGCCCGCTTCCACCACGCAGGCCGACGCCGGCGAGGTGCGCTCGCCGTCACCCTCGGTGATGCCACCCAGGTAGCGGGCGATCTCCGCAATCATCAGCCGCTGGCCATAGCGGGCCTTGACGGACTTGCCGCTGAGAAGATCCCGGTAACCCTGCTGGATACGCTGTTTGACGTCGTCGTTCAGAGGCATCAGCGGGGACTGGTCCAATCGCGGACGACACCGACCCGGAAGGTCTCGCCGTAGGCACTGAGAATCACGCCGTCGGAGGTGATCGCCTCCACCCGGATGCCGGAGAAACTGTCACCCGGCCGCAGGTAGTTGCCATTGATCATGACCCGCCGGGCCGCCGGATCCGACGCGTAGATGTGACTGCTGAAATGCAGGTCCGGAATCTTGCGCTGGAACGCGATCGGCTTCTCGACCAGATGCTCCACCGGCGGCCCGTCGGCAAAATCAAAGCTGGAGGCCGGCAGCGCCGGCGTCGATGCATCCGGCTGGGACGGTACGATGAGCGTCGGCTCGTCCGAAGCGGTGGAGGCACCAACTGCTTCCGGGTACTCCGTCTCGGCGTAGGTCTGCGCCGGCTCTTCCCGGGAGGTGGACGGCGTGATCACCGTGGGCGCCTCATCCTGCGTGTCAGCGGCCGCCTGCTGTTGAGGCTGCGCAGCCGGCTTCGACTCTTCCGGCGCCACAGCCTGGGTCGCCGCTTCTTTTGCACTGACCTTGGGCGTTTCATCAGCCACAGGCGACGCGGAGGCCTGCTTATCGACAGAACTGGCCAGGAAGCCACTACCCGGCCAGAAAATGGCCGCCAGGATCAGGCCATTGAAAACCAGGGCGATGGCCACCCAGCCACCGACGGGCATAGACCGGCGACGCGGTTTATGCACCATCTGCACGGATTGGGCGAGATCCGGCACCCGACCCTGCTGCCGGTCGCTCTCGGACTTGCGGAGCGCATCGAGAATGTACGACATGCGATCAGTGAACCTCCGCCGTCTGACGGCGCGCGGGTGAAAGTCGTGGGATTGAGGGATAGAGATCGGAATTCATCTGGATCAGTGTCTTGGCTCCGGCAATCCCGTCCGGTATCAGGCCATTGAGCGACTGATACCAGACGATCTGATCTTTCAGGCTGGCCGCCATCAGCTCATCCTGCTTGGTGATGTTACTCTCCAGCGTACTGATCAACTGCATCAGCTTGGCGCTCAGCCAGGCTTCCTCGCCGACGGCCTCGTCATTCGGGACCAGGCTGGACCGGTACGGCGGCAGGCGCCAGACCAGGGAATAATCCCCCAGCCAGTAGCGATCCACCAGGTCCGTGGACAATTTGAGTGTCTGCTCGCCCAGCACCAGCTTGGCTTCGCCACCCTCCAGCGCGATCAGCGTGGCGTAGCGCGGATCGCCCTTGTCATCGAACAGCTTCAGGATAACCGGTCGGTTGAGCTGTTCGATGCTGCGCCAGTTCCCCTGCCGGTGCAGACAGCTCAACCCCACGGTCTCGGCAAAATCGCAGGCGTAATGGTACTGGCCCGCATCGTAATCGAAGCCCCAGCGCGAAAACAGCTGTGTATAGGCCTCGACCTGACTGCGGCCCGCGTCGTCAAGCAGGGACAGCCAGTTCGGAGGCACATTGCCGTCACCGTTGGCCCCGTTGGGATTGCCGGTAAACGGCTGCTCTGCCACGGCGCGGACCACTTCGCCACCGGACGAGGCAGCGGTTTCGGTGGCTTCGGCGGACTCTTCAGCCGCATCGGCGACAGCGTCGCCGTCGGCCGTTTCGGGATCCGCTACGACCTTGGCCTCAGTCGACGGCGCTATCTCCTTTTCGGGCACTTCAGCGGCCGTCGCTGTTTCCGCCACCGGTTCTGACGTGCCCGGGCTTAACGGATCAATCGCGCTCCAGCCCAGGAAAAGCACCACCATCAGACAGGCGGCGGCCGCGGCGACGTAGCGTAATTTCAGCTTATTGATCGGCAGCCTCGGGTGCGGGCGCCCCAGCACTTCCCGGGCGGCCTGGGCAATGTGGTCACGGTTAACTTCGTGTGTCCCTTCGGAATAGGCCCCCAACAGCGCCCGATCGCAAATCAGGTTGATGACGCGCGGAATCCCCCCGCTCAGACGATAGAGCTGGGCCATGCGGGCCGAATTAAAGAATTCACTGCGCTGCCCCGCCACGCTCAGGCGATAACGCAGGTAGGCCGGCAGTTCGCTGCGATCGATGGCATCCAGGTGGTATCGTGCCGTGACCCGCTGGGCGAGTTGCCGCAGCTCCCTAGTCTCGAGCATTTCCTGAAGTTCGGGCTGGCCCAGCAGGACAATCTGCAACAGCTTTTTCTCGGCGGTTTCCAGATTGGTGAGCAAGCGCAGTTGCTCCAGCACATCCGCCGACAGGTTCTGGGCCTCGTCGATGATCAGTACCTGGTGCCGGCCACGGGCGTGGGCATCCAGCAGGTGCTGGTTCACCAGATCGATCAGGCGCTTGATGGTGCTGCCGGCGGGATGGCGAATACCGAGCTCATCGCAGATGCTGGACAGCAACTCGCGGGCTGACAACCGCGGATTCAGCACCAGGGCAATATCCACGTTCTCGGGCACGTTCTCGATGAAGCAGCGGCAGACGGTGGTTTTGCCGGTGCCGACTTCGCCGGTGATGACAATAAACCCGCCCTGCCCCTGAACGCCATACATCAGGTGCGCCAATGCTTCTTTGTGCCGTTCGCTCAAATAGAGATAACGGGGATCCGGCGCAATCGAGAAGGGAGGTTCCCGAAAGCCGAAAAACTCGTAGTACATGGGTGTCCAGTCTGTCACGGGATATTGCCAGGAACCCCGTATGATACCGTCCCGCTCTTATCACTGTCACCACGTGTCGTGCTCTTCGGCGTCTTTCTGTGACCCAGGCAATTCGAGCTCAACGCCTGCCTTCACGTCAGGCAGGTTTCGGAATGCAACTCAGGTTTCCTGGGAAGAAACCAACCGCAGATCCCCACGTCGACTCTGCATCTGATCACGCACTCTCTGGATACACCGCTCCAGCGTCTTCGAGATCTTGGCGTGTGACCGAATCATGGAGATCTTGGGCCAGGTCGCCCGCTCCCCTTCCAGCATCATCTGGCGAATGAACGCCGGCGATGGGTTGGACAGCATCTGCGAGTAGTGGCGCCAGGAATAATGCGGCGCGATGGTGATGTCCCCGGAATAACGCTGGGCCATGATGGTATACAGGTGGCCGGCCACCTGACGGAACAGCTCCGGTTGCACCCGCTTGCGCAGGTAGTCGAACAGCCCGGTGCCGTGGAACTGCACCTCGGACTTCAGGACGTGCATGGGCAGGTTCAGCAGGCCCAGTTTTTCATCCCGGCCCCGCCGGTTCAGGAACGGCACCACATGCGGGTTGCTCTGACTGACGATCGTGTAATTGACGTCGTACAGGTGCATCAATCGTTCGATGGGCAGATCGCTGACAACCGAACCGTCGACGAACTTGAGACGGGGCATGTAAGGCAACACGGCCCCCTGCAGGTCTTTCTTCATCAAGGTCACCGGCGGGAAGATGCCCGGCACGGCCGCCGAGGCCAGCGCGGCGCTCCAGACCAGCAGATAAGGCGAGGTGTACCCGCACAACAGCCGGGATTTCTGGTTGGCCTGTACCGGAGAAACGCTGATGTTGATCGAACGACCGGTCCGGTCGAAGGCTTCCTCAAACGTATACTCGCCCATATTCGCGCGTAAATTGGCCAGCAGCTGCTTCTGGTCCATAAAACCCTGGCCGTTGAGTCCGCGCAGCAGACCGTTCCATTTCCAGGCCTTGAGGTGATGGGTTTCCGGATTGAACAGGTCGGGGATTTCAGCGTCGGTGTGCGTGCCCAGGATACCGGCCACGATCGCGCCCACGCTGGAGCCGGCAATCGTCTGGGGCAACAGGCCCCGCTCCCAGAGCGCCTTGATCACCCCCAGGTGAAACGTCCCCAGGGAAGCGCCACCGCTTAGAAGCAGTGCGGGCCGGCCGTAGCTGGTCAGGGTGTCCTGGAAAAAGCGGAGTTTGGCCTCGGGAATGAATCCCGGGATCGGCTGGTCGCAGAGAAAATCCAGGGATTCGCAGACCTGATTGATGTAGGTCTCGATCAGGTGTTTGGTACCCACCCGTGAACGGCTGTAAAGCGCCGGGTTCCCCATATTGCCGAGATCGTGGTGCAACCCTTCGCGCAGCGCCCGCCGCAGTCGCTCGTAATCCTGGTTCTGGTGGTATTCCCGCAGGTGGGTCAGGCGGTCGTAGATGAGCTCATAGTGATAGAGATCCGACGGATTCTCTTCCTTCCATTCGACGTTGCCCTCGAGGTAGTCCAACTCCAGGGCCGCGGCCTTCCACATCTCGTAGTTCGGCGCCTGGGCCAGGCGCTTGCGATACTTTTCGATCTTGCCGGCTGCAATCATCATGGTCCCCTGGCGGAGCCAACGCCAACGCCTTGCAATCGGCTATCGGCTTGACCTAGAAATTGTCGAGCATCACATCGTCATCGTCGTTGGCAAACGGGTCGCTTTTAACTTTGCCATCGTTGATCAGGAATTGCCGACGCTGGAGGTAGGCGTTCCTGACAAAAGTGTAGCTGTCGCCCGAGATAAAACTTTCTGCCGGAATCAGATCGGCCCGCTTGTCCACAATTTGCAGTCCGCGCATGTAGTAATTTTCCGGGCTCTCGATGTAATCCCAGGTGCTGGGCATCACCGTCAGGTCGCCGACCAGGCCACCGAAATCACGACCGGTCGAGGGCCCCAGGAACGGCAGGACCAGATAGGGCCCGCTACCCACACCCCAGTAGCCGAGGGTTTGGCCGAGATCCTCGGGACGCTCAGGTAGATCAAACGCCGTGCCCACGTCAATCAGACCGCCAAGACCAAATGTGGTGTTGTAGGTGAATCGACCCAGCGCGACCACCGCGGATTCCCCTTTCAACTGCAGCACGCTGTTGACGAAATTATTCAGCTCGCCAAGATTCGTGAAGAAGTTGGTCACGCCCTTGTCGACAAAATCCGGCGTAATAAACCGGTAGCCCTCGGCCACCGGGCGCAGGAACCAGTCGTCGATGAACTCGTTGAACGCATAGACGTTTCGGTTCCAGCCCTCCCAGGGATCGCGCTCATCCTTGGGACCCTTACTTTGCTGGGCCAGCGCGTGATTGGCGGCGAGAAAGGTCAGTAAAACCAGTGCAACACGCCCATGGCGGGCTCCGGCGAAAGCAGTCAGGAATTTCATTTAGCAGCCTGATATTTTGACTTCAAACAAGTTTTATCGAAAATAGCCCGTCGCGCCGGATACGGTCATCCGCATATACCGCAATTGAAGCTGCCTCGAATAGCGTCTTTTGACGTTGGCGGGCAACCGGAACAACAGCTCCGATGAGGGAAACAAGCCATGTCAGAATTCGGAAAACGGGGAGCCTCGCAGTCACTCCAAATCGCCTCTGCACGCTCTGAAGGCTGTAGCTGCAAGGCGCAGTTCGCCGGGAATGGCTGCCCCCTTGCCAAGAGCTGCAACGCCGCAGATGCTGTCTTCAGAGCGTGCCCCATGGGGCGCTCTGAGCGATCCACACTCTACGTTGCGACTTTTTGAAAGGCAACCAGCCTTCCTGCAAAGTCGCGCCTTGACTGTGACCCGCTCTGAGCGCCAGAGGCGATTTGGAGTGACTGCGAGGCTCCCTATCCACTCCCTGGACATCCCCATGCGTTGGGGAGATATGGATGCCTATGGGCACGCCAACAATACGGTTTATTTCCGCTTTTTTGAAGAAGCCCGTATCACGTGGCTGGGTTCTGAGAACCTGCGCAACCTTCCGGACGGTACGGGGCCGGTCATCATCAAGACCAGCGCCACCTTCCTGAAGGAACTGAACTATCCGGCCACCGTGACCGTCAGTACCTATGCCGGCAAAGCGGGCAACAGCAGCCTGGAGACGTTCTACACGCTTCACGACAGCGCCACCGGCGACAAGTACGCCGAGGGCTACGCCAAGATCGTCTGGTTCGACCACCAAACGAGGAAGTCGACACGGCTGCCCGACAGATTACGCGCACTGGCGGCAGAATAAATGCCTGATCCTGCCGAATTTGCGGGCAATCCTCGCCCGGATTGGGTTCATCCAAGAAAAAACCCGCCTGCTCAACAGGCGGGTTTCACAACGTTTCAGACCGATCAGCGCTTCCGGATCACAACGCTGCCAATCGAATAACCCGCCCCGAAGGAACAGATCACACCCAGATCGCCGCTGACCAGGTCATCGCGATGCAGATGGAAAGCGATGATCGAGCCCGCGGAGCTGGTATTGGCGTATTCATCGAGGATCACCGGCGCTTCCTCGATGGTCGCGTCCCGGCCCAGCACGCGCCGTGCAATCAACTGGTTCATGTTGAGGTTGGCCTGATGCAGCCACATCCGGCGCAGGTCTTCCGGCTCTAATTCCAGACTGGCCAGATGGCCCTGGATGGTCTCAGCCACCAGCGGTGAGACTTCCTTGAACACCTTGCGGCCTTGCTGGATAAAGAGCTTGTCCGGCTTGCCAATGCCCTCTTCGGCGCCCCGATTGAGGAAGCCAAAGTTGTTCCGTATGTTGTTGGAGAACTGCGTCTTCAGGCGCGTGCCCAGAATATCGAAGCCCTGTCCGTCAGCAACGCGATCTTCGCGCTCGACCAGAATTGCCGTGCAGGCATCCCCGAAGATGAAGTGGCTGTCCCGGTCGCGGAAATTCAGATGGCCGGAACAGATCTCCGGGCTGATCACCAACACGGCGTTGGCAGTACCGTTCTCGACGGCGTTCGCCGCTGCCTGCAGGCCGAACGTGGCGGAGCTACAGGCCACGTTCACGTCATAAGCAAACCCGTCGATGCCCAGCGCCGCCTGAACCTCGATGGAAATAGCCGGGTACGGGCGCTGCATGTTCGAACAGGCGACAATCACCGCATCCACGTCGTCTGCATTGCGACCGGCCTGTTCCAGCGCCTGCCTGGCCGCCACCACGGACATGTCACACTGAACGTTGGGCTCGTCGTTGGCGCGCTCGGGAATCCGCGGACACATGCGCTCGGGATCCAGGATGCCATCCTTGTCGATCACATGGCGCCGCTTGATGCCGGAGGCCTTTTCAATAAATTCCGGTGCCGACGGCAGCAGGGCCTCGCATTCTCCGCGTTCGATCTCTTCCGCATGATCCCGGTTAAAGCGTTCGACATAGGCATTGAACGCGTCGACCAGTTCTTCGTTATCGATATACGCTGGCGGGGTATACAGCCCGGTTCCGCTGATGACGGCTTTGATCACGTGACACTCCAGAATTCAGATGTAATTGCACCAAATAGTAACACACAGAGCCTGTTCTGCAGCCGCAACGACGCATCCTGGAGCACTTTGCGGAGGGACAGGCCGGCGTCAGGTGCTCACCTTTTCCCATTGCCGGTCCAGGCGCTGGACCGATACGGTTGTGGCCGTCCCCAACTGCTGCGCGAAAAACGACACCCGGTATTCTTCCAGCATCCACCGATACCGCAGCAGTTCAGGGTCACTGAGACGCTGCTTTTCGTGGGCGTCGCGACGCTTGGCGTAGCGGGACCAGAGCCCTTCGAACTCGTGCAGGAAGGTCCGCTCGCGCCCCATCTCCCGCGGCATTTTCTCCAGGCGGACCTCAACGGCGTCCAGGTAGCGCGGGAAATGCGCCAGCCATTCGCCCGGCGTGGCCACCAGGAATCCTGGATAGATCAACTGGGACAGCTGGAATTTCACATCCGCCATGCTGTTGGCCAGCGCCAGGGGAATCTTGCCTTTGAGCTGCTTCATCAAGCCGTTGTAGGTCTTGAGAATGGCGTGCACCAATCGCGTCCGCTCTTCCAGGTACGGGATGAAGTCGCCGCGATGCGCGTCGAAAAGCGTGTCGAACGCCGCTTTATCACGCGGCAAGCTCTCGGCCAGGAAATGATCAATGACCGATGAGATCAACAGGTCGTCCCGCAGTGACTCGGCCTTGCCCACCGGCGCAAACAGCAGCGCCGCGCTCTTGAACTCGGGCAGCTTGCGTTCGATGCCGTCCAGCGTACTGCCGAACCGGTTGACGATCAGTCTCGCGACACCGCGTTCGGTGACCCGCCGACTCGTCAGCGGATCCAGGCAACGAATGGGACGCACCTGTCGACCCAGGTCCTCCAGGGCCGGATAAACCCGCACACGCATGCCGCCCTTCTCGGTGTCGACCGATTCGGGCAGCGATCCGAAGGCCCAGTGTTCGGCGGGCTCGCTGTCTTTGGTCGGACCGGTCTCCGGCGCCTGTGACAGCGCTTCTTCCGCCCGGCCTTCCAGGCGCGACTGGATATCAGTAACGTCCCGCCCCTCGGCCAGCTTGCCACCCTGGTCGTCAACGACCCGGATATTCATCTGAAGGTGGGCCGGCAGCTCGATGCCCTGCCAGGCTTCCGGATCAATACGAACACCGGTCATGCGGCGCAGCTGATCCGCCAGCTTCTCGGTCAACGGTTCGTTGGACGGTGTCATGTTGGCCAGCGCGGCATCCACAAAATCCGGGACCGGCACGAAATTCCGGCGGATGGCCTTGGGCAGCCCTTTCACCAGATGGATACATTTCTCCCGCAGCAGCCCCGGTACCAGCCAGTCGACCCGATGGGCCGGCACCTGTTTCAGGGCCATCAGGGGGACCTGCAGGGTGACGCCATCGTCCTGGCTGGTGGGCTCGAACTGGTAGCTCAACGGGTAATGGACGCCTTCCCACTGCAGCTCGTCGGGGTACTCTGTCTCCAGTCCCGCATCCGGATCGCGCTGGAGAATATCCGCTTCGGTCAGCTCAAGCGCCTTGATCTCACTGGCAGAAAGCTCTTTCCACCAGGTTTCGAAGTGTTGACCGCTCACCACCGAATCCGGCAGACGCTCGTGGTAGAAAGCCACCAGCGTTTCTTCATCGACCAGCAAATCCCGACGGCGGGACTTGCGCTCCATACCCTCGACCGTGTCCAGCATCTCCCGGTTGTGGCGAATAAACGGCGCCCGGGTGCTGTAATCGCCCTCAACCAGCGCCCGCCGGATGTACAGCTGGCGCGCTTCCGCGGGGTCCACCTTGGCGTAGCCAATACGCCGGCGGGGTACGATGTCCAGCCCGTAAAGGCTGACTTTTTCGTAGCCCACCACCTGGGCGCGCTTGCGTTCCCAGTGGGGTTCGAAGTAATGACGCTTCACCACATGCCCGGCCAGCGGCTCGACCCACTCCGGTTCGATACGGGCCAGCATGCGCGCAAACACCCGGCTGGTTTCGACAATCTCCGCCGCGACAATCCATTTCGGTGTCGTCTTCGCCACCTTGGAGCCGGGGAACAGCATCACCTTACGATTGCGGGTCGCCAGATACTCCCGCTTTTCATACTTGGTGGCCACCTGCCCCAGCAGACCGGAAAGAATGGCCTTGTGCAGTGCCTCGTAGCTGGCCGTCCTGGTGTTGACCGGCAGCTTTTGATCCCGGCACAGCAACGTCAGTTGGCGATGGACGTCCCGCCACTCCCGCATCCGCATGTAGGACAGGAACGACTTCTGGCACAGACGGCGCAACTGGTTCTGGGACAGGTCCTGGCGCTGCTCTTCGTAAACATTCCAGATATTGAGCAGGGTGACGAAATCCGATTCCTTGTCGTTGAACGGCGCGTGGGCCTGATCGGCCGCCTGCTGCTTGTCCTGCGGGCGCTCCCGCGGGTCCTGAACGCTCAAGCCGGCGATGACCACCAGCACCTCGGCCAGACTGCCCTGCTCGGCGCCGGCCACCAGCATTCGCGCCAGACGCGGGTCGACCGGCAGGCGTGCCATGGTCCGGCCCAGCTTGGTCAGCTGACGCTTCGGGTTCACCGCACCCAGCTCTTCGAGCAGCTTGTAACCGTCGTTGACCAGGCGATTGTCGGGCGCTTCCAAAAACGGGAAATTGCGAATATCACCCAGACCGGACACCGCCATCTGCAGGATGACCGAGGCCAGGTTGGTCCGGAGGATCTCGGGATCGGTGTACTCCGGGCGGCTCAGGAAGTCGGCTTCGTCGTAAAGACGGAAACAGATACCCGGCGCCACCCGGCCGCAGCGTCCTTTGCGCTGATTGGCGCTGGCCTGGGAAATCGGTTCCACAGGCAGACGCTGGATCTTCGAACGCACGCTGTAGCGACTGATGCGGGCGACGCCGGTATCGATCACGTAACGAATACCGGGCACGGTCAGCGACGTTTCCGCCACGTTGGTGGACAGCACAATCCGGCGCCCGGCGTGACCCTGGAAGATCCGGTTCTGTTCGCGGGCACTTAATCGGGAATACAGCGGCAGGACTTCCGTGTGGCGTAGATCCGCATGACGCAACGCCTTGCTCATCTCGCGGATTTCACGCTCGCCGGGCAGGAACACCAGCACGTCGCCCGGACGTTGCCCGCTGCTGCGTTCGTGGGCTTCAATCTCCTCCAGCGCTTCCACCACACCGTCGGACCAGCCCTGGTCCTTGTCGTCATCCTCGCCCACCAGCGGGCGATAGCGCACTTCCACCGGGTAAGTCCGCCCGGAGACTTCAATCACCGGCGCATCGCTGAAAAACGCACTGAACCGGTCCACCTCGATGGTGGCCGACGTAATGACGATCTTGAGATCAGGGCGCTTCGACAACAGGTTGCGCAGGTAACCCAGCAGAAAATCGATGTTCAGGCTGCGCTCGTGGGCCTCGTCGATAATCAACGTGTCGTAGCGATCCAGGAAGCGGTCGTGCTGGATCTCGGACAGCAGGATGCCGTCGGTCATGACCTTGATCAGCGAATCGGCGCTGGTGTTGTCGGTGAATCGGACCTGATAACCCACGCGCTGACCCACCTGCTCACCGATTTCCTCGGCAATCCGGGATGACACGCTGCGCGCCGCCAGACGCCGGGGTTGGGTATGACCGATCAGGCCGCGGGTTCCGCGCCCGGCCTCAAGACAGATCTTGGGGATCTGGGTGGTTTTGCCCGACCCGGTTTCCCCGGCCACGATCACCACCTGATGATGATCCAGGGCCTCCCGAATATCCGCTACCCGTTCAGAGACCGGAAGCTCCGGGGGATACTCGATTCGCGGGCGCAAATCGACCCGACGTTGATAGTCCGCCTCGCCCTCTTCCAGCCAGCGCAGAATCTTCGCGCGGTCCGCTTCGCCGGGACGGCCCTTGCTGCGCGCCAGCTGTTTCTTGATGCGCGCCACGTAACGCTGGGGCATCGCCGCAAAGCGGGCATCCAGAGCCGGACCTGTGGGGATATCGGTGGAGGATTCAGGGCTGATCGTCTTGCTCATTGAACCTGCTGGTTATGGATTGGAACGGGAAAATTCTGGAGAACACGATAACAGATCCGTAAAGCCATCGGTCTCATCAACAAAAAACCCTGTCGCCGGCCGGACCGGGACAGGGTTTTCGCGCTCGCGGAGCGGTTATTCCGCGGTCGCTTCGTCGCGCAGTTCCCGACGCAGGATCTTGCCAACGTTGGTTTTCGGCAGCTCGTCCCGGAACTCGAAGAACTTGGGCACCTTGTAAGCCGTCAGGCGCTCACGACAGAACTCCTTCAGTTCGGACTCCTTCAGGTCCGGCGACTTGCTGACCAGGAAGACCTTCACGGCCTCACCGCTCTTCTCGTCGGCCACGCCCACAGCGGCGCATTCAACGACCTGCGGGTGGCTGGAGACAACGTCTTCGATTTCATTCGGGAACACGTTGAAGCCGGAGACGATGATCATGTCCTTCTTGCGGTCCACGATCCGGATATACCCGTCTTCCTGGATCAGGGCAATGTCACCACTGCGGTAGAAACCGTCTTCGGTGAACGACTTCTTGGTCTCTTCCGGACGTTGCCAGTAGCCCTTCATGACCTGCGGGCCTTTCACACACAGCTCGCCCGGCTCACCGATCGGTGTTTCGTTGCCTTCATCGTCGATGGTCTTGATCTGGGTCGAGCAGATCGGCAGGCCGATCGTGCCCAGCTGGATCGCGCTCGGCGGGTTGAAGGTCACCACCGGGGAGGTTTCGGTCATGCCGTAGCCTTCGGTGATTTCACAGCCAGTGACCTGCTTCCAGAGCTTGGCGGTGGAACTGGTCAAAGCCATACCGCCGGATGCCGTCATCTTCAGCGCACTGAAGTCCAGACTCTTGAACTCCTCGTTGTTGCACAGGGCAACGAACAGGGTGTTCAGCCCCAGGAACGAGGTGAACTTGTAGTTCTTGATTTCCTTGACGAAACCCGCAATGTCACGCGGGTTGGGAATCAGCACGCTGTGGGCGCCGGATTCCAGCATGATGCCGCAGTTCAGGGTGAAGGAGTAAATGTGGTAGAGCGGCAGCGGCGCAATGACAATCTCTTTGCCCTCTTCCACGTTGTCTTCCATCATCGGGCGGGTCTGCAGCAGGTTGGCGACCAGGTTGCCCTGGGTCAGCATGGCGCCCTTGGCCACACCGGTGGTGCCGCCGGTGTACTGCAGAACGGCGATATCATCACGCTTGACGGCAACCGGCGTCAGCTTGCACTTGGCGCCAGCGCTCAGCACCTTGGGCAGACCGTGTGCGTTCGGCAGGTTGTATTCCGGCACCATCTTCTTCAGGTATTTGACCGCCGCGTTCATCAGCTTGCGCTTGAGCGGTTTATGCATGTCCGCGATTTCGGTGACGATGACATGCTCGATGCCGGTATGCGGCAGGACTTTCTCGACCTTGTCCGCCATGTTGGCCAGCACCACCAATGCTTTGGCACCGGAGTCGTTGAACTGGTGCTCCATTTCCCGCTCGGTGTACAGCGGGTTGGTGTTGACGACGATCAAACCCGCGCGCATGGCGCCGAAAACCGCGACCGGATACTGGGTCACGTTCGGCATTTGCATGGCGATGCGATCGCCGGGCTTGAGATTGGTCTTGTTCTGGATCCAGGCGGCAAAATTGCGGGACTGGGTATCGAGATCCCGATAGGTCAGCGTCACACCAAGGGCACTGAACGCAGGGCGATCGGCAAATCTCTTAACGGCCGAATCAAACACGTCGAGCATGCTCTCGTATTTGTTCAGATCGATCTCGTTCTTGACCCCGGGTGGATATTTATCCTGGTAGAACTGCTCCAAATCCATCACACCATCTCCTGTGTATTGCAATTATGCTTGTAGTGACTGAGGTGTCTTATTCTTCGTGTCTGTGTTTTCGTATTCTGCCTGATCGTGGTCGTTGTGCGGTGGTGTTGCACGCTGGCTGCTCTTCTTTTTGGCTGTCGTTCCGCGGGAAGCGCGACAGATGCAGTCCAGTTCAAGCAAGGCACCCCTGAACCCTCTCGAGGGGCTATGCAGAGGTCCCTTTACCCACAAAAAGTGACGAGAGAATACCAGTTTTCAATGAAATGAGGTAGACGGCACAGACATCCACGCAAAAGCCTGTCCCCGTTGGCACGACCTCGAAAATTCGAGAGCTGGCGCACAAAATTTGGCCTCTATGCTCTATCGTTGAAATGTACACTCAGTGTATTGATTTCGATCATCCACCGTTTGCAGGAAGCCCCCGTGACCCAGCTGATCACTGCGCCCCATCCTCTCGAAACCGACACCAATCGGGTCACCACCGAAGCAGCCCGGACACCCCTGCAGGCGCCGGATGGCCATCGCATTCCTGTGTACACCTGGGAAGCCTCTGAGCCGCGCGCGGTGATTCATATTGCCCACGGCATGGCCGAGCACGCCCAGCGCTACCGGCATCTGGCCCGGGACCTGAACCGGCAGGGTTACACCGTCGTCGCCCACGACCATCGCGGACATGGCCCCGCCACGCCGGATGACGAGCTCGGGCATTATGCCGACGACAACGGATGGCAGCAGGTGATGGACGACCTGGGCCAGGTCCAGCAGTGGATCCGCCAGCGCTATGCCAACCTGCCCTGCTATCTGCTCGGCCACAGCATGGGGTCGTTTATCGCGCAGGGCTACCTGACCCGTTCCACCGAGACGTCCTGGCCCGCGGGCCTGATCCTGTCGGGGTCCAATCGGGATTCGAGGATCAAGCTTCAGGCCCTGCGATGGATTGTGGCGCTGGCGACCCGATTCCGCGGGCCTCATGAGCGAAGTCCTCTTGTCAGGGACCTGACCTTCGGCGCCTTTGGCAAGCAGGTGCCCAACGCCAGGACCGAATTTGACTGGCTGACCACGGACGACCGTGCGGTCAAGGACTACCTGAACGACCCCTATTGCGGCTTCGACTGCACCAACCGGCTCTGGTCGGACCTGGGTGGCGGACTGGCTGCCCTGCTCCGGCGCGGTTGTCTGGAGCGAATTCCGGCCCAGTTGCCCATCCTGATCGTGTCCGGCGCGGAAGATCCCGTTGGCGAGCGTGGCAAGGGAACTCGACGGCTGGCCAAAGCCTATCGAAACTCCGGCCATACCGACGTGACCTGCCTGGTGTTCGAAGGCATGCGACATGAGCCCTTCAATGAGCAGAATCGCTCCCAGGTTGTGGACGCATTGACGACATGGCTTGCCCGGCACCGACCGACTCCGCATAATCCCACCAAGAGCCCATAACAAAAACACAATGGCGCACTGACGTATGGAACGTCATCGATCAGGGACTTCTCAGGACTGAGACACATGGAAAATCTGGAAAACATCGTCTATGACGAGCTGCATGTCGGCGATACCGCCGTCTACACCCGTTCGCTGACGGAAGAAGAGCTGGTGCTGTTTGCCGCTGTCTCCGGCGACGTGAACCCGGTCCACCTGGACCCGGCCTTTGCCGCCAACAGCATGTTCAAGGAGCGGATTGCCCACGGCATGTGGAGCGGTTCGTTGATTTCCGCAGCGCTGGCGACGGTGATGCCCGGCCCCGGCACGATCTACCTGGAGCAGAGCCTCAACTTCAAGCGCCCGGTCAAGCTCGACGATACCCTGACCGTCAAACTGACGGTTGCCAGCAAGGACCGCAGGAACCGGGTTACCATCGACTGTGTGGTGACCAACCAGCGGGGTGAGGATGTGGTTGTCGGCGAAGCGAAAGTGATCGCGCCCACCGAGAAAATGTCACTGCCCAAACCCCAGCTGCCACGCATCACCATCGGCTGAACGCCGCCTGATCAGGACGGCAGGAAATTGATCGGGAAGCGCACTGTACGCGTCTCGACATCCGCCGCGCCGAAATTGAACAGGCGCACACGCATGACGATTTTCTGCTCCAGCGCCGGGGCATTCAGCTCCGAGCTGACGACCCGGCAGTTGGACACGTGTCCGTCCGGCTCAACCGTGACCTCCAGCAGCACTTCACCTTCAAGTGCAGGATTCTTTCGCAACGCTCTGTTGTACAAAGAGAACAGAACCGACTTCTGCTGATCGAAGACGCGCCGTATGTTAGCCATCGAACGTTCTGCCGGCCCCGGCTCCGGGGCGGCTTTTGGCCGGGGTTTCGAGGGCTTGGCCGACGCCGGCGCGTCGACCTGTTTGACCTGGTGCTCCGCCAGGGCCACCTGCTCGGTCGGCCCTTTCACGTCCTTAATCCCCTCGCTGCGTTGCAGCGCATCAGACTCCACCGTCTTTGTCGCGACAGAGGCTGCTTCCGTCTCGACATTCGCCGACAGACGGGGATCACGGGATTCCTTCGCCAAAGACTGCATTGCCGAGAAATCTTCCGATAACGCCATCAGGCCTGACTTGGCAGCCACGGCTCTTGCCTGCTCCGCGGTTTGTTTTGGCGGCTCTGCGGGGGCGACCGGTTTCGGCTCGGGCTTGATGACCGGCTCGGGTTTCGGCTGTGGCTTGGGTGCCGATGTGGGTTCAGGCTGAGGCTTCGCCTCTGGCTCGGGTTTGGGCTTTTCAGGCTCCGGTTTGACCACGGGTTTGGGTTCCGGCTTTTCCTGGATCAAACGAGCCAACTGCGGCGGCAACTGCTCCTGGGTCTGACGATCCGGCTCGGGCAGTTCAATGCGCGGAATCCAGAAGGCCAGCGGCACGAACACCGCGAGGAACAGCAGCAGCGATAACCCCAGTCGCAACCGCTCGCCCGGCTCCCGATCCCAGGGAAGGCGCAACGTCACGCTGCCGGCGCCGGTCGTTGCCAACGCCGCCTGATGCACATCGATCCGGCTACCCATTGGCCGCCCCTGATTCGACAGCGTCATGCTCCACCGCCAGCCGAACCCGCCGGTAATCGGCATCAACACAGGTTTGCATGATACGGCGCAGGTTGCGATAAGCCGTGCCCTGATCGGCCATCACGGTAATTTCGAGCCCCTCCTGTGGCACCGCGTCCCGGCGCTGTTTCTGGTGTTGCAGCTCATTGAACAGGCCCGCAATGCGGTCCTCCTCGGCGCCCAATGCTTCGAGGCGGGCGACTTCGCGACCCTGAACGCGGATCGAGTCACCGCTCACCTCAATCAGGAGCGCTTCTTCGCCGGGTGTCTCCGCGGTGGAGAGGGGTAATGACACATCGCTCGCCTGCTGCATCACCTTCACGTCGGATGAATTCACCATCAAAAAGAACACGAGGATGGTGAAAATATCCATGAGCGACACGAGATTCAGGCCACCGGCCCGATGCATACGGCTGTAATGGCGCTGGATCCGGCGAGCCCGACGGGACGACTTCATGGGCGGCCTCCGGTGACGTGAGAGTCCATCACAGCGCTGATCTGCAGCTCGTCCGGTGCGTCGCCCAATGACACATCCGGAAACAGCTCGGCCTCGACCGCGCTGGCCGCCACCACGGCGGGATAGGAGCGAACCGTGTCCATGGCCGTAACCAGCGTCTGGTAGTCCACCGCCTCGCCAAGACGCAGGACGATGTCGGTTTTATCCGGCATGCGCTGCTTGATCGCCTTGAGGGTGACCTTGAGACCGGCAAAGTCCTGTTGCCCCTCTTTCAATGGCAGGTTACGTATCGTGCCTCGTTCGCTGTCGGCGACCCGCATTCCGCTGGGCACCACCATGACTTCCAGGCGGAACTGATCCGGATCGGGCACCTCGCCCTTTGCCAGCCCCGGGAAATCCAGTTCGATCATCCGGATCTGGGTAAACACCATCCCCAGCAGCAGGACCGGCACCAGCACGATCATCAGATTCATGAAGGCGGTGATATCCAGCTCAGGGGTGCTGTTCAGTCGACGGTGTCTGCGTCGCATGGCCATGCGATCCCTGTCAGGAGGCCTGAGCCTGGTGTTCGGAAACGGTGTTCAGGAACTTGACGCCCGCCATTTCAAAGCTGTCCACCAGTTCATTGGTGCGGGTCTGCAACAACGCGTGGAACAGCAACAAGGGAATCGCCGCCATCAGGCCGAAGGCCGTCGTGTTCATCGCGACGGAAATACTCTGGGACAACAGCGTAGCCTTCTCGGCGGGATCGGCATTGGCGACCGCGGTAAAGGCAGCAATCAGGCCGATGATGGTGCCCAGCAGGCCCAGCAGCGTGGACACATTCGCCAGTGTGGCAAGGTACTGGGTCCGTTTTTCCAGGCGGGGCAACACTTCCATCAACCCCTCTTCCATAGCGTACTCAATGTCTTCACGGCGCTGGTTGCCCAGCAGGCGCCCCAACCCGGCGCCCAGGATGCCGGCGATCGCGCTGCTGGAACTGTTGGCCGCCTGCATCGCCCGTTTGTAATCCCGTTTCTGCAGCAGCGGCAGGATGCCCGTCTCGAACGCCCGCCGGTTGGCGCGGCGCACCATCGCCAGATAGGCAAAGCGTTCCAGCGCAATCGCCAGGCCGACGATCAGCACCAGCGCGATGGGATACATGAACGGGCCGCCGTTCTGGAAAAAGCGAATGATGGTTTCAAGCATGGGTGTGCTCCGCGGTCTACGGGTCTTGTTGTTGGCGTCCCTGAATGCCGGCGTGACTCCGTCGGCGATCAGGGGCGTCTTTATTCAGTTGAATCGGCTACCGGTGCCCCACTCCGATGGGGTCACTCAGAGGGTCCAGCGTCCGGCGAAATTCGCTGTGGCGCTTCAGCGCGTAGGGATCCACCGGATCCAGCAGGCCGTCGGGTGCCAGCCGAAGCGGCTCGCGGTTGCGCCGGGACACGGTGGGCGGCTGCCAGGGCAGGATATTCAGGACACGGGGATAGTCGTCGTCCGCCTGTACCGAAATCCCCTTCACCGTCAGCGCAACCGGGTCCTTCGACGGCGACGATGCCTTTTCAGGCGCCGCGCCAGCGCAAACCGGTACACCTGTGCCAATCGCTGCAACCCAGCATGCCAGTATTGGTGCCCGAAAAACGCGATGGATATCAAAGATCGCCATATCAGTTCACCCGTCGTTCCAGATCCGCGATCCAGCCGGAGACCTGGGCCTTGCGGTCGTCGGTCAGTGACTGGTAGGTGCGGTAGTGGTCCAGGGCCATGGGTAAATCCAGCAGATAAAGTTCCGCCAGCACCGCCAGGTTGAAGTGCAGTTGCGGTGAATCCGGGTGTTGCGCGAGCGCCGTCTGCAGCAGATCGCGGGCCTCGGTGAACTGCCCCTGCTCCTCCAGCATCAGCGCCAGGTTGTTGGCCGCCATGGATTCGGCCGGATCCAGTGCCAGCGCTGCCCGATAAGCCGCCATCGCCGACTGTGGCTGCTCTTCCTGTTGCAGGATCCATCCCAGCCGTGCCGCGGCCACGGCGCTGTCCGGCCGTTCTTCGCGCAACTGACGCAGGCGCTGTTCCGCACCCGCGAGATCACCGGCCGCACTGCGTTTGAGCGCGTCGTCCAGCAGGGCGGCCTGGGCTTCTGTCAGAGGCTCGACAACCTTCGGCGTCGCCTTCGCTGGCGTTGCCCGGGAGCCGCCCCCGGAACCGGGATGGGACGCGCAACCGCTCACAAGCAGGGCCAACGCCAACAAAACGGCATGCAACCGGTATCCCGCCGGGCCATTACTGCGTATCGGCGCGGGCATAATCCACCTCCCCTCGGGTCCAGTTGATCCATTCCGCATCCCGCTTGTAGCGTCCCGGGAACATTTGCCCCAGTACGTCCAGGCTGCGACGCACCCACGCGTTGTAGACGCCATCGGCGATGAGCTGGTGATTGCGGGCGTGCAGGTCGATCGCCTTCTCCTCGAACGGGTAAGCCTGCTCTTCCAGCAGGACGCCGTATTGGGCCTGTTCCAGCTCGTTCAGGGTGTCCGGGCGCTGGGAATCCATGATGTCCCGCGCCAAGGTGCGGAACAGTTCGGCTTCGCCATACAGGGCTCGGGAGCGATCCGTGTCATCGCCCAGCTTGCGCGCCTCGTCGTATCGCCCCACGGCCGCTTCGAGCGCCCGGCGCTTGGCCTTCAGTGACTGTTTCAGCGGCAAGTCGAGCGTGATCCCATTGAAGCGCTCGGCCTCCTGATCCGCCAGCACCAGCGCCGCATCCGCCGCCCAGGCCAGGGTGTCCGGTGAGTGCCACTCGCTGTCGAGCTCCTGTTCCAGCAAGGCCTGGCGCATGACCGGCGCGGACGACGACGCGGTGATGAGCTGGTGTCGCAGGCGCTGCTGGCGAACATGTTCGTCGGCATCACGCGGTGTCGGCGCCTGGGCCAGGTAATCGCTGATGATCGCGTGTGCCCGGCCCGGGTCTCCGGCGTCCAGCAGCAAGTTGGCTGCTGTTAGGCGATCGTCCCAGGGTTCCGGCTCGTTTTCGGCGCGCTGGAGCAGTTCATCCGCCGCCTGGGCGGGTTGCCCGGCCGACGTGTAGGCCAGCACCAGCTTACTGCTGACGCCTGCCGTTAAACCGGCATCGGGATAGTCGCGGCGAAAACCCTGCAAGGCATCGACAGCCGCGGCCCATTGATCCGACTCAAGCATCATGGTGGCGGCATCGTAGCGGGCCTTCATGGCGATGTCCGCGTCCGGCTTGACGCTCGGGATACGCTGGAGGGAGGCAATGGCCTGCGCCGTCTCACCGTCGGCCTCCTGGGCTTCGGCCTGCCGGTAGATGGAACGAGCCAACTGGTTGCGGGTGTCGGACGCTTCCCCGGCGGACATCGGGCGACGGTCCGACGCGGCCAGGTCCAGAGCCCGCCGGTAAGCCTGTTCCGCCTCGGCGTATTGATGGGCCTGATACGCAATCTGACCCAACACCAGATAGGCCGCTCGCTGATCTTCAGCGGCTGCTTGACCGGACTCCGTCACCTGCAGCGCTTCCCGACGAGCTTCAGCGTGGTTGCCCGCCAGCAGCAGGCGATTCGAAAGATCGGCCTGCGCCGGCGTGACCCTTTTATCCGACGGGAACGCTTGCGCAAATCGGTCGACGGCGTCTGTCAGTGACGCGTCTCCCGCCGGCGACGGCTGCTTGCGATACTCCAGCACAGCGGCCCAGGCGGCATCCGCCGCATCGTCATAGCCGGGGGCCTGGTAGCCCGCCTTTTCATAAAAGGCGGTGGCCTTTGCTCCGTCACCAGCCTGGAGCCAGGCATCACCGGCCAGACGCCAGAATCGACCAGGGTCAGTCGAGGTGCCCGCCTGAGCGTTCACATCGCCCAGACGACCGTAGTAGCGCCCGGCACCGGCAAATCCGCTTGAGCCGCCACCGGATTGCTGACCGGCCGCATGGTACAGCGTATCCGCCACCTGCCCGGCCAAATCCCGCCACGTGGTCTGCTCGTCGCTGGACAGTGCGGCGTAGGCGGCAGGCGTCGCGTATGCCTGCACGTAATCTTCCCGGGCCTCGCGCGCCTCCTGATCAAACCCGCCGGCTTCCCAGACCGCCACAATCTGGGCCCGCATGGCGGCCGTCCGGGGATGTTCCGGATTCCGGTCGATGAAATGCCGGTTGACGGCGGCGCTGTCGGCGTAACGCTGCTTGGCCAGGTAATAATCCGCCAGCCGGTCGTAAAGCAGATAATCGTAGGATCGCCCGCCTTCACGAGCGAGCATCTGGTCCAGGGTCCGGGCGCCGTCGCGCTGGGCCGCCATTAACGCCAGAATGCGGAAGGTATCGTTCACCAGATCCTCGCTTCCGCCGGCCAGGGCCGTAAAATTGTCGGACCGGTCCCGATAGCCATCCAGCACGGTCAGGAAGGTGTGACTGGCCCGCTCCGGGACCTGCTGCTTGTACTGGCTCCAACCGAGCATGTACAGCGCCTTCTGTTGCAGGTCAGGATGCTTGCCATCGTCGATGACCCGCTGGTACGCCTGTTCGGCTTCGGCGTAGGCCCCGCGGGAGAAGGCATCCTCGGCAATCCGGAAGCGGGACTCGGTCGCCAGAGCGGACTGCGGATACAGTCCCACCAGCTGTCGAAGGCGTTTGATGGATTGCTCGTCCTCCCCGATGAAGGCATAGGCCTTGGCGGTCTGGTACAGCAGCTCATCCAGCCGGCCCTGATAGCGCCCCTCGCTGACAATCATCTCGTAGCTTTTCAGCGCTTCCCGATAGATCACCGCTTCCTGCTGCGGGGACAGTTCCAGGCTGGCGCCGGCCCGGGAATGCAGGTTGGTCAGCCGGTGCAGCGCGTCAATGCGGACTTCCGGTTCTTCCGCTTCCTCGAACAATCGCTTATAACGCCGTGCGACCTCCTTTACCGAGATGGCCGGCAACGTTTGGGACGACATCTCCAGAAAGATCGGGCGCATCTCGCCAATGGTTTCGCCGTCCTCGCCGAGATTCACCTGGAAACTGCCTTTCTCGCCGGCGCCGTAACCGCACATTGGAAACAGCAGGCACAGGAGAGCCACTCTCAACCGCCGGTTCATTGATCACCTCCGGTCTTGACGGGTGCAGCGTCATTCAGGGCCAGGTGCTCATAAAGATGGGCCAGTTGCTGTTCGCTGCGATCCAGGTGCGCGCTCATTTGCGATGCCTGGTCGTCGATGAATGCCATCAGATGCTGATCCAATTCACCGCCCGCTTTTTGGCGCTGCGTTTCTACCCGGGTGAGCAGCGTCCGGGCCTCGGAGCGGGCCGCGCCCACCCGGCTCAGCAGTTTGCGGAACCGGTCCGGTGTCTGACTCAGTTCACTGTCGAAGCGCTGGTAAGCCGCCTTTGCGGCGTCGAGCGAGTGAGCAATCGAAGCAACGTGCCGCGCATGCTCCCGGCGGGCTCGGTCAAACCCTTCCTGGGCTTTCCACGTGAGCACCCCTTCCAGGCGATCCAGGCGCGCCTGTTCTTCCGGTGTCAGTTTTTTTTGCGACCGGATCTGTCGAATCTGTGCCAATTTGTCCGCGGTCTCGCCGGTTGCCAGATCCGCAACCTGGCCCTTTTCGCCGGCATCGCCCAACCGGGCCTGCAAGGCCTGGAGTCGCTGATTCAGTTGCTGTATCCCCTGACCGACCTCGGCGATTTTCGCGCGACTGCCCTGGCGGGACACCTGCTTGAGTCGCCGCGTCAGCATGCCCTCGAAAACGTCCAAATCCGACAGTCGGCGCTTTAACTGCTGTTCCATGCGAGTCAATTCAGCGACATCCCGGACGGCCTGCTGGGCCTCAGGGCGCTCCATAAACTGCATGAGATAGGCCAGGCGCGGTTGGGTCAGGGTCTTGCTGTCCGCCAGGAACCATTCCACGTCGTCCCGGCCGGCGGAGCGGACCATCGCCTCATAGCCACCCTGCTCCTGGATTTGCGTGCGCAACGTGCGCAGGGTCACCAACTCGCCTTCAAAAGCGGAGATGGCAGCCAGATAGGCTTCGCCGGCCTGCCCCAGGTAGCCGGATTCGTCGTAACCGCGGCCCATGCCCAGCCAGGCATCGGCCGCGCCGGGAAAGCCCAACGGGAATTTTCGGGCGCGGTGCCAGGACTGCATGGCGGTGCGGTAGTTGTCCTTGCGGGCCAGGGCTAAGCCATGAAGATAGAGGGCCTGCGGGGTGTAATAGCCGTTCAGGGAGACCTTGTTGAGGAAAGAGAGCGCCTTGTCCGGCTCGTCGCTGCGCAAAGCCAGGTAACCGGCCGTCACCTGGATATGCTGGAGCAGTTCAGGATAGCGGGTGGCCTCCTGATCGCCCAGCATCGCACGCGCCACCCTGAGTGCGATCAGGCTGCGCGCGGTGTCGGTGTCCTGGCGGGCGTATGCGGTCGCCAGATTCAGGTAGCCCATCGCTGCCCAATAGCCGTCCTGGCTCTTGCTCAGGATCTGTCCCGCCCGATCGTAAGCCTCCGAATCGATCGCATCCTCCGCGAGAAGGTAGGCCGCCTCCTGCCCCTCGGGTCCTCTCGAACGCCGCATCAGCGTGCTCAGCGCGTCGTTGGCTGCCGGGCGATCGCCCAACTGACGCTGGCTCTTGGCCAGGGCCAATAACGCGGGATCGGACAGTGTCTGGCCGGCATTTCGTACCGCCATCAATGCGTTGCGGGCTTCGTTGGCGACACCCATGTGAGCCAACGCTTCGCCTCTTAACATGCTGGCTTCTGGCGATCCATCGTTCCAGATCTCATGCAGTGCGCGATCCGTGTCACCCACCAGCAGCTCATAACGGGCCACATCACGGATTTGCTTGCTTTGACTTCCGGCGTCCGCCCAGGCCAGACCGGAGGGCAGCAAGGCGGCGACGAGCAGGAGCGACAGCGCAGATCTCATGCCGATCGGCCTCAATCCCACTGTTTGATGCGCATGGCAGGTTCGAAACTGGGCGCTCGCGCGTCGATCACCAGCTCGTATTGGGCCTTGCCGGAGGCCTTCTGAATGGTAAAGCTGGCGTCCTTGCGGTAGTAGTGGTCGTTCGCGCCCTGGCCATTGAACACCGCGCTCAGCTCGTGCTCGCCAGCCGCCAGATTTCCCAGATACAGCCGCTGCACCCCACCTTGCTCAAGCGCCTTGCGTTCCCTTTCGCTGTAGAGGTGAGATACCGCCGAATGGCCGTCCAGCGCCAGTTCAACAGAGTCCAGCACAAAGTAATCCCGGGCATCGAAGGACAGGTAGACCGCTACCTGAGTGTTCGCCGGATTGAGGATATCCTCTTCCAGCTGGAACAACGTGTGGTTAAGGCCGGCGACATCGGCCTTGAGTGAGGCAATATCGTCACTGAGGGGCTCGGCCGCCAGCGCACCGGTGAACAGCAGGCCGGTGATGAGCAGGATAAGGCGCATCGGTACTCTCGCGATCAGTGTCCTGAGGGTTCATCAAGCCCGATGGCAGCAGGCGCCCGGGCTTTCGGTAACAAAGCGTAACACCGGCCCGGCTGCTGAAACGGTACCTGGATCACCAAATGACAAGTCGGGCTTGTCACACCGTTCCAAACTGTCGACATCATTTACACATGCCAGGATAAAGCGCGAGAGAGAGAATGACGGTCTCGTCAAAAAATGAATTAGAGGTCTGTTTTTAATGTCTTTTTTTTAGGCTGGCAAAGCGCGTGCTTTGACCTAATTGCGGTGCAATTCTTCGATGAAGGGTAAACCGTTCGATATGCCGAGCTTCGCCGATGCGCCTCAACCGCATCGGCTTTTTTTGCCCTGCGATGCCTGAATGCGCCAACCGACAGGCCGGTTGGCGCTGACGCAGGAAGCCCGACAGGGCAAGGCAACAGGTCGCCCCCATCCTCGCCTGATTATTTGTTGGGCTTCCTGCGTCAGCCCAACCTACGAGGCGGAAGCGTAACCCCAGGGTTTCCGGTGGCAACAGCGCGCCGGGGATGGGAGCCTCGGCGCGCCACTACCCGCCGGATTATTTGCTGAGGAACCGCATGGCGGATTCCAGACCGTCGATGGTCAGCGGGTACATGTGGTCCCCAACCAGTTGGCGGGTCATGCCGATAGAGCCACCGGTTCCCCAGTAGTTCTCCGGCAGCGGATTGAGCCACACCACCTTGCGGAAGTGATCCTGCAGACGCTGGAACCAGACGGCACCGGCCTCTTCGTTCCAGTGCTCGATGGAGCCGCCGGGATGGGAAATCTCGTACGGCGCCATACTGGCGTCACCGATGAAGATGACCTTATAGTCCGGCGAGTACTTGTGCAGGATGTCCCAGGTGCTGGTGGTCTCGTTGAGGCGTCGCACATTGTTCGTCCACACGCTTTCATAGATGAAGTTGTGGAAGTAGAAATACTGCATGTGCTTGAACTCAACACGCGCCGCCGAGAACAGCTCCTCGCAGACGCGGATGTGCGGATCCATGGACCCACCCACGTCGAAGAACAGCAGCACTTTGACGGCATTGTGCCGTTCCGGGACCATTTTCAGGTCCAGATAGCCGGCGTTTCGGGCGGTGGAGCGGATCGTATCGTCCATGTCCAGCTGATCGGCGGCACCCTGTCGGGCAAATTTACGCAACCGTCTCAACGCGACCTTGATGTTGCGGATGCCCAGCGTGATGCTGTCATCCAGATCCTTGAAGCCCCGCTTTTCCCAGACCTTGACGGCCCGGCCGTGGCGCCCCTTTTCCTGCCCGATGCGGAAGCCTTCCGGGTTGTAGCCGTGGGCCCCGAACGGAGACGTCCCGCCGGTGCCGATCTGGCGGTTACCGCCCTGATGCCGTTCTTTCTGGTTTTCCAGGCGATCCTTGAACGCGTCGATCAGCTCCTGCAGCCCGCCCAGCGAATCGATCCTGGCTTTGTCCTCTTCCGACAACTGTTTCTCGAACTCCTTGCGCAGCCAGTCTTCGGGAATCAGTTGCTGCATCAGGTCGTCGAGGTTCTCGATGCCGTCAAAGTAGGCGGTGAACGCCCGGTCGAACTTGTCGTAATGCCGCTCGTCCTTCACCAGGCACAGGCGCGCCAGGTAATAGAACTCCTCCATGTCGGCAAAGGCCAGACGGTGCTGTAGCGCGTCCACCAGATCGAGATACTCACGCAGACTCGCCGGCACACGGGCACGGCGCACCTCCATGAAAAAATCAATCAGCATAGTGTCCTCCTTACAGAGGCCGTCGGATCAGCTCCGGCGACGCGCCATGAAGGCCAGTTTCTGCAACAGGTGAACGTCCTGCTCGTTCTTGACCAGGGCGCCATAGAGCGGCGGCAGCGCCGAGGAGGTGTCCTTCTCCTGCAACATCTTGGCGGACAGTTCGTCGGCCATCAGCAGCTTGAGCCAGTCCACCAGCTCGGAGGTGGACGGTTTTTTCTTCAGGCCGGGCACCTTGCGCACGTCGAAGAAGACTTCCAGCGCGTCCCGGACGATCTGTTGCTGGACGTCCGGGAAATGCACGTCGACGATGCTCTTCATCGTGTCGTGATCCGGGAAGCTGATGTAGTGGAAGAAGCAGCGGCGCAGGAACGCATCCGGCAGCTCTTTCTCGTTGTTACTGGTGATCACGACGATCGGACGACGTGTGGCCTTGACCACTTTCTGGGTCTCGTAGACGTAGAACTCCATGCGATCGAGTTCCAGCAACAGGTCGTTGGGGAATTCGATGTCGGCCTTGTCGATCTCGTCGATCAGCAGAACCACCTGCTCGTCGGCCTCGAAGGCCTCCCACAGCTTCCCCTTGACGATGTAGTTGCTGATGTCGTGCACCTTGTCATCACCGAGCTGGGAATCCCGCAGGCGCGAGACCGCGTCATACTCGTACAGTCCCTGCTGGGCCTTGGTGGTGGACTTGATGTGCCAGGTGATCAGCCTTGCCCCCACGCCTTCGGCCAGTTCCTCTGCCAGCATGGTCTTGCCGGTGCCCGGCTCGCCCTTGATCAACAGCGGGCGCTGCAGGGTGATGGCCGCATTGACCGCCATCTGGAGGTCTTCGGTGGCGACGTATTTTTCGGTGCCAGTAAACTTCATGGTGTCTGTCCTTTTATTTCGGGTCGGTGCTCACATGCGCGAGGAGCCGGGGCCCTGCCGACGTTATTCTGATTTTTTATCGTCGGTATCCCCGTTTTCCGATTCGCCTCGCTTACGTTCCTCGTCTTCGAGGTCCGGAAGGTCGTCGATATCGGAGAGATCAAAGTCTTCGAGGGAGTAATCGTCGTCTGTCTCGCTGTCCTCATCCCCCGAGTCGGACAGGATATCCTCTTCCGCCGCGGCCAGATCGGCCTCGTCCCGGCGCGCCTCTTCCAGGAACCGCTCTATGTCATCGGCGGTGTCATCGATCTCCGGGTTTGAGGTGCCGTCTTCGTCGTCCACCGGCCAGGCTTCGTCCATGTCGGCCGTCTCGGCAGGCTGCTCGTCCAGCGTCGGGATGTCGTCGGCGGCGTCTTCGGCAACCGGTTCGGCCGCTTCGGTGGCCACCGGCGGCTCCGGCTCTTCCTCAGCGACCGGTTCCGGCTCCGGTTCAGCGACCGGCTCTTCCTCGATCACTGGCGGTAACGGTTCCTCTTCTTCCAGCGGCTCCTCCAGTGGCGTCTCTTCCACGGGAGCCTCTTCCTCCGACTCGACAACCGGTGGCACGTCGCTCTCCGGTTCGACCGGCGTTTCTTCCTCGGCGACATCGGCCTCAGCGGTCTCGTCCTCGGCGTCTGTCGCGGCGGCACCCTCGTCGTCCGGGTCTTTTTCGTCCTTTCGTCTCGCCCGGGCAATCGCAAACCCGACGGCGGCGATTGCGATGACACCGCCACCGGCTCCCCAGGCCCACCAGGGAACATCGGCCAGTAGGGAGCCTTCATCGCCGTTGTCGTCGGTTTCCGCGGGCATGGCCTCTTGCGGCGGTTCCGCAGGCTCGTCACTGGCCGGCGATGCCGGCTCGGATGGGGTTTCCACCTGCGATGTGTCGATGGGCGGCGCGATCGCCGGCGCGGGTTCGACCTCCGATTCCCCGGTAACGGCCGGCTGTTGCACTTCGCTGGTTTCGGCAGCGACGTCCGGTGCGGCTTTTTCGGGCTCAGGTGCCGGCGCTTGGGCAGGCTCGGCGGCTTCGTTCTCTGCCAGGGGGATGGGCGCTGTGCCTGCCTGACTGGAATCGCCTTCGTCCGCGCCAGTTACCGTCTCAGCACTCAACGAGGTATAGGCCGTCTGGTCGCCACCTTCGCGGGGGAAGGTCGCGGTAAACGTCGGCGGTGCATAGTTCAGGGCCTGTCCGTCTGTCGTGCTGCCCTGGAAACGGACCTGGACTTCATAATCCCCGTTACCGGCTGAGGGTTTGATCACCTTGCGCCAGACACCCGCCTTTTGATCGAATGGGGCCGGCTCAAAGTCGCCGTCACCACCCTGCCCCGGCGGCTGCACCCGGACACCCACCATGGCATTGCTGCGATCGAGATCCGGGTGCTCCGGACGGACTTCCAGCACATACTGACTGCCACTTCCCGAGCCTTCGCCTTCAACCGACACGCTTGCCGGCGGGCGCAAGGTGATGCGAGCGGTGAACTGACGGGCAAAGGTCTTGCCGTCTGCCGCCAGCTTGAGATCGTAGGTGCCGGGTTCGCTCAGCTTTTCAATGGTATCGCTGTAGACGCCATCCGCCGGTGGCGTGTCGCCGGACAGCGTTTTGCTGCCGGATCGGCCATCCTGGGTCGACAGGGTCAGGGACACATCGAGGACGCCCAGAAAATCCGGATTGGTGATCGGCTTGTCGTCATCGTAGAAGGAGGCATCGATCGACACCGGCTCGCCGGTGTAGAAAAAGTTCGGCACCGGCGACACCGCCATGCGCAGATCACTGACCACCGTCACCCGGGATTGCTCGCCGAGTTCGCCGTCCACCTGCCATTCGCCTTCAGCCGGTTCGTCGACGGTGATCAGGTCGTAGGCGCCTTCCGTGTACCAGCGCACGTTATCCGGATGCTGGTCGTGGGTGATTCGTTTGCGGTCCGGCGTCATCAGGGCCAGCGGTTGGTCGTCGCCCTCATGGAATATCAACGCCGTGAATTCGTGCACGTCCTCGCTGATGCGGAAGCGCTTGTTCTCGATCGGCACTTCAGGTTGGGGTGCCGCGGTGTTCAGGGTTTCGGCGAACACCCGGTTCAGGGCA
Source organism: Marinobacter sp. R17 (assembly GCF_003789045.1). Lineage (NCBI taxonomy): Bacteria > Pseudomonadati > Pseudomonadota > Gammaproteobacteria > Pseudomonadales > Marinobacteraceae > Marinobacter > Marinobacter sp. R17. The sequence continues at coordinate 62,658 of NZ_RHGZ01000019.1, read as the reverse complement.
TCGGCATCCGGCGCCACGGAGAACGTACCGCCGGTCTCCACGGCCAGACGCTCAAGCAGTGCGAGATCGGCATTTTTGGACAGCGCGATGGTGTGAATCGTGGCGCCCCGGGACCGGATGCGCTCCACCACGTTATCAAGGATGCGATTGCGCTCGCGAGCGTTGACCGCGGCGTCCTTCGAAATATCGACGACGCCATCGGTCAGCAGGATGAAGTGGGTGTTGTCGAAGCGGCGGTCGCCGTAGAAATCGTCACTGGCGACTTCCAGGGCCTCACCGATATTGGTCCGGAGCGCGACCGAATTGATCTTTGAGGAGCGTTTGACGGCGGTGTCACGCCACTTCGGCGTCACTTCGCCGGACGGCACCAGCATGTTGACGTATTGGCCGAAGGTCCAGACGCCCCCGCGGGCATTGTCCGGCAGCATCCGGGCCAACAGTCGTACCGCGGGCTGACGCAGGTTGTCCGGATCGCTGTCCTTCATGCTGCCGGAGATGTCCACCACGATGCGGACATCCTGGGGCTCCGGCAAGGCCGGTGCCTTGCTCCCATCGGCTTCCTGGGCTATTGCCCCGGGAGCCTGGAAAACCATCAGCGCCAATAGAGAGAGAGAAAGCAGAAAGCGGGACCAGGAAGCAGTCATCATAGCGTTATTATCTGTCGCATCCGTAAACGTGTGTGACGGAGATTAGCGCACGGGGCCCCGCCCAGAAAAGCGATTTAGTCGGCCGCCATCAGGCCTCGCGGCGCCAGATCCGCACCCGGACCAGATCCAGAATCCAGACAATCAGCACGCATCCGCCAACCAGCACCATGTTCGAGAAGGCCCGAGCCGCTTCTTCCGTGTGACCGAGTATGGTTTCATAACCCCCATGCAGCCAGGCCGGAATCCACCAGTTGGCCGCCTCCGTGGACTGGACCGGTGTCAGCAGCAGCGCCACCAACGCGGCCAGAATCAAGGTGCGAATCCCGTAGACCGGGATGATGCGCAGCAAACGCGACATCAGGAAAACGAAGATCAGGAAGCCGATGGCGTACACGGCCCAGAAAATCAGGTAGGCCGCCTGGGCCTGCGAGTCCATCTGAATTGGTAAATCGATCACTTAAAGTACCCAATGAATGATGTGTTCTTCCCAGTCCGCTTCCGGCACGCTGGCGTTGGAAACGGTGCGTTGGCGCACGGACACCTGAGCCCGATGGACACTGTCAGGGTCACCGGAGACCAACGGATGCCAGTCCGGCAACGGCTTGTCCTCCGCCAGCAGGCGATAGGCACAGGTTTGTGGCAGCCAGTGGAAATCGCCAACGCTGTCGGGTGTCAGCACGATACAATCCGGCACCTTTTCCTGGCGCCGGCTGTAGACCGTGCATTGGCAGCTGTCGCCATCCATGTATTCACAGGCCAGGTCGGTGTAGTAAACCTCGCCCGTGTCCTCATCCTCGAGCTTGGTCAGGCAGCACTTGCCACAACCGTCGCACAGCGATTCCCACTCTTCACGCGTCATCTCGTGAAAGTGCTTACGTTGCCAGAAAGGAATCGCTGCAATCATTACTCTTTCTTCAGTTTTTGCTTGAACTCAACCATGTAATCCGCCTGCTCTTCCGGCATCTGCAGATAGAAATCCTTTTCCTCGATGGCCGACAGCACCTCTTGCCCCGTGGTGCGCGCCAACTTGCGATCCGGCGTCAACAGCAAGTCCATCGCATGGTGTGGTGTCCCGAAGATGCTGCGCAAGCCCTCGGGCAGATCGTCCCAGACCTGATTGCGACGGACGTACAGGTACGTATCGGCTTTTTTGCCGCTGCGGAATACGGAAACAAACTGCCGGTTCATTCGCTCAATACTCTCGATACATCGTCCAGGACCGGCGCCAGCATGTCACCGCGCCAACCTTCAGTGAAAAAACGCGCCGCGTCATCGTTGCTGTCCCAGCGACGGATACAGGCCTCGATACGCTTGCGCGGGGCCACCAGTTCAACGGGAACGTCGCGGGCTTCCGCCTCACCCCGGAACAGGCGCTTGACCTGTTTGAACAGGCCCTGCTCGTCCCGGGTCAGCGGCGTTTCAATTCTATCAGTAATGCCTTCGCTCGACTCGCCGCGCTCGACGCACGCGAGCAAGGTGTCGCCATAACGACGCACCACCACCGGCGGCACCTCCTGCAACGCGCCCAGCGCGCCCTTACTCTCCGGCATGCGCTCTGCGATCCGGATCAACGCCGCGTCGGCCAGCACGCGGCTCCGTGGGCGATCTCGACGACGGCATTCCTGCTCGCGCCAGGCAGCCAACTCACGCAGGACCGCCTGCTGGCGAGGATTCAGCTGCCAGCCACCGCGTATTTTCAGGTAATAGTCCTCGGGTTCGCCCTGACTGGCCAAGTCCTTGGCAAAGCGTTCGCTCTCTTCGAGCCAGGCGGTATAGAAGCCCCGCTCCTCGAGCAGGGTCGTCAACCGTTCGTACATCGGCTCCAGATAGCGGATGTCCTCCAGGGCGTACCGGCACTGAACGTCGGACAGCGGGCGGGCCAACCAGTCGGAGCGGGTCGCGGATTTGTCGATGGCCACATCAAACAGGGTTTCCACCAGCTTGGCATAGCCCACCGAGAAGCCCAGACCGGCCAGCGCGCTGGCCAGCTGCAGATCCAATACGGCTTGAGGTTCCAGGTCCAGCCAGTGGCGGAACAGCTCCATGTCCTCGCTCATGGCGTAGAGGAGCTTGGGCCGCTCGGTACCGGCCAGACAGTCGCGGAAGGCTTGCGAGGCTTCGGCGACCGCCGGTTCCACCAGGCGCAGATCCTCCCCGAGGCCCAATTGCACCAGCCCGGGAATCGGGAAAAAGGTGCTGACCCGCTCGAACTCGGTGTCCAGGGCCAGTGGCCGATCCGGCGCCTGCGCCAGCCAGCGATCGAGTTCTTCAGGCGTGTTCAGCCAGCGCACAGTGGAAGTATCAGTCATGAAGCGTTCCAGGTTGGATGGAGGCGTTTCGATCGGAAGGAATCATTCGCTCAGGGGCTTGCGGCCGCGGAAGGCGTGGCCGAGGGTAAAGCCGTCGACGTACCCCAGTTCGCCACCCACCGGAATACCGTGGGCCAGGCGTGTGATCAAGACATTCTGACCGTCCAGCCGATCGGCGATGTAGTGGGCCGTGGCCTCGCCTTCGACGGTCGGGTTGGTGGCCAGGATCAGCTCGGTGACGCCCTCGTCCCGGATCCGCCGCAGGAGCTGTTCGATGCCGATTTCTTCCGGGCCGACGCCATCGATGGGCGACAGGTGCCCCATCAACACAAAATAGCTGCCGTCGTAATAGCCCGCCTGCTCGATGGCCAGCAGATCCGACGGGCTTTCCACAACGCACAACGTGCCGGTGCGGCGCTTGTCGTCGGCGCAGAGGTTGCACAGGTCGGTGTCGGCGAAGTTCTGGCAGGAATGGCAACGCTGGACGCCGCTCATGGCGTTCTGCAAGGCGCTGGCCAGGCGTTCACCGCCGCCCCGGCCCCGCTCCAGCAAATGGAACGCCATCCGCTGCGCGGTTTTCTGGCCAACACCCGGCAAACAACGCAACGATTCTACAAGTTCATCGACCAGCGGACTGAAAGCCATCCGGATTCCTCTACTGCTTATTCGTTATCAAGAGCGTAACGTCAGAACGGCATCTTGAAGCCGGGCGGCACACCCATGTCGGAGGCCATACCGGACATACGCTCCTTCTGATGCTCTTCGACGCGTCGTACCGCATCGTTCACAGCCGCTGCCAGCAGGTCTTCCAGGATTTCCTTGTCTTCGGTGAGCAGCGAGGGATCGATGTCCACTTTGCTCACATCGTGACGGCCGTTCATGGTGACTTTGACCAGTCCGGCGCCGGCTTCCCCGGTCACCTCGGCTTTTGCCACCTCTTCCTGGACGCGTTTGAACTCGTCCTGCATTTGCTGGGCCTGCTTCATCAGGTCGCCCATACCTTTAAACATGCGTAGCACCTCAGTACTGGATATCGGATTCACCTGACGGCGTTGTGCGGCTTTACCGCGGGATTTCAACCCTGACCACACCGGTTTTCACGCGTCCGTCAGACATTCCTCTTGGACAGCGACCTATTTGACCGGTTCGATACTGCCGTCCACAATCGCCCCGTCAAACCGCTGCATGATCGATTGTACGATCGGATCCCCGGCAATCGATGACTCGGCCGCCTGTTGGCGTGCAATCCGGGCGCGCTCGGCGAACGCCGCCGGCGTGGCTTCCCCGGGCTCACCTTCCTGCAACGTCACCGTGACAGACTCTCCGAAGAAGGCGCCGAGCGCTTCGGTAATCCGCGAGACGTGCCGATCATTGAGCAGCCGCGCGTGACCGCTGTCGAGGGTCAGAATGACATCTTTACCCGTTTTCGCGAACGCAGCCTGACTCGCCAGGTTGCCCGCCATGCCACTCAGCCCCAGCGCCCGGAAATCCCGTTGCCATTCAAAGTTCGCCGGATCGGCGGTTTCCATGGGCTCGTTAACTGGCCCTGAGCGCTCAATGGCGGCTGTCGGGGCCGGCGCTGGCTTGTCTTCAACAGGCGCTGCTGGAGCCGGCTGTGCTGGCGCCGATACCGGAGGCTGAGGCTCCGGTTGCGGTTCAGGCGCTGGCTGCTCTGCTACCGGCTCCGACGCGGACGGCACCTCTTCCGGCAGATCCATGTCGACCTCACCATCGGCAGAAAGCGAGGGATCGTCATAGGCGCTCAGCGGCACCGATTCTTCCTGCCGGGCCGAGGCTTGCACGGGTTCCGGCTCCTCAGCCACAGCGGGTGCCGGTGCCGGTGCGGGTTCCGGTTCGGCGACCGGCGCGGGCGGAGGCTCCGACGGATCAGGTGTTGCCTCAGCGTCGGCTTGTACCGGCGAGGCAGGTTCTGGTTCCGCTTGCGGTTCCGGCTGTGGCGTGGGTTCAGGCGCCGCCGCGACCGATTCGGTGGCCGGTTGGGCGGGCGCAGGCTCGGGATCGTCGCCCGGCGTGCCGGCATCACGGCGCTCACTGCTCTGGATCACGGGTGGATCGCGGCGATCAGTTCCCGGACGGAAGGTCAGCATCCGCAGCAATGCCATCTCAAAGCCCATGCGGGCGTCCGGAGTAATCGCCAGATCTTTGCGGCCCACAAGAGCGGCTTGATAGAACAGCTGGGCGTCTTCGGCACTCAGCTGCCGCGCCATCGCCTTGACGTGCTCCGCATCGCCCATGGCGTTGTCGGCGCTGCCGGGCACGACCTGTTCCAGGGTGACCCGATGGAACAAGGACAACAGGTCACTGAGAATCACGCTGTAGTCCGGCGCAAACTCCGCAATCCGGTGAATCTCGGAAAGCATCGCCGGACCATCGCTGCGCACCAGGGCATCCACAATCTGATGGATGTCCCGCTGGTCGATGGTACCCAGCATGGCGCTAACGTCACTGGCCGCCAGCTTCTGGTTGCCAAAGGCAATCGCCTGATCGGTCAGGCTCAGGGCGTCCCGCATACTGCCGTCGGCAGCCCGGGCCAGCAGCCAGAGAGCCGGCTCTTCGTAGGGAATGCCTTCCTCGGTCAGCACGTAATTGAGGTGACCGACGATGTGTTCCGGCGTCATCCGTTTGAGATTGAACTGCAGGCAGCGGGACAGGATGGTCACCGGCAGTTTCTGCGGGTCCGTGGTCGCAAACAGGAACTTGACGTGGTCGGGCGGCTCTTCCAGCGTTTTCAACAGGGCGTTGAAACTGGAGTTGGAAAGCATGTGGACTTCGTCGATCAGGTAGATCTTGAAGCGGCCACGGGTCGGCGCGTACTGGACGTTATCCAGCAGCTCGCGCATGTCCTCGACCTTGGTGCGGGACGCGGCGTCGATTTCGATGAGATCGACAAAACGGCCACCCAGGATCTCCTGGCAGCTGTCACACTCACCGCAGGGCGACGACGTAATCCCGGTTTCGCAGTTCAGGCAGCGGGCCAGAAGCCGGCCAATGGTGGTCTTCCCCACCCCGCGGGTTCCGGTAAATAGATAGGCATGGTGCAGGCGCTCATGGTCCAGTGCATGAACCAGTGCCTTGAGCACATGTTCCTGCCCCACCATGTCCTGAAACGTCTTTGGCCGCCATTTTCGGGCCAGAACCTGATAGCTCATCGAATGCGTCACGTCCCGTTCAAACCGGGCTTAACGATAGCATGGACAGCCAGTGATAAGAAGGAAACCGCGCGCGAATACCGCACGGGCAGGCGTCATACCAATATACCGTAGCCGGCTGATTTGGCTGGATTTTAAACAAGGAGAAAATCGGGGATGTTCAACAGGGAGGAAACTGGGGGTGACTCCACCAGCGACACTCCGGCACCCAAGTCCACCGCTGCGGCTGCTCCCTTCCGGGCCTGACCGGGTTCACGGTTTATTGTTGCGGAGGCACCGGCGGAGCCACCATAACGATCCGGTATTGCCCCGGATGCGGCGCGCATCTTAGCAGGCCGCACCGGCGGCATCAACGCCTTTTTGAAGATGGATTTACAGAGCGATGCCCTGTATCGGATCCCGCCGGAACCAGCAGGCAATGCTGTAGCGGGTCCGCTGCGCGGCAAGCACTTCGTGGGGCACGTCTTCGCTGACGAAAAGAGCCACCCGACCGGCTTCCGGCAGAACCTGACCACAGACCTCATCCGGATTTTCCCGGTTGAAGATCTGCAGCAGACCGCCATCCGCCGCCTGCCAGCCCTCGTTCAGGTACAACACGAGGCTGATGATGCGTGACGAACGACCACGAAAGCTGTCCACATGGCAGCGATAGAAATCGCCCGACTCATAGGTCGCGTAATGCGCCTCGAATCGCTTCAACCCCAGGAACAGGCGCTGGTTCAAGCCGTCCTGGATGGACTGGAAAAGCGAATACAACTGACCTTGCGGCCCCGTTTCCCCGTTCAGCCACGCGATACGGTCACGACGCACCGAGCGGTCATGGGTGTGATCCTTGCCACGCCCGACACCCGCCGTGTCCAGCGCTTCCGAGCGGTGAAGGGTCTGCACCTCACCACGCAGGTCGCCCATCAACCCGTCAGGGACGAGCGGCAGGATCGACTGGCTGGTCCAGCCGAATTCAGCCAGGTCGTCACAAACCGCATCCAGCCACGACTCAATAGCCGCCGAACCAGCAGGTTGCTGAAGTGCAAGATCAACCGCAGCCGCGGCATCGAAAGGAACAGAGGGCATGGCCATACCTCAAACAGAACTGCCAGCAGTGTACGACCAAACCCGCCCTGCTGCCCTCTTTTTCTGGTCGGACCGGATAGGGAATGATCCCTACGCTGAATCATGATGAGGCTGGTCTACATCAGTGCAAGCCGGCGTCTGTTGGGCTTCCTCCGTCAGCCCAACCTACCGGAGGTACCATTGAACTGAGGGGAAACGGCTCATGTAGGTTGGGCTGACGCAGGAAGCCCAACACAACCTTACCTTTCACCAAACGCCTCCCCGCCCAGGTCATCAATACCTGCCCAATCGGTATCCATCCAACCTCTCGCAACGTATCCATGTATTGTCGAATGCGGCCAGTCGATGGGACGCTCGACCCAGCCGTGTTTTACCGGGTTGTAGTGGATATAGTCGACATGTGTCTCCAAATCCGCCTGATCCCTGATCTGGTGTTCCCAGAAGCGGCGCTGCCATAGCCCACGTTCTCTCTTTGCCTCACGGCTGGGTGCGATACGCTCCCCTCTTTCAATCCTTCTTGAGAAGCCTGCCTTGATTAATGACCAGCGGCGCGGGTAATTGGCGTCGTTTTCCGGTAAGCGCCAGATCGCATGCAAATGTTCCGGCATGACCACCATTGCCACAAGCGAAAATGGATGCCTGGCTTTTACCTCATACATGACTGAACGGAGATCGCTAATTCGGCGAACCAAAAGGTCTGAATTGCGCTGGGCAAGATTTACCGTGAAAAAGTAAGTCGCTCCCGGAATATCGGATCGACGGTACTGCATATGATGCTGCCATCCCTTGGCTTTTGTTTATCGGTCCCACTGAGGAATTTCAAAATGATCGGCGTTCTAATGCGCCCTTTAACCTGCTTTCTGTTGGGCTTCCATTGTCAGCCCAACCTACGGCGGGTATGCACCAAGGGCTAGGCGAGACGAGAAAGCGCCGGGCAGGGTTCCATCCCTACCCGGCCGACCGGTCGTCACGGACGGGCGACTTCGCTGAGTTTGCCTTCGGAGCATTCCGCCAGCGACTTGATGGCGTCGCCGTCGAAGGCGTCCACGCGGATGACGTCGTACAGGGCGCTGAGCGCTTCGATCAGGGTGTCGCGCTCGTCTTCCCGCACCACGTTTTTCTCGATCGCCCAGTCCACCAGTTCCGAGCGCTGGTGGGCCATCAACATTTCGATGTCCTGCAACTCGTCCGGATCGGTCTTGCGGATGGCTTCGTTGAGACGCTCGCGAGCGTCCCGGCAGGCGTTGGCCATGTTGTAGGCGTGCAGCACGCGGCCCACCGGATCGTCCGGGGTCACCGGCTGGTAGACGCCGCGCACGATGCGCTCGCGGACCGGGGCATCCTTGACGATGGACAGAGCCACCTCTTCACCGAGACGGTCGTCCGGCGCTTTGAGCCAGGCGCCAATCGGGAAGACCAGCAGCTTGAGCGGCCAGCGCAGCGCTGGTACCGGGAAGTTCTCGATCAGTGCCTTCATGGCGTTCTGGAAGTCGTAGAGACACCGCTGCAGTCCCCACTCGACCACCGGACGGTTGTCCTCCGGATAGCCTTCCTCGTGCCATTGCTTGATGATCGCCGAGGCGTAATACAGCGCCACCAGACAATCCGCCATGCGCCCGGAAAGCCGTTGACGAGCCTTCAGGCCGCCGCCGATGGTCAGCAGGGTGACATCGGTGAGCACCGCAAACGCCGACGTGAATCGCGCCAGCTGGCGATAGTAACGCTGCAATCCGCCGCGACCGGGCACCGGCTCCAGCCAGCCATGACTGAGCCCCAGCACGAACGACCGCAGGGCGTTGCGGGTGGTGTGTGCCATGTGGTTGTAGAACACGTCATCAAAGGCGCGAACGGCCTGTTCTTCATCCTCCATGCCGGCGGCTTCGATCTCATCGACAATGTAGGGGTGGCAACGAATGGCCCCCTGGCCGAAGATCATCAGGCTGCGGGTCAGGATGTTGGCCCCTTCCACCGTGATGCCGATGGGCACCGCCTGATAGGCCCGGGCCAGGAAGTTGCGCGGACCGGTGATCACACCGCGCCCGGCCACAACGTCCATGGCGTGGTTGATGACTTTACGCATCAGGTCCGTGTTGCGGTACTTCAGCACCGCAGAGGGAACGGACGGGCGTACGCCCCGATCGAGCATGCCGGAGGTCAGCAGCCGCCCGGCGTCCATCATGTAGGTGTAACCGGCGACGGGCTCTAGCGCCTCCTGTACCCCCTCGAAATGACTGATGGAACGGCCGAATTGTTCGCGAATGCCGGCGTAGGCACCGGTGGTGAGACAGGCCAGCTTACCGGCCCCCGTGCCCAGCGCCGGCAGCGAAATCGAGCGGCCGATGGACAGGCATTCGAGCAACATCGTCCAGCCCCGGCCGACCATACCTTCGCCGCCGATCACCTGGGTCAGGGGGATAAAGACGTCTTCGCCCCACGTCGGACCGTTCATAAAGACCGTGTTCATGGGCAGGTGGCGAGCGCCGTGATTCACGCCTTCAAGATCGTGAGGGATCATGACGCAGGTGACGCCCAGATCTTCCTCACCGCCCATCAGGCCGTCCGGGTCGTAGACCTTGATCGCCAGACCAATGAGCGTCGCCACCGGCGCCAGCGTGATGTAGCGCTTGTTCCAGGTGACCTTGAGCCCCAGCACCTCTTCGCCTTTCCACTGACCGCGGCAGACGATGCCCTTGTCGGGAATCGCCCCGGCGTCGGAGCCGGCGACCGGCGAGGTCAGCGCGAAACACGGCACCTCCTCACCTTTTGCCAGACGCGGCAGGTAATACTGTTTTTGCTCGTCGGTGCCGTAATGCATCAGCAGCTCACCGGGCCCCAATGAGTTGGGCACCATGACCGTGACCGCGGCCGAGACACTGCGGGTCGACACCTTCATCACGATTTCCGAGTGGGCGGTCGCGGAGAACCCCTTGCCGCCGTATTCCTCGGGAATCACCAGCCCGAAGAAGCCTTCCTTCTTGATGAACTCCCAAGCTTCCTGTGGCAGGTCATAGAGTTCGTTCGTGATCTTCCAGTCATCCAGCATGCCGCAAAGCGTTTCCACCGGGCCGTCGACAAACGCCTGCTCGGCCTGATTGAGATGGGCATGTGGCGCATCCATTAATTTGTCCCACTCCGGGCGACCGGAAAACAACTCGCCATCCCAGTCCACGCTCCCGGATTTAAGCGCTTCCGCCTCGGTGTCCGACAGCGACGGCAAGCGATCGCGAACCCAGCCCAGTAAAGGCCGGCTCAACCGATTGCGACGCAAACCACCGGGGAAAACGAGTATCAGCGCGAAGGCCAGCAACACACCGCCGATCAGGATGCTGAGGACATGCCAGTCATCCTCGAACATGCCAAACAGGGTGGCGAGCGTCATGACAACGCCCGCGACGGTGCCGCCAACACCAAAGTAAAGCAGGACTAACGCACTGATCAGAAGAAACAGGACACTCATGCAGGCTCCTCCATTTACCGACACGGTAGAGTGAACCGGCTCATCTCCTGACCAGCGCCCGATTTTTCCGCAAAAGGGGGCTGGTCAGGTGCCGGACGCGAACACTATGATCACAAAATCGTGGAAGACTCAAACTAAGGAACAACGCCGGTCAGTGACGACAAACCGGCCGGTTCCCCATCATATGCGTCAAAAGGACCGAACTGGATGACTTCAAGCAAATCGGATGCACTGTTTACCGCCCGGATCACCCACGGCGACCTCGACGCCATTGAAGTCAGGCATCCCCGTTTTTCGGCCCGTATTTTCCTGCAAGGCGCCCACCTCACCCACTTTGCCCCCACGGGCGAGGACAACTGGCTCTGGATGAGTCCGGATGCCACCTTCGAGCAGGGCCGCGCCATTCGCGGCGGCATCCCGGTTTGCTGGCCCTGGTTTGGCGACGCCCGGCGCAACCCGGAACCGGTCGCGAACCGGGCACAAACGGATAAAGCGCACGGCTTTGCCCGCACCCACGCGTGGACCCTGGCCGATATCCACGAATCGGAACAGGATGTGGAAATCAGCCTCATGCTGGATGCCGCCAACTGTGGCGATATCGGCAGCCCCTGGCCGCTGCGGGCCCGGATGACCTTCCGCTTCAATGCCGAGCACTGCCAGATCCTGCTGACAACGCACAACACGGGCTCAACGCCGGTGGAGTACACCGAAGCCCTGCACACCTATTTTCCGACTGCGGACGTGACTCACAGTTTCCTGAGCGGTCTGGAGCAGACTCACTACATCGATACCCTCCACGACTGGCAGGAAATCCTGGAATCCGGCGACGTCCGCTTTCGGGGTGAGACGGATCGGATCTACCAGCGAGGCGGCCCCATTCTGGTGCATACACCCAGGCACGTTACCCGTATTGAAACCCAGGGGAGCGAGTCGACCGTGGTCTGGAATCCCGGTCCGGAGAAGGCCAAACGGCTGTCGGACTTCCCGGATGACGCCTGGAAAACCATGCTGTGCGTCGAAACCGCCAATGCATGGCCTCACTTTATCCGTTTAATGAACGGCGAGAGCCACACCACGGAATTGGTGCTGTCACGGTGCTAGAACACCGTTCCAAAACAACAGGGGCACGTATCCTGCACTGTTACGGACAGCCGACAACGAGAATACCAACCAGGAAGCGCTGATGAGTCTGAGATCGTTCATCAAGGAAAAAGTCGTTCCGCAATCGCTGGAAGACCAGGTCAACCGGATCCGCAAGCCGCTCGGCTCGCTGGGCTACGACCCCTGGGGCTACAACAACGATTCGCTGAAGATCGGTTTCTCGCTGGCCAAGCAGATCTACGAGAAGTATTTCCGGGTGGTGGCCGATGGCGTCGACAACGTGCCGGCCGAAGGTCCGGTGCTGCTGATCGCCAACCACAGCGGGCAATTGCCGATCGACGGCCTGCTGATCGGCACCGCGGTGGCCTCGCGCGAAAGGAACCCGCGGCTGCCCAGGGCCATGATCGAGCGCTTCTTCCCGACGGTGCCCTACCTCGGCAATATCCTGAACCAGATCGGAGCCGTGCTGGGGGACCCGGTGAACTGCGCCAAGATGCTGGCCAACAACGAGGCCATCATCGTGTTCCCGGAAGGCATCCGTGGTTCGGGCAAACTCTACAGCGACCGCTACCAGCTCAAGCGCTTCGGTAACGGCTTCATGCGCTTGGCGATGCAATACAACGCCACCATCGTGCCGGTCGGTGTGGTGGGCTGTGAGGAAACCATTCCCGCCGTGGCCAACGTAAAGCCTCTGGCGAAGGCGCTTGGATTGCCATACGTGCCCCTGGCCGTACCGTTCGTGTTTCCGGCCAAGGTTTATCTCAAGTTCGGCAAACCCATGCACTTCGACAACGCCGACATTCCGGAAGAAAAGGTCACCGAGCGGGTTGAGGTGGTCAAGGCGGAGATCAACGAGTTGATCAATCAGGGATTGAGCGAGAGGAAAAGGCTGTTCTGATGGCGAACGAACGCAAACCACAGATTCTGGTCACCGGTGCCGCTGGCGCCCTGGCCCAGCAGGTCATCAACCGCCTGCGTGACGACTACCAGTTGGTCGCCGTCGATTTCCGGGAGCAGGTCTACCTCGGCGACGACATTCCCAGCTACTGCATCGATTTCAACAAGCGGGTGTTCGAGGACCTATTCCGCCGCTTCCAATTCGAGGGCATCATTCACCTGGGCCGCATCATGTCGAGCCAGGAAACCCGCATGCGGCGATACAACGCCAACGTACTGGGCAGCCAGAAGCTGCTGGATCTGGCGCATAAATACGGTATCCACCGGGTGATCGTGCTCTCCACCTACCACGTCTACGGGGCCAGCGCCTATAACCCCGCGTTGATCGACGAGCAGGCACCGCTCAAGGGGGCCGGCCTGAGCATGGATCTGGTCGACTCCATCGAACTGGAGAACCTGGCCAACATCTACCTGTGGCGCTACCCGGATCTCAACATCACGGTCCTGCGGCCCTGCAACATCGTCGGCCCCGGCGTGCGCAACTCGATCAGTACTCTCCTGGCCAGCCGCCGCGCCCCGGTGCTGGCCGGTTTCTCGCCGATGATGCAGTTCATCCACATCGATGACATGGCAGACGCCATCGTACTCAGCTACCGCAAGCCGGAACGGGGTGTCTTCAACGTCGCGCCGGATGACTGGATCGCCTACCAACACGCCCTCCAGCTCAGTGGCTGCACCCGGGTACCCATTCCCTCGATTCCGCCGGTACTGCCCCGGACCATTGCGCGCCTGCTGAATATGAAGAGCTTCCCCTCGTACCTGATGAGCTTCTTCAAGTATCCGGTGGTGATTGATGGGCGGACGTTCCGCGATACCTTCGGCTTCAAACCCAAGCGGCCGCTGAAGGAGATCTTCCGCTACTATCGGGAAAACAAACATCCGGTTTAAAGCCCCTGCCGGACCCGGTGCGCAACGGCGGGGTGCCTGGAAAGCGGACTTCCCGGCGCCCCAAACCACAGACTGTGTGCATCTGCGACAGAATTGCTTTTATACTGGTCGAAAAACGGGCGCGGCACCGGTGATCGCGGCGCCCTCGTGCTTAGTCAGAGGCTCCTAAACTCACAGGACGAGTACCCATGAGCATCGACTTCAGTCTGGTGAGCCATTCCGCTGCGGCCCTTGCGTACGCGGCCCTGGCCATCCTGGTGGGCTCCAAATACCTGAGGCGCAACACGGATCGGGCGCTCATGCTGGCCGCTATGGTGTCGACCATCTGGGCCACGTCCCTCGTGGCCCAGATGATCTGGAACCAGCCCCCTTTCTTTATCCGCTACCTGCTGGAACTGATTCGCGACGCCGCCTGGGTGGCCGTGCTGTTTGCGCTGATTCGCGACAGCAAGCGCTCTGGCCACATGGCGACTACCCTGCGGCGGGTGCTGGGCACGGCGATCGGCTTGCTGATTCTGTCACTGCTGACCTGCGGCGCTCTTGAATACGCGCTCGGCTGGCAACTGCTGGACGGCAAGACCAAGGTCGTCGGCCAGATTGCCGTGTCCTTGCTAGGCGTCTGCCTGATCGAACAGATCTGGCGTAATTCCCTCTCCTTCGGCCGCTCGAGCATGAAGTACCTGTGCATCGGGATTGGCGGCATCTTCGCCTACGACTTCTTTATGTATTCCGACGCCCTGCTCTTCGGCCAACTGTCGGATTCGTTCTGGAGTGCCCGGGGCGCCGCCAACGCCTTCCTGGCGCCGCTGTTTGCCGTCAACGTCATCAATACCCGCAAACAGCCGGTGGATTTCCAGCTCTCCCGCAATGCCGTGTTCCATGTGGGGGCCATCGCCTTCGCCGGCGCCTACCTGATTTTCGTGGCCATTGGCGGCTATTACGTCCGGACCCTGGGCGGGGACTGGGGCCAAGCGCTGCAGGTCCTGTTCCTGACCGTTTTCCTGGTGCTGTTTACCGCGCTGCTCAGCTCCAGCCGGTTCCGGGCACGGTTGATGATTTTCATCAGCCAGAACTTTTTTGACTACAAGTACGACTACCGGGAAGAGTGGCTGAAAATGACCCAGATTTTCGCCAACCTCACGGAAGATCCCCCATTGCCCGAGCGGGTCGTGCGGATCATGGCCGATCTGGTGGAAAGCAACGCCGGCGCGCTCTGGGTCCGGGATGAAGACGGTAACTACGTGCTGCACACCACGGTCAACCTGACGCCGCCCAGGCACACCATGATCGACCGCGACGCCAACATCGTCAGCTTCTTCAATGAAAAGGAATGGATCATCGACCTGTCGGAATACCACATCGATCCGATCCGCTACGAACTGCTGGAAATACCCGACGCCATCCTCAAGTTCCCCGATGGCTGGCTCGTGATCCCACTGTACCTGGGCGATGAACTCTATGGGGTCTGCCTGGTTGGGTCGCCCTACGCCAAAGTGGAGCTCAACTGGGAAAACTTCGACCTTGTCCGGGTCGTGGCTCGCCAGACCTGTAACGTATTGGCCCAGGCCGATGCCCAGAACCGGCTCTCACGTGCGATGCAGTTCGAGGCGGTATCCAAGGCGTCCGCCTTCATGGTACACGACCTCAAAACCATGATCGCCCAGCTCTCGCTGCTGGTAAAAAACGCGGAAAGGCATCGCGACAACCCCGAATTCATCGACGACATGATCCGCACCACCGAGCATGCGGTGACCAAACTGTCCGGCCTGGTGGACCATATTCGCAAGCCCGCCACGAACGAGATGCCGGTCCAGCCGATCGAACTCGAATCGATGCTGGAAGAGTTGGCGCATCACTATACCCGCAGCGAACCCAAACCCGTTTACCATCCTCCCGGCGAACCGATTTGGGTCCGGGCCGATCCCGAACAGCTGCGCAGCGTCATCGGGCACTTAATCCAGAATGCGCAGGACGCCACCCCACCCACCGGCGAAGTCACCCTGAACCTGAAGAAAGGCTCCGATCACGTGGTGATTTTTATTCAGGATACCGGCGCCGGCATGAACGAGGACTTCATCAAGATGAAGCTGTTCAAGCCGTTCGAGAGCACCAAGGGACTGGCCGGCATGGGCATTGGCGCCTATCAGGCGCGGGAATACGTTCGCCAGATAGGCGGGAACATCGACGTCACCAGCGAACCGGGAGTGGGTTCCTGTTTTTCGGTCCGGCTGCCGCTGGGAAAGCCCGAAATCAAGCGCGGCGATCTCGATGAACCGCCCCAACCGATTGCCGAGAACGCCTGACCGGGGGCCATCGACCTGCTCACAAAACGACCAACAGTTAAATGTTTGTCAAATTTTTGTTCATTCCCTTAATAGGGAGTGCATATCTGTTGATTTCCGTCAAAATACAGCCAGAATCAGTGTTACAGTATGTTAACAGACGGCGCCGAGAATAGCCGTCGGCAGTAAAGAAGAAAGCTCTCAAAGGTGTTCAGGGTTATATCACCCAGCGCCCAACGTCACCGATCAGAAAAAAGGATTTGGTTCTGTCGTGAATAAGCGTTTATTGATTGTCGAAGACGATCCTGGCCTGCAAAGTCAGATGCGCTGGTGCTTCACCGACGATGTTGAAGTGGTCGTCGCCGGCGATCGCGAAGCGGCCCTCACCGCACTGCGTCGATTCGAGCCTCAGGTCGTCACACTTGATCTGGGTCTGCCCCCCGACCCGGGCGGCGCGAAAGAAGGGTTCGCCCTGCTGGACGACATTGTCCGCCTGTCCCCCACCACCAAGGTGGTCGTCGTCACCGGGCGCGAGGACCGGGAGAACGCAGTCCGTGCCATTGGCATGGGTGCCAGCGATTTCTACCAGAAACCGCTGGATCCGGACATTCTCACTTTCGTCGTCAATCGCGCCTTCCGTCTGGCCGAACTGGAACTGGAGAACCGCGAGCTCAGCCAGGGTCGTAACGGCACGTCGATCAAGGGGATCGTGGCCGCCAGCCCTCAAATGCTTTCACTGTGCAGGATGGTCGAAAAAGTGGCTCCGGCCGATGTGACCACATTGATCATCGGTGAAACCGGCACCGGTAAGGAGCTGCTTGCCCGCGCCATTCACGATATGAGTCAGCGGGCGGACCATACCTTCGCGGCCATTAACTGTGCCGCCATTCCGGAAAACCTGCTGGAAAGCGAGTTATTTGGCTTCGAGAAAGGGGCCTTCACCGGCGCCACCCAGAGCAAGAAAGGCAAGATCGAGATGGCCAACGGGGGAACGCTGTTCCTCGACGAAATCGGCGACATGCCCATGCCGCTGCAGGCCAAACTGCTGCGGTTCCTGCAGGAACGGGTCATTGACCGGGTTGGCGCCGTCAACCCGATCCATGTGGACGTGCGCGTGGTGTGTGCGACCCACCGCAACGTGGAAGACCTGGTCTCCAGCGGCGATTTCCGTGAAGACCTCTACTACCGGATCAGTGAAATCACCCTCGACGTCCCCGCCGTGCGTGAACGGGATGGCGATGCCATTGTCATCGCCCAATCGCTTCTCAAGTCGCTGGGGCGGCAGCTGGATCGCCCCAACCTCGGCTTCTCGGAAGATGCCATGCAGGCCATCCAGAGCTACAGCTGGCCCGGGAATGTCCGGGAAATGATCAACAAGATCAAGCGCGCCACCATCATGGCCGAAGGCAAACGCGTCACGGCCAGCGACCTGCAGCTGCGATGCGACGATTTCGTCCATGACGGCAATGTGCTCAACCTGCGTCAGGTCCGCGAGGATGCGGAACGCTCGGCCATCAACCATGCCCTGAAAACCAGCAACTTCAACATGGCTCAGGCCGCCCGGTTACTCGGCATCACCCGCCCCACCCTCTACAACCTGACAGACAAGTATAAAATCGAGACATCACCTGCCGTTTCCGGTGCCTGATCGGCACCGGCGGCATGAAGGACGCCCCGTATCTGGATGACAAGGACCTGACAATGAAGTGGAAGACGTTGTTTCGCATTACCCTGCTGGCAGTCGCCTTTACCTCCCTGCTGACCGGGTGCAGTGACGACAAGGAAGAAATGAGCCAGCAGGAGCTGCAATACCTCAGCCATCTGGATCAGTCCCGTTTTTTCCAGCGTCAGGGTGAACTCAAGGCCAGTACGCTTGAAGCGCGCAGCGCCATCGACCTGAACCCACACAAGGTGGATCCCTATTTCATCATTATCGATAACCTGATCACCGCCGGCGATGCCGTGACCGCGGCGCGTCAGGTCAAGGAAATCGACAAGCAGCTTCAGGAAAAAGGCACCACCGATAACATCCAGAACCGAATCCAGCTCATCCTGGCCAAAACCTTCCTGATGCGCCAGGACAGCGATGCCGCGCTCAAGGCCCTGGACAAGCTGAAATCGCCGGATCGGACCCAGCAGGTCCGGGCTGATTTATTGCGCGGCGACATTCAACTGGCCGCCAGGAACTACCCCAAAGCGCAATCCGCCTACCAGAAGGCATTGGATTCCGACGCCACATCGACCCTGGCACTGATTGGACTGTCCAAGGTGGCGCAGGCCCAGGGCAACGCCGATCTTGCCCGGCAAAAGATCAAGCAAGCGGAAGATGTGGACGCCAACGACCCGGAACTGTGGCTCTGGAAGGCCCAACTGGCCCAGCAACAGAAGCAATGGGAGAAGTCCGAGGAAGCCTACATCCGTGCGCTGGAAGACATCGGCAAGTACGACATCATGACCTACCGGAAGTACACCACGATCTCCTCGCTGGTGAGCGTGCTTCGTGAGGAAGGCAAATCGTCGGAAGCCTTTGTCTACGAGGAAATCCTGGCCAAGTCGGCACCTGGCACCATCAAGAGCAATTTCGACGCCGCGCAGGAAGCCTATCGTAAAGGCGACCTGGAAGGCGCCGCCCGCTACCTGAACGAAGTGCTGAAACAGGCCCCCAACCACGTCCAGAGTTCCATTATGCTGGGCATGATCCGCTTCCAGCAGGGGCGTGTTGAAGAAGCCAAGGAACTGCTTGAGCCGATCAGCCAGATCCAGGACTCCCCGGCTGCAAGTAAACTGCTGGCCGCCACCCAATTACGCCTGCAGCGTCCGGAGGAAGCCCGCAAACTGCTCGAGAATCTGGATGACAAACAGACAGACCCCGGTGTCCTGGCGCTGATCGGCATCGCCCACCTGGCCAGCGGTGATGACGAGGCCGGTCGCAAGTACATTGAGAAAGCACTGGAACTCGACCCGGACAACCACGACCTGCGTCTGCGGTACGCCAACTACCTCGTTGAACAGGGTGATACCGACACCGCCATCGCCCAGGCCGAACAGGTTATGGAAGCGCAACCGGACAATGACCAGGCACGCCAGTTGATCATCAATGCCTATGTCCGGGCCGGCGACACCCAGGCCGCTGAAGAATCCGCCAGCGCCTGGGTCAAGGAACAACCGGACAACATCACGGCACTGCTGGTCAGTGGTGGCCTGGCGGCCCGCGCCGGTGATGCGTCTCAGGCCCGACAGTACTACAACCAGGCGCTGAAACTGTCAGACAGCGACCCTCGCGCCAACAACGCACTGGGTGGCTTGGCCATGAGCCAGGACAACACGGACGAAGCCAGCCGCCAGTTCAAGGCCGCCATCGCCAAGGCGCCGGACAACCGAGCAGCCATTCAAGGCCTGGCCCAGGTCACCTCGCCTGAGCAGCTGCAGGCTTACCTGGCTCAAGTCGCCAAGGACCATCCGGATGCTGTTGCTCCCAGGCTGGCCCTGCTCGAACTGGCCTTGCGCGCCAACAACATCAATCGGGCTGACGAACTGTCTGCCTCCCTGCTTGAGCCGGTCAGTGAGAACGAGCTGTCACCACATACCGGCGCTGTGGCCAACGTTTACGGATCGGTCGCCGGCAACAAGCTGAAAACCGACGACAAGCAGAACGCCCTTGCGATCATGCAACGAGCGCAAGTGCTGTTCCCGGACAACGAAGCCATCGCCCTGCAGACCGCACAGGTCTACTTCGAGATGGACAATGAGAAAGCCGCCCGGGATATCCTCAAGGAAGCCCGACTGAAACACCCGGATTCGCCCCAGCCCTATGTCGTCGAAGCGGCGCATGAAAAGGACAAGAAGCGTTACGGCAAAGCGGCGGATCTCTATGAGCTGGCCCTGGCCAAGGACAACTCACCGCAGCTGACCCTGCTGTTCGTCGAAGCCCTCGGAGAAAGCCAGCAGGAGCTGCGGGCGATCAAGGCGCTGGAAAGCGGCGTCGAAGACCATCCGGGGAACGAGGCCCTGCAAATGCGGCTTGCCATGGCCTATCAAACACGTGGTGATGCCCAGAAAGCCATGGACGCTTACCAGCAAGTCCTGAACACCTCGCCCCGGAATGTGGTGGCCCTGAACAACCTGGCGTGGCTGTACCACGAATCCGGCAAACAGGATGCCCGCCAGCTTGCCGAAAAAGCTTACAACCTCAAACCGGACTCCGCGGCGATTGCCGATACCTACGGCTGGATCCTGTTCCAGCAGGGGGATCACAGCGGTAGCCTGCCCGTACTGGAAAAAGCCTACAAGCTGTCGCCGCAAACCACTGAAATCGCCCAGCATCTTGCGGAAGCCTACAAATCGACAGGACGCCAGGACGAAGCTCAGAAGATACTCTCCAAGCTCTAATGCCGCGTTATGCGACTTGTCGAACGGTTTTACAACGCCGTTCGGCAAGTCAGACGTAACCTTCTGATTTTCCTCTTCGCACACCCCATGGCATGTAAATCGCAGCAATTGTATTCCTCATGACGTTGGCAGGAGGAGGCTCCGCCATGCGTATTCCGACCAATGGACTGGCACTTGCCTTGTCAATGGGAATGCTTTCTGTGGGGGCAAGTGCAACGGTCATCACAGCCACCGACATCGCCTCTGGCTATGGCGGCGGTTTAACCTTCTCCGCCACAGGCGGTGAGCTCGGCACTAAAACAGAACACGGTATAACGGCCGCCGGCGTTGGTGTCGCTGGCGATTCCGGCACCAATGAAATCGGATTGCGGGAAAGCCTGACCGCCAGTTCGTCATCCGGCTTCGTGCTTGGTGGCTTCTCCCTCGCCTTTCTCTACGACGGCCCGGAATTCGGAGACGTCGAAGAGATTGCCCGGATTACCGCCACCTTCCTGGATGGCAGCTCCAGCGTTGCCGTACTGAAGAATGTCTACCTCAATCCAGGCGATGATTTCGTCTCGCTGACCATCGACGGCGATTCAAGCATGCCTCCGCTGGCGGCCAGCACCGCAGTCTTCGGCTCGCCGGGAACGGTGGATGTCGGCGCTATTTTCGGGAAGAACCTGATCGGTTCGCTGACCTTTGACGCACTCTACTCGAACACGTGCGGCACCGGTAAATGCAATAACCAGAGCGACTTCTCGATCTTCCAGATTATCTCGGTACCCGAGCCCGCCAGTCTGGCGCTGTTCGCTCTCGGGCTGGGCGGCCTTCTTACGTTCCGAAGACGCCGTTGACCTGAAGTTAAAAGCGGAACGGCCCGCCTTGCGCGGGCCCGTCTCCCCTATTGTCCGGGCAAATGTTTGCTCATCATTTAAACGAATAACATCCCTCTCTAAAGATCAAAAGATTCCTAAATCCACGTGGCAGGGCCTTTCTGCGGGAACGATACTTTGTGTAACTCACTCTCCTGACGCCAGAACTCCGTCAAGGTCACAGTGATGGGTTCAGCGTCCCTGGTGGGTTCGCCACAAGGCGCGGGACGCCGGAATGGCCATCCCCATGCCAAGTTTGTACTCGATTCGGGTGACGACTTATGCATAACGCAAAGGTTTTGCTGATAGGTAGCACCATCTTATTTATCCACGGTTGCCAGATGTGGCCCTCCCAGTTCGGCGAACTCCCGCCACCCGCGGCCTTGCCGGCAACCAGTGAGCCAGGGAAAGTGCAGTTCAGGATCTGGACCGGAATCACAGGGTCTGATGTCTCCGACCTGACCAGCATCGACGCCTATCCCGACAACCCCAACACCACCAAAGAGTTGACGTCCCTGGACAATCCCGGAGGCCTTGGGAATTACTACGGCAGTTTGGTGCGGGGTTACATTGAGCCCCCGACCAATGGCGAATACACCTTTTATGTTTCGGGTGACGATGAGACCCAATTCTTGTTCAGCACCAACGAATCGCCTTCCAATGCTGAAATCATTGCGTCAGTGCCGAACTACACCACCCCGTACAACTACACCAAGTACTCGTCCCAAACGTCTGGCACACAAGTACTCGAAGGGGGAAAGCGCTACTACTTTGAAATCCGCCACAAACAGGGTTCAGGTGGTGAGCATTTCGCCGTAGCCTGGTCTGGGCCGGGCATTTCCCAGGAAGTCATCTCCGGCGATTATCTATACAGTGAAGGCCAATCCGGTAACTATGAGAATCAGTCCTCTGCCGAGGCCTATACACTCGGGTATCGGGTTGGTTATTTCGACAGCACCCAGGGGCTTTCCTTCAACCCCGAGTTCCCACCACTTGATAACGATTCAGACGGCCTCTACGACAACTGGGAGACCGTCAATGGCCTAGATCCATCCAACTCCAACGACGCTGACACCGACCCCGACGGCGACTTCCTGACCGCCGCCGACGAGTTCCTGATCGGCACCAAGGAAAACAACGCCGACACCGACGGTGACGGCATTCCGGATGGCCAGGAGTTCGCTTATAACCTGGATCCGCTCAATGGCAGCGACGCTGCCCGGGATGCGGATGGGGATGGTTACTCAAACTTGCAGGAATATCAGGCTGGTACAGATCCAAACAACAGCGACGAAGCCCCCGTAGAGGAAACACCAACTAGCGCAACAGTTTCTGGATTTGTCGGTCAATACTTTGAAGGTACCGATTTCAATAATTTCGTAGGTTATCGAGTCGATGGGACCATCGACTTCGACTGGGGGCGTAATGCCCCTATGAACGGCGTTCCTTCCGATGCGTTCAGTATTCGTTGGACTGGCCAGTTCACCGCACCACATTCCAGCGGCGCAAGAGACTATCAATTCGTTGCCCGAACCAATGACGGCGTTCGCGTCTATCTTAATGGCGAAAAGGTGATTGAAGACTGGTCTGGTCATTCGGCTACAACTTACACCTATACACGAAGTATCAGTGCCGGTGAGACCGTACCGATTACTATGGAATACTACGAGGGAACGGGAAGTGCCGTTGCTCAACTCAACATCGTTGACACGACCAATAACAGTGATGTTGCCATTACTCAGACGGTGACCGCGCCCGACCCTACAGCGTCGGGCGACCAGGACAGCGATTCCGATGGTATTCCCGATAGCTGGGAAGTAGCGCACGGCCTGAACGCCTGGGTAAACGACGCTTCAGCCGTATCAAATACCAGTGGTGTCTCTAATCTGGATGCTTACCAAAGCGATCTTGACCCCTGGACGCTGGAGTCAACATCAGCCGGCACCGGAGGAGGTAGCACAGAGCCTGAACCGACACAACCGCCGACCACAACGGGCAACGTCACCCTGTCCTGGACTGCACCCTCCACTCGCCTGGATGGTTCATCCATCGCGCTGAGCGAAATTGATCATTACGTCATCAATTACGGCCAGGAGTCCGGCAATCTCGGGCAGACCCAGAACGTCGACGCAGGCACCACGAGCTACACCTTCGACGGTTTGGCCAGCGGCACCTGGTACTTTACGGTTCAGACGGTTGATAGCAGTGATCGAATCAGCCCGCCCTCAGAGGAAGTGTCTCAGGAGGTTCAGTGAGAACGGATCACTTCTGTTCGAGATAGACGTTATCGAGGTACTCTTGCGCCCGGGCCCTTATCCCGGGCGCAATGCTATTTAAAGCAGCCTGCCCATCACAGTCGCCGCAACGAACCCCCAGAACCAGCAACGATGCATCGTTACGGCGGTTGAACGCGCCCGGCAACTGAGCCAGCTTGGCCTGCAACTCCGCCGTTTCCCAGCGTCCCTCGACGTAGTATGCATAGGCCAGATAGATCGGCGTCGGATCGCTGTGGGACTTGATCGCCACGCCTGCCATGGGCTCGCCCTGCTCAAGACCAACAGTGAAGGCCTGATTCGGCAGGAACGCCTCACCATCGTAGATATGGTTGCCATACTGGATGACCTCAGCGCCTTGTCTCTGATAGTCGTAACTGTAGAGACCGACAAAATAATGCGGCGGCTGGCTATCCTCATCCGACGTCTCAAGTGTCTGTCTTGGAACGTAGGTCTGCTCGAATGAACGGTCCGGACGCTCCATGATCGGGTGCCAACGCGACAGCCCGTTGTTGAACAGCGGCAACCATTCGGCCGCATCCAGCGGGCTCAATCCACGGTAATTCTGATGCAGGTTCATATTGCTGGCCCTCGACGCTTCGCCCGGCCAGAAGGCAACGGCCAGCAGCAGCATGGGGACAACGGTCGTGGACACACCGACCAGTGCGGAAGTTCCACCAGCGCGCCCAGCTTGAACCGTCGCTGATGCCTCCGGATCAACCGTCGACTCCCGTTTTTCCAACCAGCGCGCAAACAGAAAAACGGGTACCAGCGTCGCCGCAAACACCCACCAACCAAAGGTATCGTGATGATTGACCAGTGACGACGTCATGTTGGTTACATAGCCGGTGTGGATAATGACGAAAACACGAACCCAGTTGGCGACCAAAGCGAGTACGGCACCAAAACAGATCAGACTGATACGGGCCCGAAACGTGACCAGATTGAGTTCGCTGTAAAGGAACGTCAGCGTGAGCCCGACAAGAAGATAGCGAAGACCTGAGCAACCATGGGCAATCTCAAAAGCCCCCACGCCCGGGAAATAGACGAACACGCCTTCCACGACAAAGTTGATACCAAGCTGCGCCAGTACGAGCTGATTCACCGCCACCGTGATCAGCTGCAGCGACCAGGCGAGGTAGTCCCAGAAAGGGATCGCAAACACGATCAATCCGATCGGGATCAGGAGCGGAATCGTCTGTCGCCACCCCCACTGAACCAGCAGGCCCGAGAACAAAATCGGCAGAAGCATGATTTGCTGTACGGCTTCTATCCGAAGCATGCCGCCAATGGCATACAACGCTGTCGACAGTGCTAACGGAAGAAGCCATGGCCAGTAAAAGCCAGAGCGGGGACGCACCTTTCGCAGTTTCTGGACCGTCAGATAAAGGCACACGGCCAACAGGATCAGACCATGGGAGTAGGCCTCATCCCATTTGACCCAGCGTTCGGCGATATCCGCGAGAATGGGGAACGTACCGGCAATGAAAGCGATCAAGAAAACGACCGGAGACCAGATGCTGATGCGTGACAATGAGTTCCCTCGATCCATGTTTAACATCCCGGTTCATCAACATTGAGACGAAAGCCCCGACAGTCAGCCCCGGGCCCAAAGATTCACTGTGCTTAAGGCTTTTTTACCGCGGTTGTTTCAGTCGGTAAAGCCATTTATAGAACGGTGACCGGACGAGCATCAAAGACACCAGCTCAACCTGATCTGTCGCAATATGCTGCTTATAATTACTGTTTTTGCCCTGCCCTGCCAATAAGTCGAACACATCGTTGCCCGGTTCCCGGAAAGCCTGTTCGATGGCGTAGCCCAGGTGCAAGGACCCCAGAGCCAGTTTCCGATGATAATTCTCCAGAAAACCCGACTGCAGGTTGTAGACACAGCTCCCGAACCTGACGTTATAGAGTACTGAAACCGGCCGGTTACTCACCGACAGCACAGACAGATCCGGTGCACCGCCCTCGTCCTCAATCCCATCAAGAAATCGCCGGTGAAACAGCAGGCTGTCCCGACCGAAGCACGGCGTTCCCCAACGTTCGATATGGAATTCGTTCAACCGTTCAAAGAAAGCCACCGGGTCCCGACTCCAGTCATTTCTGACCGTAATATCGCCCAGAGATTCCAGCACTTTCCGGCGATTGAAAAAGCGAAGACGGGTACTGCGCCCCAATCCGGCCAGATAATGCTCGAAGCGGCCATCCGTCCGGACCTGATAGGCGGTGTCGTTTGCGACCTCGCGCACATCCAGACGCATTTCAGACGCCAGTTTCAGAAGGGCACGGTGATCCGGGGCGTTACGAATCAGATCCCGGAAGACAGCCTCAGACCACGTCGTCTGACGGCAGGCCTCCAGGGCGTCAGAACTCCCGACACCTGAGATACCCGATAGCCCCAGACCGTTGTACTCGGTCCGCGGAGTGGACATTCGGCGGTAGTTGGTTCCCACAAACTGCAGGCAGCGGATAGGTAGCACACCACGGAACCGATACTCATCCGTGTACATGCCTGACCGGCCGCCACCGCCGTGGCTCGCCAACTCGAATTCCGGAGTGCCCCCCCATACAGACCACCAGGCATCCTGCCAGGCTGAGGACTGGAAAAGGGTCATTGGAAGGCGCCATCCTGCGTCATGGGGGAAAGAATTCCTTGTCGAAAAACCTTACAGAGCTGTAATTTTCGCAGCTCGAAACCGGAGGTTATCACACTGTAAACCTTACGTGATTAGCCTGTCTGGCATTTTATATGCGAAGCAGCCCGGGAGGAGTCTTGACCTGTCTGGAGGCTTTGAATTCATGAAACAACTACTCGGCACATCCATATTGGCAGCCGGATACGGCTCAAAAGCAGGCCGGTTCTATAAGCCCAAACAATCCATAGCTCGCTGGCTATTGATGCCTCTTCTACTTGCATTGGCATTTGCGGCCAATGCCGTTCCTTCACTACAGGTCAGCTCGTTTCCGGATCGAGCGGCACCGGTCACCTTGCAGGGCTCACAACTGTCGGGCATGGCCTACATTTTCACCTCGACCGAGTCCGGGATCCGAAAAGTTGATTTTTACCTTGATGCCCCACCTCCCGCGACTCCTAGAAAAACCGAACTTGTGAGCCCCTACGATTTCAACGGAACAGCGCCGAACGACACTGCTTATCCTTTTGACACAACCACGATTAACGATGGTCAGCATAGTGTATACGCCCGAGTCACCTATAGTTCCGGCGCGACCGAACTGCTTTCGGCCGCTTTCATCGTCGACAACGCCTCACCCGCATTTGAATTCTCGACCGACGTTCTAACATTTACGGCCGCAGAAGGTGATACCAGCAACCAGGTTGCTTCAGTCACACTCGACACATCGAGCGGGACAAGTGCTGATTTCTCCATAAGCGACAACGCAAACTGGCTGTCTGTCAGTCCCTCATCCGGTACGGTTCCAGAAAATCTGAACATCACCGTGTCACCGGATGGCCTCGCCGCCGGTTCTTACAGTGCCGTGATCGCCGCCTCCGGCAGCAATGCGGCAAGTGACGAGATCGTCGTCAGTCTTGAGATAACTCCGGCAGCCGGTGGTGACTACAGCCTGTTGGTGAGCACCAGTCCGAATCGCAGTAACGCCTCCTCTTTACAGGGATCGCAGGTAGCCGGTGACATTTTCATTTTTGTACCCGATGACTCAACCATCAGCCGAGTTCAGTTCTACCTCGATAATCCAACAAAAACAGGAGGAGCACGCCAAACTGAAAGTCTTGCACCTTATGACTTCGCGGGCACCACGCCGTCTGATCTAGCCTACCCTTTCGATAGCACGACTGTCTCAGATGGCAGCCACACCATCACTGCTGTCGTCAGGGATTCCGAGGGCGTCAATCATGAAACAACGGTTTTCTTCGATGTATTGAATAACGCCGAAGCCCTGACGTTCTCTACATCAAGTCTCGCAGGATCACGCCACGTCGACGACAATACGGTGCTCGAACAGACGGTCCAGCTCAACAGCAGTGACAACTCCGGGGCGACTTTTTCGCTAACGTCCAACGCTTCGTGGCTCAGCGCGGCTGGCGATTCGGGCAGCACGCCAGCGCAAATCACCGTGACCGCATCCCCGGCCGGCCTCGCAGTGGGGACCTACACCGGCACGGTGACAGCATCCGCAAATGGCTATGAATCTGCCACATTGGCCTACACCCTCAGCATCACAGATGATCCAAATGGTTTGGTGGCTACCCCTTCCAGCCTGTCATTCAGCGGCGCCCCCGACTCACCGATAGCGTCACAGGCCGTAGATATCTCGCACTCAATGAGCGAGACCCATGACTTCACCGTCAGCACCAACATGGCATGGCTCAACGCCTCACCAACAACCGGCACCACACCGGAAGTGATCCAAGTGGGCGTGGATTCAACCGGTATGGCTGCCGGCAATTATTCCGCAACAGTCACCATCACTGCGGCGGGTTTTCCCGACGTGGACATTCCGGTCACACTTTCTCTATCCAGTAGCGGAAACTGCGCGCCCATCAGTTGCTCCGATGTGCGCGTTTCACTGCCGTATCAGATTAGCTTCACGGAGAGCCAGGGCTACTTGACGGATCGAAACGGTCTTGGCACCGGATTCACCTGGATTGACAAACCGGCCTCGGGCAACGGCTTCATTCCAGAAAATCTCGAAATGAATTTCCTCGAGGGGGTACTGCGTCTGACCACAACCTCCGGCATTCAATACGCAGGTAATAACTCCCTGGAAAACGCACTTGGAGTCGGATTTGCGGCACCTAACCAGATTACGCGAATCAGTGCGCAACTTCTGGATGTGCCGGCAGGAAGCGGTAATTACGAACAGGCGGGATTGTGGTTCGGTACGGATCAGGACAATTACATCAAACTGGTCGCACTATCCGATCCCAATGGCCCCCGCGTCCATTACTTGATGGAGGTCGGCGGCCAAACCGTGAACGAGAGAAATATCTCGGTCAGTAATCTGCCGGGCCGGGATGTCACATTCACCATGATTGTTAACCCGTACTCTCGAACCGTCGAACTGCGTTATCAATTAGATGGCGGGACCAGTATACAGGCCGTGACACTGACCCCACCTGATGAATTCTTCAGCTTTGACGCCGCGGGAATTGATCCTGAAATAGGAACCCGCAGCTTTGCCGGCATATTCGGGACCCATCGCTACGCGCCGACCCCCGTCGTCTACAAATTTGACGACTTCACTCTCGAAGCCGGCGGGACTCCGCTTTCTCCAGAGACCGGTATCGAATTCCTGCGCAACAGCTACAGCCTGGACTACCCTACCTCGATGGTTTGGGGACCGGATAACCGCCTCTACGTTACGCAGTTGTTCGGCAGCATTAAGGCTCTGACGTTTGACGAGGATTACAATCTCGTTGATACCCAAACAATTACAGCCCTTCAGGACGCGCTCGGCCCTAGGCTCACGCTTGGCATTACCGTGGGTCCAGATTCAACAGCAAGCAACATTGATCTGTGGCTGGCCCATTCCAGCCCTTCTGTAGACGATGGCGAGCCGAATTCAGGCATGATTACACGCCTCTCAGGCCCTAACTTCAGCCAGGTCGACAACGTCATTACCGGATTGCCACGGGCGAAAGCCAATCACTCGATAAACTCGCTGCACTTCGGTTCAGACAACCGACTGTACATCGCAGCCGCCGGCAATACGGGAGCCGGCGCTCCCAACAATTCCAATTCAGAATTCGGAGACATGCAGGAGCAGCCCTTGAGTGCCGCTATACTGGTTGCGGATGTTTTTGCAGCGGGCTTCGATGGCAGCTGCGCAAACACAAGTGATATTTTTGGACCACCGCCTTGCGACGTACAAACCTATGCAACCGGGCTGCGTAATAGCTATGACTTCGTCTTCCACAGCAACGGTCAAATGTACGCCACCGATAACGGCCTGGGAGTGACAGGAACCTTCCCCCCCTCCCCGGAACCGCCATGCCTCGGATTCGGTAGCACGGCAAGCTACCTGACAGGCGGCGACAACCCTGGAGAGCAGCCTGATATTCTCCACCTCATCGAAGAAGGCAAATATTACGGGCATCCAAACCCGTACCGAGACGAATGTGTATTCAAGGATGGGTCGTTCCAGGGTGTCGCCCCACTCCCGAATTACGTCGATCCCTTCTTCATACTCGGGGATCACAAGTCTGCCAATGCCATCATTGAATATAGCGGCGCCACAGGCTGCGTTGGTGAATTCCTGAACAATCAGCTACTGATCACTGACTATTCAATTGGTGACGACATTTATCGAGTTCTCCTCAATGACACCGGACTGCAAGCCGTTGAAGGCGCACCTTTGGTCAGTGGCTTTAACGACCCACTGCCCATGACGCAATCACCCGACGGCGTGTTATTTGTTGGTGAGTTTGGTGGCGGGAAGCTCACGGTACTGACACCGGAAAGTCTGGGCTGCTGGGACACGCCCAGCCCACTTCCGGCTCCGGTTCTTGACGCCGCTGGCGCCAGCATCAATAGCCTTGTGTATGTCGTTGGAGGCAAAAACAGCACCGGACACCTGAACACCCTTCGCATCTACAATCCGGCCAGTAATAGCTGGAGCACCGGAGCCCCCCTGCCCGGGGAAGGTGTCGAAAACCCGGCAGTCGTCGTCCTTGGCGGTCAGCTCTATGTTTTTGGTGGCTCAACGGCTCCGTTCTCCGGCGCGGTGAGCAACGCAGCCGTCTATAGCCCCGGCAGCAACAGCTGGACGCCACTGACGGATATGCCGACAGCTCGCGGCGGAGCGACAGCACAGGCGATGAATGGGCTTATCTACGTCATCGGTGGTATGAACAGTCAGGGAAGCTCATTGAACACCGTCGAAATCTTCAATCCCTCAACCGGCAATTGGCAAACCGGCCCGGCCCTCAACGTGCGGCGTGACAACCCGGTATCGGCTCTGCTTGAGGGCAAGGTCTACGTGTTCGGCGGGCGTGAGCGCAATGCAGACGGCTCAGAGCCCAACAGCACTCTAGTTTCCGTGGAAATGCTGACCGGGCCATCGGCTTCCTGGGCTCTCCAGACACCGATGCCCACAGGGCGTCGCGCAATGGCCGTTGGCACCCTGAATGGCAGGGCCCAAATAATGGGTGGAGAGTACAATCCGGAATCGTCGTCAGGCGTCTTCGAGAATAACGAGGAGTATGATCCACTCACGAACACCTGGCGGCCACTGACGAAAGTCCCGACACCCAAGCATGGCGCGGCTTCGGCCACAATTAATGGCCAAGTACTCGTCATCGGCGGCGGTGTGACCACCGGGGACTCCTACACCACTTCCGTTGAGTCCATGCGTTTCTGACGCCTCAGCCCCCTGCGTCGCCGGTTAAAACTGGCGGCGCAGGGCAAACCTCACAATCCTGGGCATTCGCCCAAAAACCCGGTTCTTACGCAGTAGTCGATGGGATATACTGGAATTGATCTATCCAGGCTCGCTTTATCGACTGCAGGGAAGCCAATGCATCGAATATCCATCATTATTCCGGCCTTCAATTCCCAGGACTATATTGCCGAAACGATCGATTCAATCCTTGAGCAAAGTTTCAATGATTTTGAAGTCCTGATTGTGGATGATGGATCGACCGACAAAACGGCTGACATCATCGGCGGCTTCGACGACCCCAGGATCCGTTATTTCTATCAAGACAACAGCGGACGCCCGTCTATCCCGAGGAACAGAGCCATTCGAGAAGCCCAGGGTGATGTCATTTTCATCTTTGACTCCGATGACCTGATGTTACCCAATAAGCTCCGGGACACCCTGACCGCGCTCGACAGCCAACCGACCGCGGGCATGGTTTTTACCGGATTTGCCTGCATCGATGAAGCTGGTGAAGTCATCAATTCCGACTTCCTGGCGCCCTACGAAACGCTTCAGCGGTTGACCAAAATAAAAATCAGTGATGACGCGTGGCTTATCGAGTCAAAAACCGCATTGCAGGGTCTCGCCCGTTCCAATTACGTGGGCACATCCGGCGTCGCGATCCGGCGTGACGTCTTCGACAAAGTCGGACTGTTTGACGAAGACGTTCGCAATGCCGATGACTTCATCATGTGGCAAGCCATAGCCAGTCAGTTCGACCTGATCTACCTGCCCGCGATCTATCACCAATACCGAGTACGTTCGGGCAGCATTTCACTCAGAAGCATCGAGGAGCGCGCGCCCAGCATCATCAAGGCGATCGACAAGATGAAGAGTTTTCACCAGCACGACCAAACCTCACTCGCCATACTGGATGGCAAGATCGCTCGCTACTACCACGAAATGGGCTACTCCTATTTCAAGCAATACCAGTTGGGAAAAGCTCGACAGGCCTTTCGGAGTGCAAGGCGTATAAAGCCAAACAACGACTCCCTTTTTTACATGCTAATGAGCTACCTTCCTGCACCCGCTATCCAATGGCTCAAAAAAATAAAGCCACAGAATCGATAATCACGTGTCTACTGCCACTACCCTGCTAAAAGGTTCCGTAACCCGCGTATCGCAGACGTTCGTATCGATCGCGGTCGCCTTCTTCATGATGCCCTTCCTGATCCACAAACTCGGGGATCATTGGTATGGTATCTGGACGATCATCGGGAGTCTCGCCGCCGCCTACCACCTCTTCGATATGGGAATGGCAACGGCAGTTACACGATATGCCAGTCGCTACCTCAAACTTGAGGATCATGAACAAGCCAACCAGGTTATCAATACCGCCCTTGCGATCTACCTGACTATTGCCGGTGTCATTGCTCTGGCCAGCATCGGCATCAGTTTCGGAAGCCGACTTTTTTTTGACACCGGCACCGATAAGGACATCATCCAACTCCTGGTCCTGATCATTGGCTTCTCCGTGGCGCTGGAATTCCCGTTCAACGCGTTGGCGGGCGTGGCAGGCGCCCGATTGCGATTCCATCAAGTCGCTTTAGCCAGAATCGCCACCACGTTGATTGGTGCCGCGCTGACGTTTTGGTTCATCAGCCAAGGCTACGGCGTCGTCGCCCTGGCGATCATTACCTTTTTTACCGCACGGGTGTCCAACCTGCTCTACTACGTGATCTGCCGAAGAGCGTTCCCACAACTAAGGTTCAATCGGCGCTATCTGTCACGTCCCATGGGCAAAGAGCTCTTTCAGTACAGTGCGTGGTCATTCGCGATCGCTATCGCCTACCAGTTGCGGAACAACGTCGATAACTTCGTCATCGCAG
Organism: Marinobacter sp. R17; assembly: GCF_003789045.1. NCBI lineage: Bacteria > Pseudomonadati > Pseudomonadota > Gammaproteobacteria > Pseudomonadales > Marinobacteraceae > Marinobacter > Marinobacter sp. R17. Next base: position 30,027 of record NZ_RHGZ01000019.1, on the reverse strand, counting down.
GTTTTATGTCCGCGGCCGCTGTAACCCCCTACGCTATAGGCGTCCGTCTTGTTGATTATCTCGCCCAGTTTTTGAGCCAGGCAACCAACATGTTCGTGCCGGTATTCACCGGCTACCATGCCAGCGGCGAACAAGAGGAGATGAACAGCAAGATGTTGTTTGTCACACGCATCAACCTAGTTCTGGCCATGGTTGCTGGAGGCGGACTGGCGATCTTCGGGCAGGCCTTTATAGATCGATGGATGGGAGCAGACTACCAGATCGCCTACTGGGTGATGGTGATATTACTGGTTGGAAGAATGATCGGTTTTGCCAATCACCCCCTGAACTCGGCAATGTATGCGATGAACAGGCACCGGGTTATTGCAAAACTGGATATGATTGAGGTGGCGTGCAATCTAACCCTCAGCATCATTTTTGTTCAGTTTTTTGGCCTAATCGGCGTCGCTTTTGGAACGATGATCCCGCTACTCATATTAAGAATTGCCTTTTTGCCAGCGCTTGCATGCAAAGAGTTGGGTATCCCGATGAGCCGGTATTACATGAGTTTGGCCCGACCCATACTTATAATGTTGCCAGTCAACGCAATCGCCTATTACTTCGTCGCGTTGACGGGAGATCTGACCGACTACTTATCCATATTCAGCTTTGCTGCGGTCGTGGCCACGATCACAACCGTCATTGGCGTCAAGCTAAGTTTCACCACCAATGAGAAAGAATTATTGAGAACCCTCATACCCCATGGAAGACTAAAGGCGTTGCTCTAATGCGTAATATTTATCTCTCTAAAATCAGCATAAAATCGACATGACAGACAGCGAGGTAACGAGCGCTATGGAACTCCCATTGGTCACAGTCATCATTCCAGCGTTCAATGCCGAAGACTACCTGGATGAAACCCTTTCAAGTATCGAAGCACAGACTTACCCCAACATAGAAATAATCGTTGTGGACGACGGATCTACTGACTCCACTCCTGAAATCGTCAATGGTCACACCTCTAGAGTTCGTTATATTCGACAAGATAACAGTGGTAGCTGTTCAGCTCCAAGGAACTTGGGACTCCGCCACGCAGCAGGGGAATTCATAACCTTTTTCGACGCGGATGATATTATGCTGCCGCACAAAGTCGAGCACCAAGTTGAACAGTTCTTCAGTTATCCAGAAGCCGTTTTTGTAACGAGCAATTATCGCAACTTCACAGAAAACGAAAAATCAGCGGATCACTTCTCTTCCTGTCCTTTAATCGCCGAAAAATGTCTCGAAATCGGACCCGGCCCCTTCCTTCTTCCTTCACAAAGTTGCCGGAATATACTCTTAGAAGAAAATTTTACAATTGCTTCCTCGCCTCTATTCCGAAGAAGCTTAGTTTTTAATGAAGGAGGCTTCGACGAGTCGCTTCGCGCATGCGAAGATTTTCATCTTATATATCGAATAGCTATGAAGGGGCCTGTTGTTGTTCTCCCCGAAGTGGCTTTTGAAAGACGATTACACGATTTGAACATGAGCGGCGACCCTGAAAGGATGATGTCCAATTTTTTACTAAGTAGAATGGATTTAATTCATCAAGAAACCGAACAAATATTTCGGAAAAAATTAAAAAAATTAGTTAGGCACATGAAAAGAGAGCTTCAGACCCAGCTCATCAGGAAAGGAAAGCTAAAAGCCGCCGTTTCGCTCTACGGCCAAACCTTTCCTCCCTGCAGTCGAAAGGAAATTAAGCACGACGTTTTCCAGGGGACGAAAATTGTATTAACCGCCCTCAAATTTAGAGACGTAGAGCAACCTGAATCAGTTCAAAACTAAGAGCATGGCGGCCAACTATCTGTATATAAATTAAAATTGAGCTTTCATTTTACACCTAACAACAAGGTACGAAGTCTTGGTATTTTTTTTACAAAGTATTCAACAGCGACCCCAAAAATTACCGTAACTGAAATAACGATCAAAAAATAAATATGCGGATTTATATCAACAAACATGCCCCCTAGTCTACGACCGATTCCAGAACCGAATCCTTGATATAGATATATAGTAAACGCGTAGGATCCTATAATCTTCAACGGGGTTACATTTTTTCTATATTTAAAGAGAAGCGCACATGATGAGACAGAGACCAAAAGTCCAAGTATAGTTCGCTTTCCGGCAACTTCAGGTTCACCCCAAACCCACTCAAACTGTTGGAGTGAAAATGATACAATAAAACAAAAAATGATAATTAGACTCATTTTATTCGAGAACAAATGCTCAGGGTATTTAGATATGCCATACCCTAGGAGGAAAAAAGGTAGTAGGTATGTGGTCGTGCCTATAGAGAAAAACGACAAATCTAACCCGAGCTTCGGATAAGAAATGTAAAGCACGAGAGATACTAAAAATATATAAGACCATTTTCTTGGTGAATCGATAACTGACCAATAATCAAGTAATCCGACAAAGACAAATATCAGGAATATGACCTGCAGAAACCAAAAATGCTCGTATGGGTAGAAAATAAAATACAGCAACTTATCTATAGATACTCTTTCCGAAACTCCTGGAAGATAGGCTTTCGATAAAATTTCAAGAGTGACAACCGTTAGAAGTGGAACAACTATACGACGAAACTTGCCTTGCAAGAAATACAAATATCTACCTTCAACGACTGGCCTGCAACCATAAAGAAAACCTGAAATAACAGTGAATAATGGCAGCCTAATATTCTGAAAGGTATATGACATGTAGTCATAGATCTCCCGTGCCCCATCCAATGCGCCATCATTGTTGATGTGCAAAGCGATAACTAAAAGTATCGCTAATCCACGTAAAGATTCAATTGAATTATCCTTTTCCATTATCCACTAGGTCCCTATTTATATTCTTTTAATCTTTTAAGGAGTGGGAATTTTTTTGACGCAATTTCCAACTGACTCGTGACTTCAACACCGCCTCGTTCATCTGATAAAACCTTTTTGTTAGCCATCTTCAGCAACACAACAGATAATCCGCCAAAAAAATACCACTCATAACTTTTTAGTCCATAACTCGCCAAGCTAAAAAGAAGATTCATTAGAAGCCAAACCTGCATTGCCTCATTGGCCCTGTATAAAAAATCATCCTTCGGCAACTTTCGTTTAATTAGCTGGCCTGCAGACAGAAAATTTCTAACCATAGCTCGAAGATACAAAAGAAATAGGGCCAAGCCAATAATTCCAATTTCTTGCCATATTTCGGCCCACAGTATATGGGACACTTTATCTTCACCCGCTACATTCCAACTTGCTTCCCGAGAAGTTCCAAGACCATGCCCTACTATTGGCCTATTCATCGCAACGCGGAAATCTCTAAACCAGCCATCAATCCTACCTTCAGCTGTAGCCGATTGACGAGCATCATCGCTAACGATGGACAAATATCTGTCCTTTTCAATTGGATCTAAATTAGAATATATTATTGCAATACCGGCCAAACCAATAATGGTGAGCAATCCCTTTCTATTACTTTTTAGGAAGACTCCAAATGCTATTATTAAAAGTGCCAACGCCCCCGACCTAGATAAGGTTAAAACCATCGTATAGATTAAAGCTATAGAAATAGCCAAGTACATTGATTTTGAGATGCTATTTAGCGGCGAGAAAACGTAATGCAAAAATGGAAAAATCGTTGCTATAACAAACGCTAAGCCATTGGGGTTTATCACATCAGAAGGCGCCCCAGACAACCTACCCGCAAACTCTCCCATGCCCAGGTAGGTCTCTGAACCAAGGTAACCTGTGGTCAAATGCATAAATAGCGGTTCAACCACGCGAATTAAGTTACAAATTACAAAAACAAAAACAACAGCCTTGAGCCTTCGCTCATTTACAACCAAGTTGACAGTAAAGAAATAAAAAATAGCACCCTTTATAAATGCAATTAATCCTTCTCTTATAACCGAACCTGGCCATTCGACCAGCGGCAAAGTAACGATCGCATACACAAAAATAAAAAATAAATATTTAGATGCTGGGTCAAGCTTGTTGGGCTTTATAGATTTAGAGCCAATAATATAAAATGAAATCAACAACACAAGAAGAAAATCAAAACGAATAGTACCAAGAAAACTTAAGCGACTTGGAAGATGCAAAAAGAAGCTTATCAAATACACCAAAAATAGCCGATAAGGGATCAAGGTACTTTTACTATCCTCAAACCTATCTAGTACCGAAGAATTACTTGCTGAGTTCACCTTGGAGTACCTTCGCATACAATGATTTAAGGTTTTTCGCGGTTGTTCTAACGCTGAAACGCTCCGCAGCCTTGGGAATATAGTCCTTAAAGGGCTGAGTCCCTATCTCGATACATTTAATGATAGATCTTTCAAGGTCTGCCGAATCACCAGCCCTGAACTGAAGTGCGGGCGTCAGTTCCAATACTTCCCCTAAACCAACACAGTCGCTTCCTACGAATGGTACTCCTGCGCAAAGAGCTTCCATGGGTTGCAGCGGACAGGCCTCCCAAAGTGAAGGCATTACAATCAGGTCGCAACCTTTCATCGCTGAGGACACATCTGTCATGAATGGCATGAAACTGAAATAATCTATGAGCCCTCTTCTATCAAGCTGTGCTTTTTCCTCTCGAACGTAGGCCCCTCCCCCAAAGCATGCAACATGAAACCGTTGTTTATCTTCACGGGAGTTTAACGAATCAATCGCTTCCACAAGGTATTTGAATCCTTTTTGATTCATAAACCTCCCAAAAAAACCAATTAACACGACATCGCTGGATATTTTCAACATGGCTCGGAGGTCGGTCGCATCGGCTTTAACGAATTGCTCGCCATGAATGCCATTTAAAATAACCGTGCTTCGCTTTTTAAAGCTTGGATAAACTTCGATAAGATTAGCCTCTGCTCCGGTAGATACAGACTGTATCGCAGAACAGTCGTCGATGGCCCAGCCTAAAACCCACCGCTTTAAAGTACCCTTAAAACCCGAAAATAATTTTCTATCCAATATATCATGTGAAGTTACCACTGTTTTTCCACTTGTAAGCTTGCCCGCACCAGCAGCAGCTATCATCGAGGTGAATCCGTGCGCATGAATTATATCGTAATTATTTTTTTTCGCTAAGCCAACAACCTTTAAGGCAAATTTTACTAATGAATATTCTTCTTCAGGCACAACATACCAGTTTGATATATGAGTCCCGATTTCTTCTCTTAAGGATTCCGAATTATTGGCTGAGACCGAGATGATGTCAAATTCTAAAAACTCATCTGCCAATAGCGGAATAATATATTTAAGATAGGTTCGGATCCCTCCGATTGGCCACCTTACCACCAACAATATACGTGCTTTTTTCTTTTCAATTTCCATAAAATACCCGCAAGCTATAAAAACACAAAAACTTATAACAAAAATTTCAGACACGACCACCTATTACGCGATACACTTATTAATGCCTTAACTACTAATTAAAGGCCAGCCTATCCTCCTGATCGGGTCAGAGTCGATTAAATATATATGAGGTGTAGCATGAGAACACTTAATCTCTCATTAAAAGTAGTTTTATCAGGACTATTGATAGCACAAAGTTATCAAATCTACGCAGCACCTCAAATCACATCTGTCGCGAACTCTGATTCATCGCCTAACAAGATTACCGTTTCAGGTTCCGGATTCACAGAAGAAAACCAAAAAGTACTGTTATTTGACCTCGTCAGCAACAGAGATCTTTATAGCAATTTATCCTCGGGAACAGAGATCACTAGTTCCAATACCGCCTGGGGAGATGTGTCAGGAACAAACTGGGGAAGAACGCCACCTAAATTCGTAAAATCAGGGAACCTCAGATATAACGGCGCCGTAGGCGCTTACCAAGGGGCAGTTTCTTTTCTTGAGAAACCCAAAGCCCTATCGGGCCTTGGGCTTAATAAGCTCTATGTTTCATGGTATTTCCATCCTGATTATTTAGTAGATTCCGGTGAGGCAAATAAATACATTCGAATATGGGACAGGTTAGACGGACTAGGGACAAGAATTTCCTGGACTACTATGCACATAACTTATGAAGCGCGTGAGTTGAATTACTCGCCTCCTGCGGATTGGGTAGCAACCCGTGCTCCAGCAAATCAATGGAATCATTTTGAGATCTACGTTGATGCGGAGAAAAACCTGATCGAAGCGAAGATGAACGGCGATATAAAACACCGTGTAACTGACTTTCGAAAATCATCGGATACCGAAGGTTTAACTGTCGGCTTGGTCGGCTTTGATCCCGTCGATAACGACAAATACGCAGGAACCGAGTTTCGAATGAGCGATATCTACATTTCAAATAGTAGAGCAAGAATAGAAGTATCCGACAGTCCAACTTATGACCCCACGTCGCACAGGGAGTTATTGCCGTACGACTCTTGGAGTAATGGGGGGATAGTAGCAGAACTAACTCCAGCAGCCCAAGACATGGACACCATGTATTTGTATGTCATAGACAGTAATGGAGATGCAAATAAAGAAGGCTTCCCAATCACTGGTTGCGAAAAATGTCCAAGTCCGCCAGCATCTATTAATATAAAGTGAGGCTGGCTATCTCTTAAAGGGGTCTTTTACGGCCCCAAACAGCAACCCCGACATTCGGGATATAAAGTAAACATAGTCCAAAAAAACGGCTGGAATTATATATTTCCAGTTAATTGCATCGTAGTTTCCGAACAAAACACGCTTTGCCGTAAAGGTGAGGCATATGATTAATGATACCATTAGTGAAAGAAGCATAGCACTAGCGTTACCTAGAACCAAAGCCAATAGAAAGACGGCACAGCAAACTGTGAACAGAAGCGAAGCTATAAAAGTTTTATCTTTAAAGCCTACGTTTGATTTTAGATAGCTAGAAGAATGCCAAAACTGACGTTTCGCAAACCCGCCAATACTATTTGGGTACCCTAAATGAACGACGGAGCAATCCTTTAGTAGCCATAAACCATAGCCGGCTGATCCAATTTCGTAGCTTAGCTTACTGTCCTCTCCTGCATTAATATTACTATCAAACCCTCCCAATTCCTCAAATAACGCCCGTCTCATAAGAAAACTGCCGCCAGGCAAAGTTTTAGTGGGAGTATCCGTTGTCCGCGTCCCCAAAACCCATGCTTTTTCAACCCATGAAGGCCGTACTCGCAAGTTGTATACACCTCCAACTGCCCCTACCTTAGGATTATCAAGCCAGTTAACCGCTGTTGATAACCATCCCTCCTTAGCGACACAGTCGGCGTCTATAAACGCCACGATTTCGGAGCTACTGCTTGCAACACCAAAATTTCTTACTCCCCCGACCTTGGTATTTTCTTTTTTTAGAACTTTGACCCCATATGAGGCAGCAATATTTACCGTGCGATCTGCCGATCCGTTGTCTACAACTAGTATTTCAACTTTATCCTTCGGATACTTTAAATTCAGCAAACTCTCTAAACATGCTCCGATATATTTTTCTTCATTATAGGCAGGAACTATAATTGCTACTTTTGGGAAATTTAAGCTACTCATTAATATTCCTATGGATTATAACGCCCTATTACAGACCTAAATTTTGAGCCTTTTAAGTCAAGCAAGTTAGGATTGATGATTATTTCAATGGATACATCATCGCCAATTCTTTTGGCTAACTCTTTTTTCAGCCACTCTTCATTATTTTCGTTAAAATTAGCCTCCGGAGACACATATACTTTTATGTCACCGATCTCGTCCTGAACTATTTGAGCAGCTTCTATTCCAAGGCCACCTTTAAAAACGGGATCTAGACGTCCAACGGGAGTTCCATCTTTTTTATAAACCAAATCATCCATTCGCCCTTCAATACTCCTAATTAATTGAAAGCTTCTTCCACATCTACAAGATTCATTTCTGGAAGCTATTTCAACTATGTCACCCGTATTGTATCTTATTAGAGGCATTACATCGTTAATCAATCCGGTAGCTAACAACACACCTTTACCTTCTGATCTAATGACACCATTTTCGTCCATTACTTCTATTACTGCATGCTCTGGATGAAAATGAAGGTTTCCGAATTCACAGCTAGAGGCAAAAAAAGCCATTTCTGTGCATCCGTATTGATTAACTAAAGGTCCATTAAAGGCATTTCTAATCTCCTCAATCTGATAAGGCATCAGCGTCTCTGCAGTTGTCATTACTAGCTTTACATTTAGAGCAGGAAGATCATTGTTATTTATATATCGAGCAACCTGGTACAAACTAGATGGGTATGCAATTATTTCTTCAGGCTGGTATTCAATTAGTTTTCGATAATAGTACTGGAGGTTATCTGACGACAAATGATAAGAAGATAATAGTAAATTATTTTGAAAGTAATCACTACGCCAAAAGGGAGGCTTGACTTGGTCAGGGGGGCAAATTATTCGACCAAAAATAGTTGCTCTTCGGCATAGAGGATTCAGCCCAAACCAAGAGCGTAATCTAGAAAAAAAAGCATAATGCTTAGATCTTATACTTTTGGTACAGTAGATAGTTAAAGGAGAACCAGTAGTACCACTAGTATTAAGCTTAATTAAACTCTTTGGATTATTTTTTTCACACAAAAAAGAATGGGGCTTGGCTTTGACTTGTGATTTATCTAATACAGGGAAAAAATTTATAGCATCAATATTCACCAATTTATCAATATCAATATTCTGAGATCGAGCCAAATTGCGATAATGAGGTACTGTTTTCAAGGCTTTTATGGCCAATGACAGAAACATTTTTTCTTGTAGTTTCAATATTTCACTCAATTCCTTTTTTTGAGATCTCTTCAGGAATTCAAAGAAACTCGCACCATCTTTATTGTACCTTTCCCTTTTTAATTTAAGACCATATAAAGACACCAGTATGTTTTGAGCCCAAACTGGTAACTTGAAATAGAACCATTCAATTATTTTTGACATATTTTTGCTTTCGTATAAGTTGATATATTGCTTATCTAAAAAGGTATCCCGTTCCGAAAACAGTTTTTTCGAATAACATCATATTTTCCACAGCAGGATATCGATTGATTGACAGTGTATCCGAAAGAGGTAGTCTTGAGGGATATGCGTTAACAGCATACCGATAACCTGCCTTACTAATAGATTCCTTAATTTTTTCATTAAAGTCGTCAGGAGTACCATTCGGATAACAAAAAAGAGGAGTTTCTATATTTAGCTCTTTTTGTATAAGGAGTTTAGACAACTTCAATTCTTTATCCAGCTCATTATCCTGCAACTGAGTTAATATAGGATGACTATACGAATGACTTCCAACATCTAATCCCGATTTAACCATTTTTCTGATTTGAGACCATTTCAAACCACAATATTGAACGGGCGCCTGACTTGGCCGAACCACATTGAGACGATGATATAGATTTGATATCAACGACTCCTTTTTTTCATTTTGAATTTTAAGGCAATAGTCCGCAATGGTGTTCCATGCCCGGTCCCGATCAGATAGCAACTCAACATACTTATCCATCCCATCAATATAAACAGGCTCTCCACCAATGCTTGCCTCATCAATTACATAATGCAACTGATCTGGCCACAACCACAGGTCACCGTTCACAAAGCCCGTCGTAATAAACAACGTGGACGGTATCCCCTCCTCCTGCATGATCGGGAAGGCGTATTCGGCAAAGTCCGCATAACCATCATCGAACGTCACCACAACCGCATGATTGGGGACGTTCCCCTGCTCATGCGCCTCCAACAGCTCTGTCAGGTTCATCGGGTGAAAGTGGCGCTTGATCAACCGCATTTGCTTTCGGAACTGATCCACATGGATCTTGCCCGGCTCGTCTGTCGCCGAAAGCCGGTGGTACATCAGGATTCGGGGATGGTGGCGAGCCAGCATGCGGGCGAGCTGCAGCCCGCCCAGTGGGCGGGTGGCTTTGTAGATGAATTGGTTGAGTGTCATTCCCTGTCTCTCCCCGCTCCGACTACACCCTGCGCAGGATCAGCTTGGCGAGTGACCGCCAGCCCTGCCAGTAGGAGCTGTCCCGCAGGATGCCCCGGAAGACATCGCAAAACGGTTCAATAAACGATCGTTCGGCAGCGGCGATGGACATGCCGCGGCTGATGTACATATCCGCCCAGGCCCGGGACGCCAGCTCGTCCGGTACAGCGTTCGGGTTCGCCGTCAGGAACTTCTCCAGGATGCGAAACGCGTTGTCGTAGCGGCCCCGGTAGTTCTTGGACATCTGACCGGGCCAGATCCGGTAGATGTAGGTGACGTCGCTAACGTAGCGGAACTCCCAGTCGACGGAATAGCGCAGCCACAGATCCCAGTCGATCCCCATGGGCAAGGTCTCGTCGAACGGCCCGTTCTTGTCGATGCAGGCCCGGCGGATGACCGCCGTCCCAAAGGGTACGAAGTTCTTGATCACCAGGTGCTCTGTAACCGTTCCACTGTGGCGTTCGTACGGCTGGGCCTTGTCGATATGATCGCCTTCCTGGTCGATGTAGGAGACCTCGCTATAGACCACCCCCACCTTAGGGTTATCGAACTCACGCATCTGCAGCTCAAGCTTGCGGGGCGACCAGAGATCGTCGGCATCGCAGAAGGCAATAAATTCACCTTGCGCCTCATGCAGGCCCCGGTTCTTCGCCTGAGGCTGGCCCTTGTTCTCGGTGCGGATGTAATGGACCCTTTCGTCAGCCGCCAGCGGCGCGATCTGATTGGCCGTGTCATCCGTGGAGCCGTCGTCTATGATCACGACTTCAAGGTTGGACCAGGTCTGCCCCAGAACCGAATTGACGGCTTCAGGTAAGTAGTGGCCCATGTTGTAGGTGGCGATCACCACGCTGACCAGGGGCTGGTTGGTTGACGTCATACCTTGCATATCGAGAACCTGTATTTGCCCGAGGCTTCCTGCGGGATCGCCTCTACATCGTTGATGGACAACGTGACGCTCTCGTCGAAGACTTCACGCAACGCGGCAATCAGCGCGGCATCCGTCTTGTCATCATAATCCTGGCCCTTCACGCGATTGATGGTCAGGGTATCCAGGGTTTCCTGGACGAGTTGCATCTGCTCAATCCCGGGGACTTTCGTCAGGGTCCGTTCCACCAGTGAAATACCGGCGACCTGCCCGCCACTGGGCAATTTCAGGAAATCGGCGACACGGCCTTCCAGGCGCTCGAGGATGGGCAAGCCTCGCCCGCAGCTGCACTGGCGGTCGGACAACACGCCGACGTCCTCCACGCGGTATCGAATCAGGGGCATGCCCTGGTTGTTCAGGTCGGTCAGGACCAGCTTGCCGGGCTGACCCGGCGCTGCGGGCCGGCCATCGCTGTCGAGGCATTCCACCAGCACGTGTGGCAGGTTCAGGTGCATGCCGTTGTGCTGTTCGCACTCACAGGCAATCAGGCCCACCTCTTCACAGCCGTAGCGATTGGTGACGCGGCAACCGAAAGCCGACTCGATGAGGGCGCGCTCGTGCTCCAGCAGCATCATCGATGTCGCTACGATGCCCCGGGGCCGCAAGTCCCGGATCCCTTCCCGATCCACATAACGCGCAAAGATGTAGATGGAATGGGCGTGGCCGAAGATGGCCTCGGGCTTTTCCCGCCGCCAGAGATTGACGAAATCCCCCATGGAGGCGTCATTCAGGTCCATGGTGTCCAGGTAGACGGTTCGGTCCAGGAGGTGGTGACGCAACTTCTGTTTGGTGGTCTTGGGCACCGGCGGGTTACCCCAGACGGCGGCCTTTTTCACACCGAGGTCCCATCCGGACCAGCGGTCGGCCAACAGCTGGGCGGCGTTGCGTCGTTCCTGGCAGGCTTCGTCGAAATAAAGGTGCAGGGACACGCCGGTGGAGCCGCCCGTCTTGGCGGTGACCAGGTCATCCTTGGAGAACTCGTCACTGATAAACCGATCCAGGTTGTTCCGGATGCTGTGCTTGGTGGTGACGGGGATAGCCCGGAAATCCTCGATTGAGCGAATCCGGTCCGGTTTGATGCCGTGCTCTCGGAACAATCCCCGATAGTACGGGCTGTGCCGGGCCGCGTAGCGAACCATCTCCTGCACCCGCTGCCATTGCATCGTTTCCAGTTCTGCGCGGGGCCACCACTGTTGACGCTCCAAGTTCTTCCATTCGTCCAGGCGCCGGCTGCGATCCTTGAGATCCCAGAGGGGATAGAATATATGTTTCGAAAGTGAAGCAATCATAGTGCTGTTTCCAAAGATCCTTTTCAGCTCCAATTATAAAAAAGCAAACTTCACTTACCTCAACCCGATCAAGATCAGCTAGTGAGCTCCTACCGGTAGCCCTTCGTAATAAATTTATACTCCCACCTATTCTTAAGTGCCACATAAACACCTGTTCTCATTCGCTTAAAACCAATATTTTTATGAGCTCGCCTCGATATTTTGTTCTGTATATCGATGGTTGCCAACATTTTTGATCGAGACAAGTCATTCTTTGCAAAAATACCTGCATTCCAGATCAATTTTCTTAATATTCCCTTACCACGCCGAGCAGGAATTACAAAGCTATCATAGTAAAAGGCTTCGTCACTCTTAAGTGGAATACTGTACCCGTACCGTTGCTCACGATGCTTACCACTTAGGTCGAGCCAAAGGTATGCTACCTCCATACCGGACTCCGAATAAATAATGCCACGATGGTTAAGGCTAAGCCTGGATTTAAATATGTCTAAGCGATCAGAAAACCAAGCCTGCTTGTTCAAGTGTTCTATATCTCTTACCAACTTCACATTTTTGTCAAAGTTAGTTTCGCTCAGTGGGTAATCAGTTAAATCAAGAGCGTAAACCTGGTAAATGTTAAACGCTTTAATTCCGGGTATTCTAACAATCAGCGCAACAAAGAAACCCCAAAAACCTTCTTCATTCCACTTCCGTAATATGCTATTGAGAGTTAGACGCATAAACGCCCTCATGCTCATCGAGCATTCGAGTTATACTGAACTTTTCAGAAATACTGATACTATTGCCTGACATCCTTTCTCTTAGCAGCTCATTTTTACAAATTTCTTCAAGCATATTAGCAAGTTCACGCACATTTCCCTTTTCATAAAGAAAGCCATTATCTCCGTGATTGACTAACTCTGGATTTCCCCCTACGTTTGAAGCAATCGCTGGCAGACCTGCAGTCAAGTATTCCATGAGTGTATTAGACAGGCCTTCTGATTCAGAAGTAATTAGACCGACATCAAACTGCGACAAATAAATTCTTGGTTCACTGATCGGCCCTACGAATTTAACCAGACCCGTCAGGCGATGCCTTTCAATTCTCTCGTTTAATTTTTTGGCATATTCAATGTCAGAAATATGGCCTATGACAAAACATTTGGCTAACACACCTTTCTGAGTTATCAGCTGGAGTGCATCAACTAAATCTTCAATTCGTTTTACAGGTCGCACATTTGCAACAACAACCAATTTAATACATTCGGTTTTTGTGAGTTCTTCTAAAAACTCCGATCTTTGCTCAAAAAACGAAGGGGGGGAATCGATTCCATTCAATATAACATTTATCTTTTTACTATTTTTATACTCAAGTCTTTCTGCCTTATTAGCAACAGCCTTACAGTTGCATATAAGCTTGACACTAGAGCTCGAAAACAACCTCAAATACATCAACTTATAGGTGGTGTACCATATCCCCATATCTCTTCGGGAAGTAAACACCGCCATTTTACTTCCCAGAAAAAGAGGAGGGACCAAGAGCGCAACATCGTTAAAAAAACCATGTAATACTTCATACTTTTTTTTCTCAATATCACGTCTAAATTCAAAAAGCTTTTTCCAACTTCTTAATGAAGCTAATGAATCAACATTTAAGCAGACAATACTACAAGGAAAATCATCTAATTCTTGTGTAAAAGCAGTATCTCGAAGAACATAAAGAGTAACCTCATGCCCCCTACTCACCATGCCTTCTATAAGCCTAAGCAGCTGCCTCTCAGTGCCACCATTTACGCTATAAAGATAATCTATTAAATAAGCAATTTTCACTGAATTATCTCACACCAAAAATCACAGAAACCCTGCCAACCGTGCTTTGAATTGTGATTTAGTCTCAAATCGACCTATTCCTAGACGTGGAATCTCCATAAGTGAACGCGAGCCATCCCAGATTCCAGGCTTTGTCGTAACTAATGTTGAAAAACCGAACGCTGAGAGCGCGTCGAGAACATTTTCACTGTAGTTACCATTTGGATAAGCAAAATGTTTGGGCTTTATCCCAGTCCAACTCTCTATTAAACAGTTAGCCTTATTGATTGTATTATAGATCTCGAGGCCAGATATCTGATCAAGTAGTTCATGCCCATGGGTATGATTTCCAATAGTAACTAGCTGATGCTTACTCATCGCACCAAGATCGCTAGCGCTCAACATTCCAATTCTTGAGCTAAAACTACGAGCATCATTTTCATCTAGTATCTTTTTGACCTCAATATCCCTTTCAGAGGCAGACATTGATTTCAGTTTACTCAGCGCCTTTTGCATCAATGACCATCGTTTAGAATTAGAGTGAGACTTCCTTATTGGAATATCATCTCCCTCTATACTAATAAATAGATCGTCTCTCTTATCTAGCAAACCAATTATCTTGTCGTACCAATAGATAGAGCTATCAGAAACAGCCTTGGTTGCGACATACACAACAAAAGGAAGGCTAAGCTTATTCATTACTGGCAAGACGTTATTAAAGTTTCCTTTATATCCGTCATCAAAAGTAACTACAGCAAATGGACGTTGCCCTTCAGATAAACCACAAACCCTTTTTGTAGCTTCATCCATTGTTACGACATCGAAATTATTTCTTAGATACTTCATCTGCCATTCGAAATTACTTCTTTTCACAATAGTCCATGCGGGGATATCTATACTATCTTCCAGAACCTCATGGTACATCAAAACGATACCGTTACAGTTCCCGCGTCTTTTTTGCTTTAAATCAACAGCTTTTTGGGGGAAATAATATTTAAAAATTCGGTTTTTTACACCCATACCAATATCCCCCGACATCACCAACTGAGCATTTTTTTTCGCAGTACTTTAACAGCAGCCTTACAACTTGAAACCATCTTGAGAATTTCGGCCCGAAACCGGTCGTTATACAGGATGCACTGATATAAATCTCTGGAATCTTTCGCCCATACTTTTTTATAACTTTCACCACCCTGTAAGAAGTTAAACTCCTTAACCCCCCTGGCACAACAATCTTCGATAACCTTATACAGTAACACTGAACCAGGGCTTAAATCATCAAACTCAGGATCGTGTGAAACCTGATAATAGAAGAAGCGCTCACCGTATTCAAAACCGTAAATTACAGCCACAATTCTACTCTCTAACTTCAAAAGAAAATACTTTACAAAGTTAGAATTATCGCAAAGATAACGATGAAGATTCTCGACATTGCTTCCTGAGAATGAACTGTTAATCCCTCGTTGAGCAGATCTTTTTTTATGGATAGATAAAAGAGCGTCCAGGCATTCCTTATTCATTAGCTCTTCAACATTGGAGACAAACTCAATGCCAGAGTCATCAGATTTTTTAACAGTGCTTTTCAGGTTGTAACGCTTCTTTTTTTTAAATTCACTTAATAGAGCATCAAAGTCGTTATCGAGAATACGGTATGGTGCTTCCGATACTATGTTTGCGCTCAGACTCCACCTATTCACCTCATCTTCCAGCATCCAATCAAGAAAAAGGCGATCCCAACCTTTAATTGATTTTAGGTATAATTTTATAAAATTTATTACAACATCCTGATCTTTATCAGCCGCGATGACTCCTAGCGGATCAGGATAGAATTCGGATCCTAACATTCGAAGATCGGTTCCGAATAAATAATTTCGATGCTTGAGGAGTGGTAAAACTCCTAATATTTCATCATCATCTTTTACTATTATTACCAATAAGTTGTTTGATCGACCTTTGGTTTTTTCAACTGCTTCAAGCCAATCACCACTGCAAAAATAGCTTGGATAAGACATCTTTAAAGCAGTTTGGGTGCACCAAGCCCAAACACTCGGCAGATCGCTTTCCTCGGCTATTTCAGCCTTAATTTTCGAAGCTGACCGATCCTTCAAATACTTGGTGTTGGAATAGGCTTTACCGCCACCAATTAAGGTCGCGACAAAAGTCCGTTGATTCAGCACATCACATTTATCTGACATCGGCTCGTTCGCCTCGCCAGTCCCTTGGCCTTTACTCATCGAAGCACCTGCTCATATATGGCCATATAGCCTCTAAACATCGCCTCGCCGGAAAAATCCCGTTCCACCCGTGATCGGGCCCAGGCCACGCGTTTGTCGCGTTCCGCCTCGTCGGACAGGCATTCGACGATGCTTTTGGCGACTGAGGCGCTTTCGGTCGCGTCCACCAGGTAGCCGCCAAAGTCATTGCCCAGTACGGCACCGATTTCGCCGACATTGGACGCCACGACCGGCAACTCCAGGGCCATGGCTTCCAGCAGCGATATCGGGAGCCCTTCGGTCCGGGAAGGCATGCACAGCACATCGCATGCGGCCATCAGGGCGGGCACGGTGTTGCAGTAGCCCGGCATGATGACCTGCTGCTGCAGCCCTTCCGCCACAATCTGGTCGGTCAGGGCCTGGCGTTCCCGCCCTTCCCCGATGAGCATCAAACCGATACCGGGGAAGCGGGATTTGAGCATGGACAGGGCACCCACCAATCGCTCGAACCCCTTCTCGCGGGAGAGGCGTCCGACACCCAGCAGGACCGGGTGATGATTGTCGATGAAGGTCTGCAGTTCCTCCGATAATTCGGTGTTTGCCGACTCCCGCAGGCTTTCGGTATCCAGGCCATTCGGGATGACGGTCAGTAACGATGACCGCGCGATACCCGGCGGTATGTCGAACCGCATGGCCTCGGAGACCACCACGATGCGGTTCAGGCGTCGCAGGACGAGCCGGTCCAATGCCTCGTACAGCCAGGCCCTGGTGTAGCGGGCGGCTTTGACGTAGCCGTGCAGCGTGGCCACCATGGGCAGCCGGCGCATGAAGGCCGGCCACATGCCCATCAAGACATTGAATTTGTAGCCGTGGGAGTGAAGCAGCTCGTAACCTTCCGCCTGCGCCCAGCGCAGAATGCGCAGCGCTTCCGAGGGGTTGAACCCGGGCCGCATCCGCCAGGGATGAACCGGCAGACCCAACCGACGGGCCTCGACCTCAATGGCCTTGTCGCCCACATCCAGCTCACCGGCGCTGAGGATCATGGGTGAGAGCCCCATGGCCAGCTGCTGGGAAACCAGTGTCAGTAACATCTTTTCGGCACCATAGAGCCCACCGCTATCGATGAGGTGCAGTACTTTTCCCACTAACCTTTCCTTGGATTCCAGATCACTTTCTTCTCGCCCCGCATAAAGGCGCGAGTCGCCTGGTAACAGGCCATGTTGAGAAGCATCAGGTAGTACGGCGCGGCCATGTAGAACGGCAGGTTCCGGCCGTCCCGCTCGCGTCGCTGACCCAGCCAGGCAAACAGGTACATCGCGATGAGCCCCAATAGGCAGAGCCCGTAGATGCCCCCGCGGTTCGCGAGCAATACCGCACTCACGGTCAATACGATCTGTGGCACAAACGCCAGATAGCGCAGGACCTTGTGGGACAGCAGCTGAATGGCGAAGCGGCCAAAGCGCAACGGATTGAGTAGCACTCGCATGTCCCGCAACGCCCACAATGCCCGCAAGGTCACGCGAACCCGCATGGAAAACTCGCTGGCTCCGTCCTGAAGGGCTTCTTCGCGCAACAGCGCCTCTGGTTCGTAGACCACACGCTGGCCCTGCTCCACCACTTTCAGGGGCTGGACAAAATCCGGGAGCTGGTCGGGGCGCAGGGGCTGATAGAGCGATCGGCGCATGGCGTCGATACCGCCGTCGACACCCACGATGGAACCCACGCGGGTTTCCTGGTGGCGTAGCCAGTTCTCGTATTTCATGTAGGCGCTGCAGCCATCGCCTACCAGATGGCCCGCGTCGTTGACGTAGACCATCTTGCCGGTCACGTATCCCACCTGCGGGTCGGCAAAATTACGCACCAGTTTGCGCAGGGCCGCGGCATCCCACTCGGAATTGGCGTCGGAAAACGCAATGATGTTGCCCTTGGCCTCCGGCACGATGCGGTTCAAACCGGCGGTCTTGCCCTGGCGAGGCGCCTGCCGGAACAGGCGAATGGGTGAAGCGCTGTCTGCAGCCACGGCACGCACGATATCGTCCGTGCCGTCTTCGGACTCGTCGGAGACCACCAGGATTTCCAGACGGTCGGCCGGATAGTCCAGGGCCAGTTTATTGCGCAGCGTGGTCTCGATGTCCTTTGCTTCGTTATAGGCGGCAATCAGGATCGAGACATGAGGCAGGTCTTCCTCATCCTGTTCGATCGTGCGGGGTTGTTGGCCCCACAGATACAGCAGCAGCGGATAGCCCAGGTAGATGTAGAGCAGCAGGAGTAGCGAAAGCCAGAACAGCAGGATCAGCATAATGGTTGCCCGTAAACACCGTTCCTAGTGTGACACCGCGGAGCGACCCGGCGTTGCAGCCGTTTCGGTCACCGCCGTATCGCCCTGCTCGTTGGCCGATCCGCCAGGCAGCACGCCCTGTTCGCGCAGGACCTCACTCATCGGAGCAAAGCGGAACCGGCGGAGCAGCTTCTCCAGCCGCGCTTCACAGACATCCAGGTTGTTGTAGTGCCGGAACCGCGACAGCCATTTGACCTTCAGCCGGGGCTGGCCGGGATCCACTTCCCAGGGGTGCAGGTAAAACACGAAGGGCTGCGACTGGCGATTGATCTGCCCCAGGCCCCACTGGCTGAACCAATAGGGAAACAGCCGGAAGTAACCGCCGCCGGCAATGGGCAGCGTGTAACCGGGCAGCTGGAGTGTACTGAGCGGGAATTCCGCCAGTTCGTGTCCGCCATCGGTCTTGAGGCGGTGCGGCCAGCGCGGCGTGCCCGGCATGCCGTAGCGATCGTGATGCACCGGGAAAATCGACGAATCCCAGGTAAAGCCTTCTTCCGCCAGGATATCGAGCGCCCAACGGGATTCGTTGGTGATGGAATAGCTGGCGGCGCGATAGCCCGTTACCCGCTCGCCGGTAATGTCTTCCAGGATCTGCTTCGAGCGCCGGGTTTCCTCGCGGAAGACCTCGGGCGTCTGGTTGTAGATCAGTTGGTGGCTGTATCCATGGCTGGCAATCTCGTGGCCGGCGGCCTGGATGCGGCGCACCAGCGCGGGCGAGCGTTCGGCAACCCAGCCGAGGGTGAAAAACGTGGCCCGGATGCCGTGCTGCTCGAACCGCGCCAACAAACGATCCGTGTTGGCTTCCACCCGGTATTCCATGGATTCCCAATCATCCCGCGACACGGCTTCGGCCAGGGCCGCCACCTGGAAATAGTCTTCCACGTCGACGGTGAGTGCGTTAATGGGTTGTTCGTTACGGCTGCGATCGGTCGTGTGCGTCATCGGATCTGGTACTCCAGACTGACCAGCACCCAGTTTTCGGCATACTCCCGGGAGCCCACGTCACTGTTGCGCCGGTTGTGACCAATTTTTCCGCTCAGGTCGAGATCGGACAGGAGTTGGCAACTGAGCCCGACGTCGACCCCGATGATTTCGTCCTGGGTGTCGTTGTCCTTGTAGTCGATGTAGGCAACCCGCGTGCCCGCGGTGAAGTCGATCTGGCCGGTCACCGGGCGGCGGTAGTCGGCGTTAAAGGCCACCCGGCCTTCGCGCGAGTCGGTCTTCAGGTTGTCCGAGCGGGTGGCGACGGCGCTCAGGTTGAGGGTCGAGGTATCACTGAACCGGCGGGTGTAGCCACCCCGGACGTCGCTGACTTCGACGGCTGAGGTGTCCTCGATCGTGTAGGTAACGCCGTCGAACAGGAAGTCGAACTCAGAGGTTTCGTCCGTGACCTGGCGGCTTGCCGCGACATAGAACGAGGACGCCTCGTTGATCTGTCGTTCAAGCCGCAGATCGCCTACCCAGCCATTGAACGACTGCTCGGTACTGAAAAACCGGCGTTTCAACCAGGTACCGCCGAGTGAGCCGGAAATCGTGGTGGCCGCAAATTCCTTCGAGAAGAACAGGGTCGCGGTATTGCGATCGACCTTTTCCTTGTTGTCGTACTCCCGATGCTCGGTGGACAGGTTCAGGCCACCGGTCAGCAGCTCGGAAAACAGATGGCTCCACACCGCGGACCCGATTCCTGCCTCGCTGTCACGCTCTTCCGGCTCGCTGAATTCGATGTTTTCGTACTGGGCCGACAAGCTGATGGTATCGACCGGCGTAACGCCCCAGACGTAGCGTGGCCCCGTGCTGAAGATATTGCGCCGGCTGCGGTTGTCCGGTGTGTTGGGTTCGGTGTTGTTCTGGACGACGTCCCGCGTTTCGTTGGTGACATCCCAGAAAAAGCGCTCGGCAATCTGGCAGCTGCCCAGCCAGTCGATGAAGGCATAGGGTTCCGGATCGTAGGTATGGTTGGCGTAAATGCCATAGGCAAGATCGGCGTTAAAATCCGATACGCACCGACCCGGATCGGTTTTATGGGAAATCTTCAGTTTGATGCGATTTTCCACATCCGATTTCTCCCCCGATTCGCTGCGCTTGATGTTGTCGCTGAATCGGCTGTCAGCGCCGATGCTGAGCTTCACGGGCTCTGCATGGGCCGTTGTCGCCGCGCCCAGAAAGAGAGACCCGGCCAGGAGGACAATGCCTCGAATCATCCCTGATTCGGAAGAACTACCCATTGATAACCACTCCGGCAAATTTCTCGGGATCAAACGAATGCGCAGCCTGCTCCACCGCTGACGGCGTGGCCTTACCATGCGGGACCACCAGCAATGAATAGTCGCAGAGATCAGAGAGAATCCGCGCGTCCGGCGAATGACTGATTGAGGCCGTATCCAAGATGATGAACCGGTCCGGATAACGCCGGCGGATCGACTGGAGGAACAGTTTGATCTGGAACGACGTGAAGAATTCAGCCGGCGATTCGCGGCGACTGCCAGCCGGCACCAGGCGCAGCCGGGGAATGCCCGTCGGGTAAATAATTTTGGCGACGTCGTAGTCTGACTCTTCCAGGAAATCCGTCAGGCCGGTGTCCGGGAACATATCCAGCATGGTGTGCAAGGACGGCTCGCGTAGGTTGCAGTCTACCAACAGCGCGGTCTTGGACTGGTCGAAGGCGAAGGCCGCGGCCAGGTTCAGGGCGATAAAGGACGATCCGGCACCATCGGTCGCGCCGGTCACCACCAACGTGAAGTTGTTGCCGCCGGAGATTTCCAGCAACTTGGTCCGCAGGCTACGGAATCGGTTGACCAGATCCCGGTTCGGCGACTCCGGATAGATAATACGGCGTTCGTCGAGATCATCGAATGTCAGTTGGCGAGGCTCCTGCATTCGTTTGATCTGGCGGCTCATGACGTAGCGGTCGACCGCGCCGGCACCCAGTTCGAGCGTGCTGGGAACCAACAGGCGAGCGTCTTCCGACTCGCTTGAGCCTGAGCCTGATTTTTCCGGCCGGTTGGAGGATTCCTCCTCCCGGCTCAGTTGACGCTGCCGTTTCCTCAGGGCTTCCAATTCGTTCTGCTCGTCCTTATCGGGAGAGGCATCGACATCTCTGCTCTGGCGCGTTCCGTTCATCAAATAACTCCCATCACTGAAGCAACGGCTACACCGATATAGGCGGCTATCACCAGCACGGCACAAATAACGACGGCATAGGTCACCCGCCGCTCCCGACGCATCTCAAAGGGCGTTCTCACCCGGGGGATGTCGATCAGCACCGGGATACCCACTTCATCTTCCAACTGGGATTTGGCGCGTACCCGCGGATCGATTTGCAGCAGTCCGGCGATGGTGCCCAATGGCGCTAACAGGCCCAGGAAGAGCCCCGCCATGGCAAACTGGTTAAACTGGGCCCCTTCGGGTTTGAGCGGGTAACGCGCCGTCTCGTTGATCCGATAGTTCAGGCCCTGGCCCTTGATGTCCAGGTGCATGGAAACCCGGGCCCGCTCGCGACGCTTGAGCAGATCGTTGTAGATCTGTTTGTTGACTTCCATATCGCGGGTCAGTTGCGAGTATTCCGCTTTGTTTTCCTGGATCCGCTGCATACGATCAACCTGTTCCCCGATCAACGCCTTGATCGAGCTGATGCGGGTGTTGATCATTTCCATCTGGGTACGGGCATCGGCCAGATCTGAACTCAAGTCCTGATACAGCGGGTTGATCGTGTCCCCGGTACCAACACTGGCGTCGGAGGTGTCTCCGCTGCTGCGGGCTTTGTCACGCTGGCGTTTGAGCACCGCGATCTGCTCCTGCAACGCCACGATATCCGGGTAGGAATCCTTGTACTTAAGGCGCAGCGTATCGAGCTGATCCTGCATGGAGTTGATGCGCTGCTGGTAGGCGTCGATGGTCTTGCCGCGGCTTATATTCTGGTTCACGTTCGAAAGCTGACCTTGCAACGAGGCCACTCGGGTTTCGGTTACCTGCTTATCCAGTTGCGCCTGTTCCAGCTTTCCGCGCAGGTCGGACAATTTGCCATTGGCTTCGCCTTCGGTGCCATCGACATTCTTGGACAGGAACTGCTTGAGACGTTTTTCCGACTCGGCGAGCAGATCCTCATAGGATTTGACCTGGTTGTCGATGAACTCGTAGGCACTGCGACTTTCCGCCTGCTTGCGGCGCACCGACTCTTCGATAAAGGCCTGGCCCATGCGCTGCGCCACCCGATACGCCTGAGAGGGGGATTCAGACATAAAGCCGATGCTGAAATAGCTATCACCGCGGGGACGGACGCTCAGGTTGGAGCGTAGCCAGTTGACACGGGATTCCAGCTTTTCCGCCTGCAGCGTGGCCGCATCCGGGCCAAAGATATCGGTGTCCTTGGCGACGTTTTCCATCACGCCCCGGCTCCAGAGAAGCTCCTGGGCTGCTGATGCCCGCTCATTGATCTTGGTCGTCACGGCGCTGCCCTCCATCAGAGGGCGGATGATGTTCTCGTCGTCCACATAGATGACGACGTCCGACTCGTATTTGTAGGGCCAGAGAAACCCGGCAGCCAGTACGCCAAAGCTGACAATGGCGAAGGCCGCCAGCGCGAGCCACTTGCGGGTTCGGACTTCGCGGATGATTTCGCTGGGCAGTTGAATCAGTGGAAGTGCCATAGCTGTTACCTGAAACTGAAAGCTAACGTGCGATCATCTGGAATGCCCCGACCATCGATGTCAGGGCGTCGTCCAGTGGATCAGAAACTGCGCTCGGGCACGGTCAGGATATCACCGGGCAAAAGCCGGTAGTTGGTCGCGATGTCGCCCCGGGTCAGAATGTCGTCAAGCTTGACCGGGATCGCCACCACCTCCTTGCCCATCGGCCGGTACAGCATGGCGCTGTTCAAATCGGCGAACGGGTTGGCGCCGCCAGCAGAGAGCACCACGTCCATGACCGTCATGCCATCACGGAACGGCATGGTCATGGGACTCTGAACGGCACCGGTCACCCGGACGCGATCGGTGAACTCATGACTGTTCATCCCGGTGACGACCACACTGACCTGGGGCTGACGGATATACTGCTCAAGTTTGTCCTGTACGTCGTCGGCCAGTTCTTCGGGGGTCAGACCGGCGGCCACGACATCCCCCACCAGCGGCACGGAGATCCGGCCGTCGGGACGAATGGGAACGCTGACGCTGAGATCCTGATTGCGCCACACCGAGACCTGGACCACATCGTTGGGTCCCAGAATGTACTGGTCGACCGGTCCGGCGTTCTTGTTGAGCGCCGCCTCGATCTGCTGCGGCGACGAAGCCGGTTGCGAGGCACAACCTGCCAGAAGAGAAAACAGTACAACGAGCCCGATTACCATCCTTGCCATTTCACATCCTCGCTTCTTTTTTCGAAAGCCACGGTTACTGACACCCGTTCCGACCGATGACCAGCCAAACCAATGCCTAGCGCGATCCTTTCTTGAACAATATTACTTCCACTGTCTGAATAATAACCAACAAATCCAACAGTAGACTCTGATTCTTAATGTAGTACAGGTCGTAGCGAAGCTTTTCCCGGCTGTCTTCCTCGTTATCGGCGTAGGCAAAGCACAGCTGCGCCCAGCCGGTAATGCCCGGCTTCACACGGTGACGTTCGTTGTAGAACGGGATCTTCTCCGCCAATTGCTCGACGAACATGGGCCGCTCGGGCCTCGGGCCCACAAACGACATAGTGCCGTTCAGCACGTTAAAGATTTGTGGAAGCTCATCGATACGCACCTTGCGGATAAAGGCCCCCACGCGCGTCACGCGGGTATCGTTCTGGCGCGCCCAGACGGCGCCATCCTTTTCAGCATCCGTGCGCATCGACCGGAACTTGTGGACCTTGAAGACCTGGCCGCGCAGACCAACACGTTCCTGGCTGTACAACACCGGTGCGGACCATCCGTCTTCGATCTTGATCGCCAGGATGGTCAGCAGCATCAGCGGGCTGGTTGCAATCAACAAGATGCCTGACGCCAGCACATCCAGGGCCCGCTTGCCGAATCCGGACACGGAAGACACCGAGAAGCCATCCGAGAAAACGAGCCAGCCGCGCGTAATCATCTCCATGGCGACCTTGCGGGACTCGCGTTCGTAGAAGACCGCGCCGTCGACGATGCGGATGCCCTGCATCTTGCATTCCAGCAGGTCTTCCATGGGCAACCCCTTACGACGGTCTTCCACGGACACCACAATCTCCTGGACCGGACGACGCGTCATATACTCGTGCAGGCTTCCGGGGACATTGACGAGATACTGTTCCGGGACTTCGACCGGCTCATCGTTGATCGGTACAAACCCCACCAGATGGAACCCCTTGCGATTGAAGGGGGTCTGGAGGTCTTCGAGCAGTTGCCGGGCACGAAAACCTGTGCCCAGCACCAAGACCTTCCGCTTGAAGGCGTCATTGCCCACCACCGTAAAGAAGACGATGCGCGCGATGCCCAACAGGAAGAAACCAAAGACGGATGCGGACGTGATGACCCCGTCCCCACCCAGGTACCAAAGCCATTCCTGGCTCAGCAAATAGGCGGTCAGTGCAAACGGAATGCTGAGGATCAGCGCAATGAGCGTACGCAGCATCATGCCGGACAGGCCATCTTCCAGCCGGGACTGATGCACGCCCATGGCGACCATCAGCAACATATTGAGGGCAGCGAAGATAACTGCGGAAGGCAGGATGTAAGCGATGGATTCGGAGAAATAGGCAATATCACCGAAATACCGGAAGAAAACGGCGAGGCAGAAGGCCCCGACCAATACACTGAAATCAATCAGCCCCAGAATAACGAACGGGAGATGAATGTAATGCCTGAATATCCTGACGTGTGCCACGTCGACTCCTTCACGCCACCCTGCCAGACGCGTCCATGAATCCGATCGGTAGATCTCCAACTCCTTTGAAGTCTACTCCTTCCGGGTTGAACTGCAATTGGGTGCAATCTCAAACAGATGGGAGGCGCATGTAAAAATTCCTGACAGCAAAAACCCCGGCAAAGCCGGGGTTTAGCAGGTTTCTAACACCGTATCTCGCCAGCTTATGCCTTGCGACGGCGCATCACGCCGATACCCGCAAGACCAAGGCCGAGGAGCGCCAGTGAACCCGGCTCCGGCACTTCGCCAACAGTAACGTTGTCGATGCCATAGCCGTCGTCCGAGGCATTGGCGTAGAAGGTAACATCACCCAGACCTTCGGAATCGAACAGCGTGATGTAAAACACGTTGCCGTTACCCAGGGCAGAACCGAAGATGTCTTCGAAGGTGAAGGTGGTGCTACCCACGGTCATCCGGCCACCCACATCGTTCGGGTCCGTGATGTAGAAACCCAGGGCGTTGAAGCCCGGCGTCAGCGAGAAAGTCATCTCTTCGCTGTCCATGCTGTCCAGCCAGTTCGCGTTGTCCGAACCGCTTGGAGTTGCAAAACGACCGCCAAACGGAGAGCTACCATCATCCAGAATGGCAACACCGCCGTTACAGGTGAATCCAAGGCTGTCGCAGTCACCGCCTGAACCCGCAACATCCTGGGTAAAGGTACCGACGCTCGTGGCGATGGCGTTGCTCTGGGATGTCGTGCCAGCCGTGTAAGACTCGAAGTCTTCAGTCAGATAACCTGACTTCAGCTTGGCCAGGAAGTTGGTTTCGGCAGCCTGCGCAGCAGACTCGCCGGCGCTGCTGACATACAGCATGGGCGCCGCCTGTACAGACGCGACCAAACCGGATACGCCGAGTGCGATGCCCGCACTGATACTGAGAACACGTTCCTTCTTCATGCACAGCTCCTAAACCTGTTGAGGTTGTTGTTAGTCCGTGGTCACTTAGAAGCAACAAGAAGGCCAACAATATTTATTTCTTAATAATCATATCTTTAAACACCATACAACCCAATTTCTGCCCACACCGCTGTAAAGAAAATGGACGTTTTTCTCGAACCGTCAATCCCTTAATTTTTTTAAAAAAGTTGTAAAATCTGTCTCAGATCATAAACAACGCCATAAAGTCAGGCACCGACGTACCCTCCAGCACCTTCTGATCGATGCATCGATCGACAATGGCGTCGCACCGCCCTTTCGGAAACCGCGTTTCAAGATTGGCCCGGAACTTCTCCTCAAGCAGCGGGATACCTTCCTTCCGGCGCCGACGATGGCCAATCGGATATTCCACGGCAATCTGTTCCGTTTTTGAGCCATCCTTGAAGAAGACCTGAATCGCATTGGCGATCGAGCGCTTGTCCGCTTCGAGGTATTCCCGGGTGTAGCGGGGTTCTTCCACGATCTCCATTTTGTCCCTCAGGGTGTCGATTTCGGGGTGGGCCTGGTGGAAAGCGTCTTCGTAGTGATCGGCCGTCAAGGCACCAAAGATCAGCGGAACCGCCGTCATGTACTGCAGGCAGTGGTCGCGATCGGCGGCGTTCGCCAGCTTGCCGACTTTGGAGATGATGCGGATGGCGGATTCGTGGGTGGTGATGACGACCCGGTCGATCTCGTCCAGCCGGTCTTTCACCTGGGGATGCAGGGTCACAGCGGCTTCGGCGGCAGTCTGGGCGTGGAATTCGGCCGGGAACGAGATCTTGAACAGGATGCTCTCCATCACGTAAGACCCAAAGTCCTGGGGCAGCGAGAACCGTCGCTGATCTTCAGGCTTGAGCTTCTGATCTTTGTTGGTCTTGCTGAACAGCACGTCGTAGAAGCCCCACTGGGGCGCTGTCAGCACGCCGGGAATGCCCATCTCACCGCGCATGGCGATGTCTGCGAGACGCACGGCGCGGGAGGTCGCATCGCCCGCCGCCCAGGACTTGCGCGAGCCGGCGTTGGGCGCGTGGCGATAGGTGCGCAGGGCCTGACCGTCGACCCAGGCGTGGGACAGCGCGGACAGCATCTGCTCCCGGTTCGCACCCATCAGCTTGGCGGTGACCGCCGTCGAGGCCACCTTGACCAGTACCACGTGGTCCAGACCAACGCGGTTGAAGGAATTCTCCAGCGCCAGCACGCCCTGGATCTCGTGGGCCATGATCATGCTTTCCAGCACGTCGCGCATGGTCAACGGCGCCTTGCCTTCAGCCTGGCGCTTCTGCGACAGGTGATCGGCGACGGCCAGAATGCTGCCGAGGTTATCGGAGGGGTGCCCCCATTCGGCGGCCAGCCAGGTGTCGTTGTAGTCCAGCCAGCGGATGATGCAGCCGATGTCCCAGGCGGCTTTCACGGGATCCATGCGGAACGAGGTGCCGGGAACTCGGGCACCGTGAGGCACTACTGTGCCCTCAACGATCGGCCCCAGATGTTTGGTGCATTCGGGAAAGCGAAGCGCCAGAAGGCCGCAGCCGAGGGTGTCTATCAGGCAGTTGCGGGCAGTATCCAGCGCCTCGAGGCTATCGACCTGATAATTGAGAACGTAGTCCGCAATCTTCTGCAGGACGTCGTCGTAATCCGGGCGTTCGTTGAGATCGAATGTCGCTGACATGGGGCGTCTCCCTGGCCGGGAGGGTGCCGCTAGATCGATCAGCCCTGCCCCGGCCTTTCAAGAAATGATGGCGTCAGTATGGACCGGAAACCGGGCCGCTTCGAGCTGACCCGGTCTCTTCATCGAAGCAACTCAGAAGGCATCTCCCGGAATGCGGACCCAGCCTTCCATCAGGATGCGGGCACTGCGGCTCATGATGGCTTTCTTCGCACTCCACTGGCCGTTCACCTGCTCGGCTTCGGCGCCGACGCGCAGGGTGCCTGACGGATGACCAAACACCACGGAGGTGCGATCGCCACCACCGGCTGCCAGGTTCACCAGAGTGCCGGGGATCGCGGAAGCCGTGGCGATGGCTACGGCAGCGGTGCCCATCATGGCGTGATGCAGTTTCCCCATCGACAACGCCCGGACGAGGACATCGATGTCGTCCGCGGCGATGTCCTTGCCGCTGGAGGCCACGTAGCCTTTGGGCGGTGCGACGAAAGCCACCTTGGGCGTATGTTGCCGGTTGGCGGCTTCGGCCACGTCGCTGATCAGCCCCATTTTGACAGCGCCATGGGCGCGGATGGTTTCGAACAGGGTCAGGGCCTTGTCGTCGTTGTTGATGGCGTCCTGCAGTTCGGTGCCGTCGTAGCCGATGGCGTCGGCGTTGATAAAGATGGTCGGGATGCCGGCGTTGATCATGGTGGCTTTCAGGGTACCGACGCCGGGCACGTCCAGATCGTCGACAACGTTACCCGTCGGGAACATGGCACCCTCGCCGTCAGCCGGATCCATGAACTCCACCTGGACTTCGGCGGCCGGGAAGGTCACGCCGTCCAGCTCGAAGTCGCCGGTTTCCTGCACTTCCCCGTTGGTTATGGGAATACGGGCAATGATGGTTTTCTCGATGTTCTTCTGCCAGATCCGGACCGTGGCGGTGCCGTTCTCCGGCAATTGCGCCGGGTCCACGAGGCCGTTGTTGATGGCGAACGCCCCGACGGCCGCGGTCAGGTTACCGCAGTTGCCGCTCCAGTCGACGAACGGTTTGTCGATGGAGACCTGACCAAACAGATAGTCCACATCGTGATCCGGGCTCTCACTTTTCGACAGGATGACGGTCTTGCTGGTGCTGGACGTGGCGCCGCCCATGCCGTCGGTCTGCTTGCCGTAGGGATCGGGGCTGCCGATGACGCGCAGCAGCAGCTTATCGCGTGCTTCGCCCGGTACCTGCGCCACTTCCGGCAGGTCGGTCAGGTTGAAGAACACGCCCTTGCTGGTGCCGCCACGCATGTAGGTGGCGGGGATTTTGATTTGGGGTTTGTGGGTCATTTTGGTTTTCCTGGTCCAGATTGGGTTCTGGGGCTCTCCCTCTCTCTCCAAACATCGCTCCCTCCAGGGGAGAGAGGCTTACTCAGTCATGCCTCGAGTTAACTCCCCTCTCCCCTCGCGGGAGAGGGGCTGGGGGAGAGGGGGCAGAAGCCTCACGAAGAATCACTTCCAGCACCGTCTCGATATCCTTTAAAACATCATGGTTCCAGAATCGCAGAACCTGGAAGCCTTTAGCCGTCAACCAGGCATCGCGCTTCCTGTCATACTCGCTGTCGTTATGCTGACCACCATCGGCCTCGACGATCAGTCGAGCTCCGAAGTGAACGAAGTCGACTATATAGGGGCCAATGGGCTGCTGGCGCCTAAACTTCTGGCCGCAGAGCCGGTGGCCTCGCAGATGCCACCACAGCTTATGCTCAGCATCGGTCATGTTCGCGCGCAGATCCTTTGCGCGGGATTGGTGTTCCTTCACCACTTTTAATCTCCAGCTTTTGGAGCAAGACGCTCCCCCTCTCTCTGTTCAACCGGAGCATGGGTAACACTTTGAACCGGCAACATGGGTTACACCTCTTCCCCCGCGTGCCACCGGCATGCGGGCTCCAGTCGCGCGGTTTTAAGGTTGATGTGACCCAGCAGATGGGTGCTGTATCGCACCTCTACTCGGTCATCCTCAACCTCTTTCAGGCCCACGCGGTGCCTGGCTAACAGCTCACTCACGTAGATCAAATGGCCCTGCCACTTGATCTCGCCGTTGT